>NZ_JBANCG010000013.1:0-105217 GCF_037026715.1 Breoghania sp. JC706
TGGGCCGTGAAGATGGACCTCAGAACCGCCTTGCGAGAGGTAATGGGCGTAGCCCTGCAGTTCGAGAGCTGTTCGGCCACCAACGGCGAGGCGATGGTCGAGGATCGTCTGGAGCGAGATAACGACCTGCTGCCAGCTCAACTGTCCGCGGGGGCGTCTATAGACCCGGCGTGCTGGCTGTTCGAGCCAGCCTGAGGCGACATATTTGGTGCGCAAGGAAGTGTAATAGTCGCGTGCGGAGAGCCACGAGGAATCGACGAGCAAGCCCTCTGGGAGGAGGCGCTCAAGCTGTTTTAGCTTTCCTTCGCTTTGCTCACTCATGGTGAACTTTCTAGCTCATTTTTAAACCGCCGACCAGTTTGAAAATGTCCCGTTTAGCGTCGTAACGGTTAGTAAATCTGGCATCTGGCAAACCCGCAGCCTTTACCTTGATACAAATCCTCGGACTCTGATGGCTAAAAACCACGGTTTCGTATCAGCCAGCCGGAGCGGCCTACTCCCCTTCGGCTCCCTCAAGCGGCAAGGCCAAGGCGTGTGTCCACTCCAGCGGCGAGTACGAGGTGGCTAGCCCCTTTGCGTCGTCGATAGACCAGAGTTGGAGGGTGATGGGGGGAGAATAGTAATAGCTGCCGCTTTCAGCTTCCTGTTCAGGACCTGGCTCGGCGAAGTCGACTTTCGACGATCTCGCCGAAATATCGAGGAAATGGGGACTGATCAGGGCATCAATCTGTTTCAGACGTTGCCGCACCCAAGTCGCCATTGTACTCACTCTTGCAGCATCCTCAGACCTTGCATTTTCGAGATGATGCAGCACTGCAGTAAGTTTGTCCCGTTGGGTCAGTTGCTCATGAACTGCATCCACAAACTCCATGCGGCGCTTCTCGCGGCTATTGAATGCCTCTTCACGCTGGCGTCGAGCCTCGGCCTCCCGGTGGCGGCGTTCCCGCTCGTCGGATTCTCTCCTGCGCTCACTAATGTAGGCGGCGTGCCCGACGAAACCTGCCAATACGTCCGGCAGCATGCGTTCCAGTGTTTGCGTCTTTCCGTCTGAATAAGTGCGGCGAAGACCTGAGTATGGGTTGGCGTGAATGACGATAGCGAGCCGACCGGATGGAAATTGGTCGTACTTTGACCACGGATCGGTGGTGTGGCCCCAGCGCGCCCGTTCATCCCGTCGCTTCAATTCCGCGGTTGTTGGTTGATGCAAGGTCTTCTCGGGCTGTTCCTCCAGGCCGAACGCAATTGACTCATTCTCGACAATGAGCACCACCCCGTCTTCAGTCGCCTTGGGCAAATGGCCTTGGGTTTCCGCAAGAGTGAACAACTGGCTTAGAATCCGAATTCCCCGTTCGATGGAAGCAGGAGCAATTTTGAGCGGGACAACGCCTTTCGAGCGAACAGACGCGAAACCTTGGTCGTCAGGACGCGCTTTCGAAATCGCGCGCCTTGTAGCAGCGAGAGACGGCGGTTCAACGATGCTTAGCGTCGGTTCGGATTCAGAGACCAGAAGCGGCTTAGCCGTAGCGTGCTTGTGGAGCCTGTCTCTGGCTTTTTCCTTGGCGTCGCGGACCGACGGAGACAGATGCTGCTCAGAACTTCCTGATATCCTCACGGTAGCCAAGTTTGGTTCCCTCAGTGGCGGTAGTGCTTCCTTGTTGACCCGCTTTCCGTGTTCCAGCTTCGCCCAGTATCCACGTTCTGGTGTTGGAATGTGGTGGCGATCACAGGTCTTCTTCAACGCGGTACCCGTAACGCCATAATCTGCGGCAACTTTGGTCATGGGTTTGGACCAAACCAGCTCGTATAGCTCTTCTCGAGAAACTGTCTTCAACTCTCAACCTCTGCCGTCCATGCAATGTGTTCGATCTCAGCCCGCCGATCCACGACCAAGTGGGAGCATTGATTTTGCCGGTTTTGACGGTACTTTATCGACGCATCAGATTCGACGTTTGTGGTTGCTGCCCCACTGCGAAGCAGCCGATAGATGCCGAAAGTTCACAGAATTTTTTCAGCAAGGTTGACGCCTGAAAACTCAGCAAAATCAAGAGGCTAGGTTTTTGACGGTACCCTACACGGCATAATCGGCCGCTGGAATTATTTTTCGCAGATATATCAGATGCTTAGGGCGAAAAAAATATTCGAGTGGGAGTGAGGTGGGGTAAAGCATCGGAGATCGGCAGTCTTGGCTTGATGCCAAGCTAGGCTTTTGATCGTCCGCGATAGCTTTTTCCCGCTACCTCGCGATGCCTAATCGATCAGGGCTTCTTCCAGAGTGTCGAATGTCCGCGTCCTGATATTGAATCGGGGAGTGTAGCCCGGATCCTGGCATTGCATTCCGAGCGCAATAGCAGGCTCAATATTTCCAGCTCGTTCAAGACGTCGACGGGATCGCGCTCCCGCGCGGCCTGCAGAGCCTCCTTCAGCCATGGGCTGACCCCCGGGTGCGCGAGGACCCAGGCGATCCGTTTCTGGTTTTTCTCCAACTCATCGTCATTGGGAAGCGACACTGTTCTTCCTCCGTTCGCGGACCCCGGGTGGCGGGGTTGGATCAACGGCATGCCGCACCAGATGGACAAGCACCGGCAAATGCTTGGGTCTGGGAACGGCACCACCGGGTTTCGCACATCGGCGATTTCATCAAGAAGGCGGTGGATCGCTTCCGGCTGAAGGTCAGCAATATGTGCCGGAAGGTCCTTCACTCGAGCCCCCGCACGGTTCCCCCCTTTTTCTTCGCCTCGGTGATGCAGCTTTCCCAGCGCTGGTCGCCGGTATAGCGCCACGCAACACGACCCTCGTCATTGAGTGCAAGAAGATGCAGCCAGCGATTGTCGAACAGCGCGCGCACTTCCCTGTGACGTTCAAGAACGTTCGCGATAGCCTCACGTGGCGCCTCTATCAGCACGGAAAGCCGCAGCGGCTCATGTATCAGCCGTTCGCCGTCATGAACCGATTGCCACGGCAATCCGGCCCGGAGGAGGCCGCCATTGCCCTCGACCACGCCGATGCCGCCGGTGACGTTGTGCAACAACTTGTTGCCTGCGCCGAAGACGTCGGGCGCAACCGTCGAGCCGTAGTACTGAAGGCTGATCCAACTGGCGACGACGACTGGCGCGGTCAGGATCAGTTCAAGCACGCCGAAGCCATCGTCGCGCCGCCAGTCATAGTCGTGGAGGAAGGCCCGCCCCGCCAGATCGCGCCCGGCCGAGCGCGACCGCGGCGCCGCGATGAACGCCTGACAGCCGGCGAGTGCCCATTCGGGCCGAAGCTCGGCCCAGTCGCGGGCGCGATGCGGAATGTCCTGACCGCGCGCCGCCCGTGGCAGGCGCAGCGCCCTTTCTCCCCGTGCCAGCGTGCCGGCTGATTTCAGCCATTGCTCTGCCTGCTTCACATCTTCGGCATGGGCGTTAGAGGGATGATCGGTGGCATAGAGCGTGACGGCATCGGTTGTCGTGTCATGTAGCGCAGCCAGAAAAAGGGTATCCTTCGGTATGGTTATGCCGTGCTCGGCCAGAGCGGCGCGCATGTCTTGGTCGTTGAGCAGCGAAGCAAGCAGCCGCGCATTCACTTCGCCCGAATATCCTCCGCAGGCGCCACAATGCAGCGCGCTGGCGTGTGGATTATTGACCACGTTTGCGCCGTGTCCCGCGATCAGTACAAGCCTCGCGAAACCCTCGGTCAGGGACATGGCCCTGAGCACGCTCGTTGCCATCGCCAGCTTCGTGTCGAGGTCAAGATTTGAAACGGGGCGGGGCGCGGGATCGTTCGGCGCTGCATTGCGCGTCATTCCCAGTCCGTCTCGAAACAGCTTGGCGACATAAAGCGGACCTGTGGCTTCGACGAAGGCGAAGGAGGAAATGGCAGCCAGCTTGAAGCGGTTCCAGGCGCGTTTCGCGCGAGCCGAGATCCGAGCGGCCAGATCTGCCCGTTCAGTCGTTGGCGTCGGCTCTCCTGAGCATGTGAATATGACCGGCTTCAGGAGCACCGGCAGGCGTGCCTCGACCACATCTGAGGCGAAGCGACGATGGCCGATGCCCATGCCGAAGAACCCCGCGAACCCGAGTGTCTGAATCCCGGGATCGAGGCTTTCCAGCGCTCGGCGAAACACTTCCGAGCGCACGTCGATGCAGAAAGCCATCTGAAGCCTGGGACGACCGGGGATAGCGGGAGCGGCAGGCGTTTTCTCAAGAAGGGTGCGGAGGCGCCTTTGCGCGGCGCGTTCGGCAGCCTCCTGAAGGATCGCATCGACGATATCGCCGGGGGTCGCGGAAACCGGCTCCGAGTAGGCTGCGATAGCGGCGTGCCACCGTTGCTCTACCGAGGGCGCATATTGGCTCAGCAAAGCCGCCTCCCAGATCAAGCGTATGACAAGGAGGTCTGTTACAGACGTATCGGTCTCGCCGCCGAGCTCGGCTTGCCAGAGCCGATAGCGGGCGATCTGGCTCCAGCCGCCCAGGGTCGTCAGCTGGCGATGGAAATAGGTTTCCAGCGCCGCCTCGCTGAGCCCAAGTCGGAAGACGCATTCGACAAGCGCGTCGTGGGCGTTTGTCGGAGCCTCCGCCACGCGCTGCGCGAAGCCTGAAAGGCCAAGGATCTCTGGCGTCAGGTCGTGGATGGCGATAGCCCGCCACGCGGTGTAGGCGCTGCGCGCGTGTGCGCCGGTCCACAGTGCCTGTCCCAGATCGAAATATCCCGATGCCCAGTGACTGATACGGTCGTTGACAATGCCGGTCCAGTCGACCGCCGTAGCCTCTCGTGCCAGTTCGGCGACGGTCGCGACGGCGTGCGGCTCTGCCCTATCGGCGAGTTCTGCTTCTTTCAGAGCTGCGAACGTCTTAGGCCGGAGCGCTGCGGGCGCGGCGTCGAAGGCGGCGAGAAGATCCTCTTCGGAGATCTCGCCAGAAAGCAACTTCTCACGATACCAGGACCGCGGCATGGTCAAAGCGATGCCGGCAGCTCGCCGCAGACGTGCCGCGGCGGCGGCGAGCGGCTCGTTCATCTGGCCAAGGAATGGATTCACCGCGACGCTTGAGGCGAGTGGCCAAAGGGGAGGAATGGCGCGTGCCGCGCGATTGGCGGCCGCTATGATCGCATCAGCAGAAAGCGGCGGCGCCTTGGTCACGTTCATCAGCATGTGGCGTTGTCCTTGTTCTTGAGGGTTCACGACGCCTTGCGGACGGACCAGCCGCCGAGCATGCGATCGATCGTGGCATTGACGTAGAGGCCATTGGAAAGATGGACGCGCAGGCCGGCTGCGGCGGGGTGAGATGCCCAGAGCGGGAACAGCGCCTGCGCCACTGCCACCACCCCGAAGCTCAGTACCGCAAGCGCCATCAGCGTCCATTCCAGCCGGCCTGGTGCGGGCGCGGCCGGAAGAACCCCAGCTGTCAGCCATTCGGCTGCGGTCTGGAGCGCGAAATATCCGACTGCTGCAGCGCTGGCGTAGATCGCCGTCTTGCGCGTCAGTGGTTGGGGGGCGGCATCCGCGAGCCCCTGGGCCAGCAGGTAGGCGACGCCGAAGATCAGGATCGCGCCGAGTGCGACTGCCTGGGGTGATTTGTGCTCGAAGCCGAACGTGAACCCGAACGCTGCGCCAATTGCGGCATAAATCGCGAGCGCGATAAGGAAGGCGCGGCCCACAGCAGCGCCGTTCGGGACGGCGACCGGCCCGGGACGGCGAATGGCGGCCACTTGTTCGACGGCTCCGCCGGAGGCCAGAAACGCATGTGCCTTGTAGAGCGAGTGCGCGACAATGTGGAGCAAGGCCAGCGGGAAGAGCGCCAGGCCGCATTGCAGGATCATGAAGCCCATCTGCGCGACGGTCGACCAGGCAAGCGACGTCTTGACCGCCGGCTGGGTCAGCATCACGAGCGCACCAAAGAGGGCAGTGAACCCGCCAAGCATAGCCAGAACGGCGAGCACACCGGGGGCGGAGAGCATCACGTCGGCGAAACGGATCAAAAGGAAGCCGCCGCCATTGATCACGCCGGCATGAAGCAGGGCAGAGACTGGCGTCGGCGCCTCCATGACCTCGGTGAGCCAGCCGTGTGTCGGGAACTGTGCCGATTTCAGGACCGCAGCGATTGCGAACAGGGCTGCGGCAGTGATCACGGGCCCGGAGGCGTCGCTGGAGCGGGCGAGCGCATTGATCGCGGCGATATCCGTCGTGCCGAAGCTTATCCAAACGAGGGCGGCTGCGCTGACCAGTGCGGCTGCGCCGACTATTGAGAACAGGCGTTTCTTGCGTGCTGCGCGCTGAGCTGCAACGCGCGTGGGATAAAACAGAAGCAGGCGATGCAGCGCCGCACTGGTCGCGATCCACGAGGCGACAAGCTGGGTGAGATTGCCCGCCTGGACGAGAAAGAGGACCGCCGCGAGCGCAGCGCAGAGCCAACCGATAAACAGGCCCTGTCGAGCTTCACCATCGAGATATGTGCGGGCATACCGCACGACGATCCAACCGATGAACGCGACCAGAACGAGCATCGCCACGCTCACCGCATCGAGCCGCGCTGACAGACCTGCGCCGCCCCATCCGATCAGTCCACTGTCGCCGGGGCCGTTCAGGATCAGCAGTGTGAGCGAAGCGATCGCGATCAGAAGGGCGCAGAACGCGGCGCCTTCCGCGAAGACTGGCGCCAACAATGGACGGTGGCCGTTCCTTGAAAATCCAGGGATGGCGGCGAGAAGCAGCAGGAGCGGTGCGGAAAGCGGGAGAAAGTTGAGCGACAAGGCAAAGCCCTCGATGGATAGCGGCGGGGATGCCATCGGTATCGAATGCTGGGTTCGAAGAAAAATTCATTGTTGGCGTTAAATCGTTCGCTATAATCGAACGGTATGACATCGCTGAATTACAACCATCTGCGCTACTTCTGGGCGGTTGCACACGACGGCAATCTCACCCGCACCGCGGGGCGGCTGAACCTTACTCAGTCGGCGCTGTCGGTGCAGATCCGCAAACTCGAGGAGCGTCTGGGGCATCCGCTGTTCGAGCGTCGAGGGAGGCAACTTCATCTGACCGAGGCCGGGCAGATCGTTCTCGATCATGCCGACGCAATCTTTGCCACGGGCGACGAAATGCTCGCCACGTTGCACCAGACAGGAGCGGCTCGGCAGGCGCTGCGTGTCGGTTCACTCGCCACGTTGTCGCGCAATTTCCAGATGGAGTTTCTCCGTCCGGTCCTCGGTCGCATGGACATAGACCTCGTTCTGCGATCCGGCAGCGCAGGTGAACTCTTGCGCGCGCTTCAGGCGCTCAATCTTGATGTTGTCTTGCTGAATCAAGCGCCGCCAATCGATGCTTTGACCCCTCTCGTCACCCATCGGCTTGCGGAGAGGGAGGTCAGCCTCGTGGGGACGCCGGACCGACTGAGGCACGCGGCTAGCCTTGAGGAACGGCTTCGAAAACACCCCATCATTCTTCCGACTGTCGACAGCAGCGTCCGCACCGGCTTCGATGCGCTGGCCGACCGCCTCGGCGTTCGTCCGCAGATCGTGGCGGAAGTCGAGGACATGGCGATGATGCGACTGCTTGCCCGGGAGGACATCGGGCTGGCCGTTCTTCCGCCCGTCGTCGTGAAAGACGAGATTGCGGCGGGCGTTCTGGTGGAGGGCGGTCAATTGCCTGGCATCGTGGAGACGTTCTACGCTGTCACCATGTCGCGCCGATTCCCAAATCCGTTGGTCAGGCTCCTCCTGGCCGCGCCCGGCGATTTGTAGCTTCCGCTACGAGAGGGAAGTCGCCGCACCTGGCCGACCACAGATCGTGTCCGGCCAGAGGTGCGCATTGCGGCCGTTGCCGACACGAGGTCGCAATATGTAGCGGCGTATTTGCCTAAAATTTGTGCATAAAAACCTATCTATCGATAGATTGATTTTTTCGCGGGCAGCGTTTATCATCGGCTTCATTAATTGAAATAAATATATATTTTATTAATTCGATTGTAGGAGCTGAATATGAAAGGTGCAATTTCCGCCCCTTTTTCGCCTCTTGACGATCATATCAAGAATTCATCAGAAAAAGACCATCGTATTTTCTTTGAGCTTATGAGACGGAACAATCCGCTCGATCCCGAAAAGGGAATTTCCGAGGCTGCAGCTACGCATCATCTGAACCAGATCCGAAAGATGATTGTCGCTGGAGAGCCGATTTCAATGATCCTCCCCGCTTTTCCGGGGAAGTCGCCTAACCGGCGCAAGACACTCAGCTACATGCCGGATCTCGCGGAGAGGTTGGCGCTCGACGAACTGGCCGGGCTCTGCCGTTCCATTGAGGACATCTACCCTCCCGGTGCGGTGGTCGAGATCTGTTCTGATGGATACGTCTTTTCCGATCTCGTGCAGATCCCCGACAATCGCGTGACGGAATATACGGACGAGTTGAAGAGATGGACGTCGGAACTTTATCCCGACTTCTTTGCGTACTTCGACCTGAAAGATGCCTACCCGCAACTGACAGATCTTGCGCGCATGCGGGAGGTCTTGACGCAGCAACATGGTGAAGCGATCGATAGCATTTCCGCACAGGCGCGCGAGGACGCCGGCGCGCGGAGCATGTATCTCGGTATCACCCGCTTCCTGTTTGAAGATTATCGGGGCATGCGCGAGTTTTCGGGCTTCAGCAACACCGCCATTCAGAAACGTGCGCGCGCCACTGCGTACCAGGTCATCCAGCGCAGCAACGCCTGGAGTGCATTGCTGGAGGCGCGGCGACCGGATGCGGTTCGTCTGTCGATCCATCCGCAAGGTGAAAATTCGAAGAAGTTCGGAATCAGGCTCGTGCCTTGCGTCGATATCTGGCGCACGCCCTGGCATTCGGTCGCCGTAAAGAGGGATGGCCAGATCTTTCTCGAGCGGCGCTCGGATGTGGAAGCAGAAGCGTGTCGTCTGATGTTCCGCAACGGTCGACCGTGCCACTATGTATATTCTTGATCGAGTTTTTTCCATGCTTTCCATCAAAGCGGTCATTTTTGATCTTGACGGTACGCTTGCCGACAGCGTCCGCGACATTGCCGATACGATGAACGCCTTGCTTCAGGAGCGGGGGCGGCCCGGGTTTGGCACGGACGAGTTCAGACAATGGATCGGGGGTGGTTCGGCGGCAATGGTGCGCCGGATTGCCGATCTCAGGCAGATCACGGACGGAGAGGCATTCCTAGCCACGTATTTGCTGAGATACGGCGAAAACGTGGCTCTCCGCACCCGTTTATACGACGGCGTCGGCGACATGCTGCAGTCCTGCATCGAGCGTCGTCTGCCGATGGCCTTGTTGAGCAACAAGGACGAGGCGATGGTCATGCGGCTGCACCGGGCGCTGTTTGCAAAAGATGTATTCGACGAAGTGCTTGGCGTTTCCACCGCCTTTCCCAAGAAGCCCGATCCCCAGTCTTCCCTGCACATCGCGAGGAGACTGAATGCTTCGCCGGAGGAGTGTCTGTTCGTCGGCGACACCCGTATCGACATGGCGACTGCGCGGGCTGCCGGTATGCGCTTTGCGGCCGCCTTGTGGGGATACGGCAGTTCGCAGGAGCTGATGGCCGCCAGGCCTGATTTCAGCTTCGCAAGCCCGACGGACTTTGCCTCCTTCATACGAGCCCAGGTTTCCGCGCGCAGGGATGCTCTCCCGGCAACCGTTTCCTGACGACGCAATTGCCGCGTCCTCCGTTCATCGAGACCTTTTAAGGGAGCCGATTGCGAATTTCAGAGAGGATATTGTTATGATTGATGAAATTCTGAATTTAAGAAAAGTGTCCGACACGTACTGGACGGCGGGCCAGCCAAGCGAGGAGCAACTCGCCGAGGTTCGGGAACAGGGGTTTGATCGGGTTATCAACCTCGCTCCGCAGGATCCGCGCTACAGCCTCGACGATGAAGCCGGCCTCGTTGCCTCGCTCGGCATGAAGTATGTGCTGATCCCGATCGATTTCAAGAACCCCACTCTGGAGGACTACGACCGCTTCGAGGCCGAAATGCGGGCCGCGGAGAACGAGCGCGTCTTCATCCATTGCGCCGCGAATTACCGGGTGACCGCCGTCTTCGGCCTCTATGCCGTGCGCAATCTCGGTTGGTCCATGGCGGAATGGGACGAATTCATCGCCGACGTCTGGGACATTTCGGAGTTCCCTGTCTGGGTCGAATACAAGAAGACCCTCGAAGAAAAGACAAAGGAATTGGTAAAATGAATTATC
Source organism: Breoghania sp. JC706 (assembly GCF_037026715.1). Classification (NCBI taxonomy): domain Bacteria; kingdom Pseudomonadati; phylum Pseudomonadota; class Alphaproteobacteria; order Hyphomicrobiales; family Stappiaceae; genus Breoghania; species Breoghania sp. JC706. The sequence continues at coordinate 10,185 of NZ_JBANCG010000013.1, forward strand.
AGACCAGAGTAACGGAGCTGCTCAGCTCCATAATCGGTTCGTATCTGGTAATAGCGGATGGCGACAAGTTCGAAAATGAAGGCAAGCGGAGACTTGAAGAGACGCTTTCGACATTTGTCGATAACGATAGGCCGGTCGAGATCGTGCTGCCGGGCTTTCCCTTCAAGTCCCTGAATTTTCACGCCAAGACGAGCGGCCCGAAGCCGGATTACGGCGAGGTGCTTGCACTGCGGCGGCTCGACGAGATGTGCCAGGCAATCGTCAGCGCCTATCCGCGTGGGGTTTCGCTGACGGTGGTTTCGGACGGAACGACCTTCAACGACATCATCGGCGTCTCCGATGCGGATCGCCGGTTCTATGACGAGGAAGTGCGCACACTGTGGTCGAGCCCGCATATCCGCTGGGCTTCGCTGGAGGATCTCGTCGGGAGGGATGGCACTTCGGTTGAGCTGCGGGCAGGTCTCATCGAAAAGGCCGCGTTACCCTATGCCGATCTCTCCGCCTTCATTGAGGCTGTCGGTAAGGATGCGAAGCTCACCGCTGCTCACGACCAGATGTGCAATTTCCTTTACAACGACCTGCGGCCGCGGTGCGACGAGGGCATCGATGAAGAAGCGTATTTTGCGCAGATCCGCGACAAGTCGTACGAGATGATGTATCGCAGCCAGGCGCTGTCGGCAGTCTTGAACCAGACTTATCCGGAAGCTGTCCGTCTGTCTGTCCACCAATACGACAACAGCGGTCCGAAATACACGTTCGCCTTCATCGAAGGCGCAGCGCAGGCGTCGGCTCCCTGGCACAAGGTTACCCATCGCGATCTGGAAGGGCGGTTGAGCTATATCGATCACGCGCGCATCGATCCTGCGCGCGCGTTCGCCATTCACCGGGACGGACAGGTCTGGATCTATCAAGAGAGCGACGAAAACGTGGATCCCGCCGTTCGGCTGTCGATTGTCAGACCGCCGCAATTCGGTCTCCTCATCGAGGGGGATGCGCCGGGGAGCGCTCTCGGATTTTCGCCTCGGCTCATGAAGAGCCTCGTTTCGTTCTTTTCTTTCGTCTGCATGCGGGACTGCGGTTTCGAGGACCGGCAGGAACTGGTCGAATATTGCCAGCCTTTCGGCGATATCTATCAGTGGCACTTCGGGCCGGTGCACGTGGTGCAGCCCGAGGAAAAGCCCACCGGATTCGTGCAGTCGCTGGAGAAAACGCCGATCCATTGGGACCTCAGCATGCTTCCGCTCGATCATGAGCGGGTCAAGGATGACGAATGGTTCTGCGCTGATCTGTTCATGCTGTACTGCAGGACGCCGCCGCAGTCTGGCGAAGGGCAGACGGTGTTGGTCGATGGCCGGGAAATCCTGCATCAGGTCGGACCGGAGACTGTCGAACTCTGGCGATCGACCAACATCACCTACAATACCAAGATGACCTATTTTGGCGGTCATCCGAGAACCTATCCGCTCGTTCACACCCATCCGTTCACCAAGGAACCGATCCTGCGGTATCAGGAAGGCAGCCGGTCCCAGTATCAGACGTTCTCGCAGGAGGTCGAAGGGCTTGCACCTGACGAAAGCGCCAAGTTCATCGAAGACATGAACCAACGGATATATGCGGCAAAGGTCTGCTACGAGCACGACTGGAAAGCCGGGGATTTGATCCTCGTCGACAACTACCTTGCTCTGCATGGCCGAAATCCGATGACCGAGGCGTCGTCGCAACGTGAGCTCTGGCGCGTCCAGACCGTGTCCTGACGGGCATTGGCGGGTTCAAGCTGCGACGGTGGTGTTCAGATGAGCAAGAGCAGAGCCCTCCTTTTTGCGGAGGCCGTAACGCTTGCGCATGTCGTGCGCGTTTATCGGATTGCGAAAACCCTTTTCGAAGAGGGGTATGATGTTCATTTCGCGGTCGCCCAACGATTCCGGTTCGTCTACGACGAACCGGGAATAAAACTGCACTGGATTGCCTCGAAATCGGCACAGACCTTTCTCGACAACGTCGAGATGGGAAAGAGGCTGTATCGCTCGGAAGAGCTTATCCGGTACGCTTATGAAGAGCTGGCGGTGATCGACAAGGTCAAGCCGGATTGGGTATTGGGGGATTTTCGCCATTCCCTGAGCATCAGCGCGCGGCTGCGGGGCATCCCCTATCTCAATCTCATCAATGCGTACTGGAGCCGGGCCTACGCGGGGCATCTGTTGCCGGTGCCCGAGCTCCGACAGTTTCCGCTGAGCCGGGTGCCGCTGTCGCGCAGGCTGATGCCGGTGTTGACGCCGATTATATTCAAGGCGCAGGCGCAACCGCTGAACGACGCGCGGAGGCACTTCAACCTTGAGCCTTACGAACACTGCCTGCAGGGATGGGCCGGCGGCGACCGGACGTTGTTCTGTGATGTGGCGGAAAGCTTTGCCGCCTTCGCACCCGCGCCGCACGAGCGCTTCATCGGACATGTGACATGGGAGCCGACAGACGCCTCCCGAACAACCGAACGGTGGCTCGAAGCGCTCGACAAGGACGACTATGTCTACGCCGCCCTGGGCTCGTCGGGCGGACAGGGGATCCGGAACCGAGTGGTCGACGCGCTGATCGCCGCCGGCTATCCGGTGTGCGTCAGTGGCGTTGCGGACGGGGACCGACCTGCATCATGGCCGTCAGAAGTGCTTTCGGCCGAGTTCGTCTCCGGATCGGCTATTGCCCGGGCTGCCAGGCTCGTGATCACCAACGGCGGCAGCCCGACCACCTACCAAGCGCTCAATACCGGTACGCCCGTCATCGGCATTCCGGCGAACATGGATCAGGTTCTCTGCATCAATCATATCCAGAAGCTGAATGCCGGGCGCCTGGTCCGCCCGTGGCAGGTCGGACGCCCCCAGTTTGCCAAAGCAGTTGAGGAATTGATGTCGGGAATGTGCGCCAAGGAAGCGGCTACTTGGTCGCAATGGTCTCAAAAAACGGATTTTCGAACAGAGCTGAGAAGAACGATAGAATATCTCAACTGAAAGATATGCGTTTATCTGATTTAATATTCTTAAAAACAGAGAATATTTTGTTCCTGGAATTGGGAGGCGCGCGTGGTGCGAGAATTTTACAAGGGAGCGGGTTCCGGGGACACCGGCCACACTCGCCGGCACGTGCTGTGGCTCCTTGGACGGGTTCTGCTCGGCATCCTATGTGTGCTTGTGTGGGTTCCCCTTGGGCCGTCCATGCCGAATTGGGGACTGGATCCGTCCTGGATGCTTGGGCTCAACCAGGCCGTCGCTGACGGGCTTGTCTTCGGCCGCGACATCAAGTTCACGTTCGGGCCCTATTCGAGCGTCTATTCTCAACTCTACCACCCTTCCACGTATGGCATGATATTGATTGCCGGCGGGATCCTTGCTGCGGGCTATGGCTGGGCGCTGTTCCGGGCTTTTTCGCGGGGCGGTCGGGACATGTTTCTGGCGGGCGTTGTCCTGGCGCTTGGTGCCCTGTCGCGTGATGCGCTGCTTTTGTCCTATCCGGTACTCTATGTCCTTGCCGTTCAGAAGGTCATCGTGTCGGGGCAAAAGGGCAGGAAGGCGGAGGCTGACAAGCGCAGCGAGGCGGGGCAACTGCTTGCGCTGGCGATCTCGTCCGCCGGGCTTGCGGCGCTGTTGCTTGTCAAGGGGTCGATCTTTCCGCTGGCGACTATTGCCTTTCTGGCGGTTCTGGGTCTGAGCGTTGCCAAGCGCTCCCACGCGGCGATGGTCACGATAGCGGCGAGTGCAATCCTTGGGAGCTTGTTGCTGTGGATTCTGGCGGGGCAACCGATCGGGGCATTTCCCGGTTACTTCGCGGGTCTCGCTACTGTCATTTCCGGCTACTCGGAGGCCATGGCGGTGTCGGGGCGCAGCCTCGATCTGGTGATCTTTGCGGCCATCGGTCTTTCCGCATTGGCAATTGCGCTGTTTGAATCCGCAGACCGGGGCACGAGACTGTTGAGAGGGGGCATTCTGACGCTCTTCGGTTTCGTCGCTTTCAAGGCCGGGTTCGTACGCCACGATTGGCACGCGACGATTGCGGCGGGATGTGCGGTGGTGATGCTCGCCATTTGCCTCTCTTTCGTGCGCAATCGCGTCTGGGCGCTGATGCCGGTCCTCGTTGCTGCATTGTTTGGCTGGTACGATGTGGAGCGGCACAATCAGCAGATCCCCGCGCCTTATCTGATGCTCTTCAAGGCGAAGCAGGTTCTGGCGGATCCTTTCGTGACCGCTGCCCGCCTCATCGAGGACGGCTCCTATTTGTCTGCCACCTATGCAAGGACATTGGCCGAACTGAATCGGCAGTTCGGATTCCCGATCTTTGAGGGCCGCGCAGATGTCTATTCGTTCTGGCAGTCGGATCTGATCGCGAGTGGTTCGAGTTGGCATCCCCGCCCGACGTTGCAGAGCTACTCCGCCTACACGGGAGCGCTTGCGCGCGCGAATGCGGATTATCTTCGAGGTTCTCGCGCTCCGGACCGGATCGCGTTCCGGATCACACCGATTGACAGGAATTTTCCAACGCTCGCGGATGGGGCGTCGTGGCCGGCGCTGCTCACGCGCTACGCTCCATACGAGTTCAAGGAGAATTTCCTCTATCTTGCCAGAACGGAAGAGGGGCCGCGGGAGCCGTTGACGGAACTGGGCAGGAAACGTGCCGTGATTGGCGCGTACCAGCCGGTTCCGGAAAGCCGGTATCCGATCTTCGTCGAGATCGAGGTTCGGAAGAGCCTGTTCGGCAAGATCGCTGATCTCTTCTACAAACCCCGCAATCTAACCCTCGAAGTTCGGACCGCCACGGGCGCGACGAAATCGTATCGATACGTGAGTGGCATGGGCAGGGAAGGGTTCATGCTTTCGCCTATCGTGGCGAACAGCACGGAACTTGCCGAGCTTTACGCGGGAGACGAGGCGCGTGATGCGAAAAAGGTTGTCGCCGTTCGCCTTGTGGCCGAGAAGGACATGTTTCCAGAGTGGCTGCAGGATATCGAAATCAGGTTCTACGCGGTAAACTTGCCGCACCGCCCGAAGGTTTCGATACGCTTCGCTTACGATCCGGTCGTGAGGCAGGACGTCGCAACGGGCACCAGACACCAGAATACGGATGCGTGTCTGGGTGGTGTGGATGTCCTCAATGAGGTCTATCCGGCGCCGCGCAGGGTGGACATCGGCGCCATCCTCTCGGTGGATGGCTGGCTTGCCGTGCCCGGAGCGACCCGATCGGAGCCCGGAACGGTTTATCTGATCCTGACGGACAGCGCCGGTCAGACGACGTGGGTTCGGGCGAGGCGCAGCCCGAGAATCGATGTGAAGGCGTTGTTCGGCGATCCGTTCGGTCCTGATCTCGGCTTTGACGCTTACATCGACCCGTCCGCATTTCACGGACAGTACGAGATGGGAATTGCATGGACGAACGGTGACGAGTGGGCGGAATGTGAATGGCCAGCGCATCTGCTGACCTTCCCGGACGCCGACGCCGTTTCGAAAAGAGAAGTTTCCTCCGCCGCGCCTCAGCCGCACGCCGGACGCTTCTAGGCCATATTCTGATCCGATTTGCGGAGTCGGATCGATAGGAAACTCCTCAAGATTTTGATTTTAAGAGGTTTCTGATCGATCCGGCGAGCCTGCCTAGAAGGGCGGCCGGCTCAGGCGTGTTGGCCGTGCATTTTGCGAGAGGCATCGGAAGAGGGATATTCTTCCGGTATGTGCGAAAAACCTTATAACCCATTTATTCAAAATAGTTTTTTGATCCGAGAGGTTTGAAATGAAGGGTATTATCCTGGCCGGTGGCAGCGGCTCCAGGCTGCATCCGATGACAGTTTGTGTCAGCAAGCAGCTTCTTCCCGTCTACGACAAGCCGATGATCTATTATCCCCTCACAACCCTCATGTTGGCAGGGATAAGGGATATCCTGATCATCTCGACGCCACATGACGTACCTCTGTTCCAGCGTCTTCTCGGCGATGGTTCCCAGTGGGGACTGGCGCTCTCCTATGCCGAACAGCCGACCCCCGGAGGCCTGGCGCAGGCTTATGTGATCGGCGCCGACTTCGTCGGCCACTCTCGCTCCTGCCTTATCCTGGGAGACAACATCTATTACGGGCATGGGCTGCCGGATCTGTTGCGAAAGGCTCGGGCGACGGAGGAGGGAGCCACCGTCTTTGCCTATCATGTCAGCGATCCGGAGCGGTATGGCGTGGTCGAGTTCGATGCCAACCAGCGTGCGGTATCCCTGGAGGAGAAACCTGCCGCACCGAAATCGAACTGGGCCGTCACCGGGCTGTATTTCTATGATTGTGATGTGGTCGATATTGCGGCTGACCTGCGGCCGTCTCCAAGAGGCGAGCTGGAGATTACGGATGTCAATCGGGTCTATCTGGAGCGGGGCAAGTTGAATGTCGCCATCATGGGGCGCGGTTATGCCTGGCTCGATACTGGAACACCGGAAAGCCTGATTGAGGCAGGAGAGTATGTCCGTACGCTGGAGAAGCGACAGGGCTTCAAGATCGCGTGTCCGGAGGAGATTGCCGTCAATCTCGGCTATGTCACACCGGAAGCGTTCTGCGATCTCGCCAACCGGTACGGCACTGGAGCGTACGGCCAATATCTTCGCACGCTCGCCGTTCCCAAAGATACTCAAAGCGTCGACATCAACAGGCGGACATCGGCGGTTTCACGCTTTTCGGAACAAGCCGAGCCAGTCTGACGAACCGGCATCTCGCGGGCAACGAACAGGCAGGGATTGGGATCGTGTCGAGAAAGTCGGTTTGGCTCCCCGGCAATTGTAATGGCTTGCCGTTTCTTAGGGCGACGTCGTCTTCGTGTGGTGATCTCCCTGTTTGCCTCGATGGCTCCGGCTGATTATATCTTCTGGTGCTTTGACACCTTGAATTGCAATTACGTGGCGAGGAAACGCGGGATGCGCAGGGCCGCAGGCGCAGCGAGAAAGCCAACCCGGGACGCCATTGTGGACTCCGCAGAACGAGCGATCCTGCTGAACGGCTACAAGTCGCTCAATTTTCGCGACATTGCGAGCGAAGTCGGCATCAAGAGCTCCAGCGTCCATTATCACTTTCCCACGAAAGGGGACCTTTCAGCGGAAGTCATGCGCCGATACCGCAACGATTTCGCTTCGCGGCTTGAAGACCCCAAGCATGAGCCTAAAGCAGCGCAGGCCGCTTTGAATGCCTTTATCGACGGTTTCAAGGACCAGGTCGTCGGCTTCGACAACATGAGCCTGTGTGTCGTCCTTTCTGCTGAAAAGAACCTGCTGGACGAGGCGACACGAGTGGAGCTCCGTGCATTCTATGATCTGAAGCTGGACTGGCTGTCGAAGGTCGTTTCGGCCATTGCGGCAGGCACTTTTTCGCAAGGCGAATGCGACAGGTACGCCTGCAAGATCCTCGCAAGCCTGCACGGTGCATCCGTTCTGGTCAAAGCCACCGGCGATACTGGGCTTTTCGAATTGTCCGTGGAGCACTGGCGCGATCTTCTGACCCGGATCCGGTGAGGCAATGCGACGCTATCGTTGGCGAGCCCATTAGCCAGAAGAAGCGCCGGCGCAACCGAGCCCATAAGGTTCAATGAACACCTATCTTCCTTCTAACCATCTGAAAATATATTAAAATCTCTGCTTTTTCCGACGGGATGCGGCTTGGCACCTTCGTTCGTCCGGTTGACAGAGCGTCCCGGCTCATTTATCTATCTACTGATAGATAAGGTGTTTTGCCATTTTTGAATTTTGTTTTTCGCAATCCAATTTTCAGCAGGAATTCTTGATGAGCGTCGCCACCTCCAAGAGTGAGAACAAGAGCCCGACGAGCAACTGGTACATCCTCTTGTTCGCCACAGCACTCGCGATCATCAGCATGGTCGGGATCGACATTTACGTGCCGGCACTGGACCAGATCCAGGGAGATTTCGGAACGACCGCGGCGATGGTGGGACTTTCGATGCCCGCCTTCTTTGCCGGCACCTTCGCGACGCAACTGTTTTATGGTCCGGTCTCCGATGCCGTCGGGCGCAAGCCCGTGCTATTGGTCGGCTTATGCCTCTTTCTGCTTGGAACGGCAGCTTGCATCGGCGCGGACAGCATCGAGATGTTTCTTGTCGGCCGCTTCGTTCAGGCATTCGGGATCTGTTCGACCGCCGTGCTCTGGCAGCCGATCGTCACCGACACGTTTCCCGACGACGAGAGGCGGGTGAAGTCGATCTTCGGCGTGGTCATGTCCTTCATCGGCATATCCCCGGCGCTGGCTCCGTTGCTTGGAGGCTGGATCACTGAAACGTTCGGCTGGCGCGCCGTATTCATGCTGCTTTTTCTGATGGCTGCCGCCTTGCTGCTTTTCAGTGCGGTCGCTTTCAGCGAGACGCTGAACGCGACGCGCAAGCGGAAGATACATCCGCTCGGCATCGTGTCCTCATTGAAGGAGCTCGCCTCAACCCCGCTGTTCTATATCTATGCCGGCGCAGTCGGGCTGACGGTTGGCGCCTACATGTCCTATTTGACGATCGCGCCCTTTTCGCTGTCCGCCCTTGGCTATTCGCCGATGGAGATCGGGGTGCATTTCATCCCTCTGGCGATGCTTTTCGGGCTTGGCGGTGCAATGGGGAAGGTGTTTGACGGGAGAGTGTCCGAGGTCGCCCTTTTGCGGGTCGCCGGCGTGATCATGCTCGCAGCCGGCATTGTGTTCTATGTGAACCTGAATGCCACTCCGGACCAGGATATCTTCGACTACCTCCTGCCATTCGGTGTGCTGACATTCTCGTTCGGGATCGTCATTCCGACAGGTTCGGCCATGGCGATCCATCACTTCCGCAGAATTTCGGGCGCTTGCTCCAGCGGCATGAACTTCGTGACGTCTGTCGCCGCTTTCATCTGCACGCTCATTGCGTCATTGATCTATGGTGATTTTCTTTATAATTCCATGTCTATTATCATAATATTTAATTCTTTATTGGTTCTGACGCTTCTTTCATTGTTGAATTTAAATAATGATGCGAGATAATCTATCTATATTTTAAATATAAATTTTTATATATTAGCAGGGTCTATCATGTCAAGTATAGACGCGCGCATTCCGGTTGTCGTTGATCTCGACCTGACGCTCATTCTCACGAACAGCTTGCACGAGATGGCTGCCGCGGCGATCTTTCGCAAGCCTGCGGCACTTTTGCGATCTCTCTGGAAGCTGCGGACAGGGCGGCAGTACATGAAAGCGGCCCTTGCCAGCGAGATCGAGGTCGAAGAGCTCATATTTCCCTATCGCGAAGACCTCATCGAATGGCTCCGCGAAAAGGCGGCCGAAGGGCATACGATCCATCTTTGTTCGGCAGCTCACAAGAGCGTGGCCGAGGACGTCGCAAAGCGCCTTGGAATCTTTGCATCGGCCGTCGGTTCCGACGTGATCAATCTCAAGGGCCTCGAGAAGTCTCTATATCTTCAGGAGAAATTCCCGGACGGCTTCATCTATGTCGGCGACAGTTCGAGCGATATCCAGGTGTGGCAAAGCTCTGCGGGTATCGTGCTTGCCGGTGCGCCGGACGCGGTGGCCGACCGTGCGCGTGCGCTCGGCAAACCGATATTGAAGGAATTCCGAAATTCACGGTTCGACTTCGCCACGTTGATCACAGCGCTTCGCGTTCATCACTGGTCAAAGAATGTTCTGATCTTCGTTCCGCTCGTCTTGTCCCATCAGTGGAACACGCCGGGTCTCGTGGTCGAGTTTTTCCTGGCATTTCTTTGTCTGCTCGGGGTGACATCCGGAACCTACCTGCTGAACGATGTGGCGGACCTCAGCGCGGATCGCCAGCATTGGTCCAAGAAGAACAGGCCGCTGGCGAGTGGACGGCTGCGGATCGAGGTGGGAATAGCGCTTGCGTGCTTCCTCTTGACGGCAAGCCTCCTGGGAGCAATTGCACTCGATCCTGTCTTTGCCGCTGTTCTGGCGGGGTATCTCGTTCTCACCGGAGCTTACTCGGCCGGGCTCAAACGTATTCCGCTGCTGGATCTTTTGCTGATCGGCGTTCTTTTTACGACCCGCATCGTGATGGGAACGGTTCTTGTTGCCGACACGCATCCGGCCTGGCTGCTGGTGTTCTCGGTCTTCTTCTTCTTTTCCCTGGCAGTCGCCAAGCGACATACAGAAATCGTCAGGTCGTCGAAGGCGGGGGGCGGCAGTCTGAGCAGTCGTGGCTACGTGGTCGAGGATGCGCCTCTCACGCTGGCATTGGGGACCGGATCGGCGGTCGTCTCGCTTGTGGTGATGATGCTGTTCATCATTGAAAGCATGGCGAGCGGGACTTTTTACAGCCATCCGGAGCTGCTCGGGGGTATCCCCCTGCTTCTCTCAATCTGGGTGGGCCGCATTTGGCTCCTCTCTCATCGCGGCGCAATGGCGGACGATCCTGTCAATTTCGCGATCCACGACCGGACGAGTATCGGGCTCGGGGTCGGTATCGCGCTGCTCTTCGTTGCTGCCCTATGACGTATTACCGGCCATCGAAGGACATCCGCTCCTGGGGCGGCGTGATCCGGGGCGAGCATGAGGTCGCGGCCCCGGCTTGGCGTGACGAGGTCGCTCCCATCATCGCGGAGGCGATCGATCGCAAATTTCCGATTCTGGCGAGCGGCGCGCGCCGGTCCTACGGCGACAGTGGGCTCAATCCCGGTGGTGCGCTCATCGACACGGTTGGGCTTGATCGGATCGTGGCGTTCGATCCGCAGACAGGCATCGTCCGCGCCGAGGGCGGGGTGACGCTGGATACCTTGCTTCGAATGTTCGTGCCCCGCGGTTTCTTTCTGCCGGTAACGCCGGGCACCCGGTTCGTCACCTTGGCAGGAGCGATCGCCAATGACGTCCATGGCAAGAACCACCATCTTGCAGGAACCTTCGGGTGCTGGGTGAAGCGGATCGGACTGGTGACATCGGCCGGCCAGGAACTGGAGCTATCCGAACGTGACAACCCGTCCCTCTTCAGAGCCACGATCGGCGGTCTTGGTCTGACGGGCGTCATCGCCTGGGCCGAGCTTAAGCTGGAACAGATCGCGGGCACCCTCATGGATGTCGAGAAGACCGCCTTTTCCAATCTGGAGGAGTTCTTCGAACTATCCACGCAAAGCGAAGTCGGGTGGACCTATGCGGTCTCCTGGATCGACACGATCATGGCTGGGCGGGGCGTGTTTTTGCGCGCCAATCACGCGCCCGCCAGCGACCGGCCGCCTCGCTCGAGCGAGCGACGGTATCGGGTGCCAGTGAATTTTCCCGGCTTCCTCCTGAACCGGCACTCTATCCGTCTGTTCAATGCGGTCTGCTATCACAAGGGGCGTCTGCGTGCGGGGCGCGAGGTGGTTCCTCTTGCGCGGTTTTTCTATCCTCTCGATGCCGTCGACAATTGGAACCGGATGTATGGCCGGCGCGGAATGTACCAGTACCAGTCCGTCGTTCCCGCATCGGCGCAGGCGGATGCGACGCGGGAGATGCTGGCGGCGATAGCAGACGCCGGACAAAGTTCGTTTCTTGCGGTCCTGAAGACATTTGGGACCAAAACCTCGCCTGGAATGCTCTCCTTCCCGATGGAGGGCACCACACTCGCGCTCGATTTCCCGAACAGGGGCAGCGAGACGACGCGGTTCCTGGATCGTCTCGATGCAATCGTGCGGGAGGCCAAGGGAAGGCTCTACCCCGCCAAAGATGGGCGGATGAGCGCCGAGATGTTCCGCCTCGGCTATCCCGACTGGCAGGAATTCGCAAAGCATGTCGATCCGCAGTTCTCGTCCCGCTTCTGGCGGCGGGTGGCAGGGTGAGGGGTGTCGGCATGCGTCTGGTTATTCTCGGGGCGACATCGGCGATTGCGGAGGCAACGGCCAGGCTCTATGCGGCAGAGGGAGCCGCTATCTTGCTGGTCGGGCGTAACGACCAGCGTCTGTCGGCTATGGCGAACGATTTGAGGGAACGCGGGGCACGCCTTGCCGAGACCACGGTTTGCGACCTTGTTAGCGAGCCTGACGTCATGGCGCGTCTGGAAGAGTTCGCCGCTCTCGCGGGTGGTATCGACCATTTTCTCATCGCCTACGGCGTTATGGGGTTGCAGGGAGAAGCGGAGAAAGATCCGGCTGCGGCAGATGCGGTCTTGCGCGTGAATTTCAACTCCGTGGCCGCATGGAGCCTTGCGGCCGCCGCCTATTTCGAGCGCGAGCGTCGCGGAACGCTTCTCGTGATTGGATCGGTCGCCGGGGATCGTGGACGGCGCGCGAACTACGTGTACGGAGCCGCGAAGGCGGGAGTTGCGGCTTTCGTCGAAGGCATTGCGCACCGCTTTGCCGATACCGGGCCGCGCGCGCTCCTGATCAAGCCCGGACCGACAGACACGCCGATGACGCGCGGCATGGCCGGCCGCGGGATGCTTTGGTCCAGCCCCGAGCAGATCGCTGCGATCATCTACCGGCAGGCGCGAAAGGCGCGAGGACCGGTCGTCTACGCGCCGTGGTTCTGGCGATACGTCATGCTGATCATTCGAAACCTCCCGGTCCGGGTTTTCAATCGCATGGATATCTGAAGATGAAAGTCGTGATTACGGGTGCCGCAGGATTGGTAGGGCAGAACCTCGTAGCAAGACTGAAAGCGCGACCTGGCGTCGAGCTTGTCGGGATCGACAAGCATCCGACCAACACGGGGCTGCTTCGTCGGCTACATCCCGAGGTTCAAGTCATCGAGGCGGATCTCTCATGCGGCGGTGCCTGGGAGGGCGCCTTTGCCGAAGCCGATGCCGTTGTGATCAACCAGGCGCAGATCGGCGGGCTGGTTGAGCAGGAATTCATCGACAACAACGTTGTTGCCACACAGAACGTCCTGGCTGCGATGCGCAGGCACGGAACGCCGTACTTCGTTCTGATATCTTCCTCGGTCGTCAATTCAGTCGCGGATGACTTCTACACGCGATCGAAGCGGGCTCAGGAGCATCTTGTCGACCAAGTGCACGATATCCCGCACGCGGTGCTGCGGCCAACGCTGATGTTCGGTTGGTTCGATAGAAAGCACCTGGGCTGGCTCAGGCGCTTCATGGACAGGTCGCCGGTCTTTCCGGTTCCGGGAAATGGGCGCTACGTCCGGCAGCCGCTCTATGTGGGAGATTTCGTGGAGGTGATCGTTGCCGCGCTCAATGGGCGAACGACGGGCACTTTCGATATTTCGGGCCAGGAGAAGATATTCTACGGGGATCTTATCCGTCTGATCCGGGACACGGTCAACGCGCGGTCCGTGGTCCTCAACATCCCCTATCGGGTCTTCCTGTTCCTGCTCGCCCTCTACGCGCGGATCGATCGGAACCCGCCCTTCACGACCAGCCAACTGAAGGCTCTCGTTATCCCCGAGACATTTCCGACGACCGATTGGCCGGAGGTCTTCAAGGTACGGTCGACGCCCCTGAAGGAGGCGATCCGGGAGACGTACCTGAACGCTACCTATGGCGAGATCGTTCTGGATTTCTGAGGGAAGGGGCAAGCATGAGCCGAGTTGTCGTCATCGGAGCCGGCGCGATGGGACTTGCGGCGGCGCACAGGGCCATCCGGCTTGGACATGACGTGGATGTCGTAGAGGCGGATAACGTGCCGGGCGGCATGGCCGCTCATTTCGAGGTCGGCGGCGTGTCCATCGAACGCTTCTACCATTTCGTCTGCAAGTCCGATGAACCGACGTTCGCCCTGCTTCAGGAACTGGGTATCGCTGATGCCATGCGCTGGACGCCGACGTCGATGGGCTACTTCATGAAAGGCCGCGTTCATCCCTGGGGGGACCCTTTCTCGCTGCTGCGCTTTCCGCATCTGAGTCTCGTCGCGAAATTCAGGACCGGAGTGCAGATGTTCCTGACGACGCGCCGGAGAAGCTTCGCCTCGATCGAAGCGAAGACGGCTCGTCAATGGCTGGAGGGTGGGTCCGGTCGCGAGGTCTATGAAAAGCTCTGGAAGCGCCTCATGGATCTGAAGTTCCACGACCTCGCCGACGGCATATCGGCCTCATGGGTTGCGGTGCGTATCCGCAGGATCGGGACGTCGCGGAAGTCGATATTTCAGGAGGAGCTCGGATATATCGACGGCGGAAGCCAGACGCTCGTCGACCGGCTTGTCGAGAGCATCGAGGAGGGCGGGGGGCGGATTCATCTGTCGACGCCTGCGCAGCGGGTGGAGGTCGAGAACGGCAAGGTCGCCGGACTTTCGGCCAACGGCACTTTCTATCCCGCTGACGCTGTGATCTCGACCGTTCCGGCAGCGCTCGTCCCACGCCTCGTGCCGGCGCTGGGCGACGATCTCAAGCGGAAATACGAAGGGATAAGGAATATCGGTGTCGTCTGTCTCCTGTTCCGGCTGAAACGTTCTGTCAGTCGCAATTTCTGGGTGAATATCGTCGATGAAGAAATTGAAATACCGGGAATAATTGAGTTTTCGAATCTGAGGCCGCTGCCCGACAGTTTTGTCTATATCCCCTACTACATGCCGACGAACCAGCGCAGGTGGCGGTGGAGCGATCAGGAATTCGCCGACGAAGCTTTCGGATATTTGCGTCAGATAAACCCTGATCTGAGCCAAGCTGATCTGCTGGACGCGCATGTCAGTCGGTTGCGGTACGCACAACCCGTATGCGGGCCGAATTTCCGCGACCAGCTGCCACCCATACAGACCGATGTGCCAGGATTTCTGGCTGCAGACACCAGCTATTACTACCCCGAAGACCGTGGAATTGCCGAGAGCGTGCGTCTTGGACGCGAAATGGCCGAGCTCGTTCAATAGGATATTCAGGAGACGACATGGATACTCTCGCTCAACTGTATCAGGAACGTTTTGAAAGTGCTGGGATTCAGAAGCGGGATCGGGTCTGGAAAATCCTGTGCGAGGACTTCTTCAGCCGCCGGGTGCCAGCCGATGCGACGGTGCTTGACCTGGCGTGTGGTTACGGTGATTTCATCAACAACATCTCCTGCGGTCGCAAATGCGCGGTGGATCTGAACCCGGATGCGCGCCGGCACGTGGGATCGGATGTTGAGTTCACATTGTCGGCTGCGACCGACCTGTCGGCGATCGGACGCAATGCTGTCGATGTCGTCTTCACCTCCAATTTCCTGGAGCATCTGAAGGACAAGGCGGAATGCGACGCCGTTCTGGCAAACGTCTTCGATGTTCTAAAGCCGGGGGGGCGGTTCATTGTTCTTGGCCCCAATATTCGTTACGCGTACCGCGAGTACTGGGATTTCTACGACCACTATCTGCCGCTGTCGGATCTGTCGCTTTCGGAAGGACTGAGGCTCGCCGGTTTCAACATTGTGGAAGCCATCCCTCGGTTTCTGCCCTACACGATGAACGGACGAACGCCGACGGCCGACTTTCTCGTGAAATTGTATTTGCGGCTACCGGTTGCTTGGCGAGTGCTCGGTAAGCAGTTTCTGGTGACCGCGGAAAAGCCATGCAGGTAGGCGTTTTCGTCCGGTTCGTCCTGTCAGGCGGCATCGCGGCGGCGGCCAATGTCGGCGCGCGCATTCTGTTTTCCACGTTCGCCAGCTACTCGGTTTCGATTGTCCTGGCCTACGTGGTGGGCCTGGTGACCGGCTACACATTGATGAAATTTCTCGTTTTCGAAAGCTCTGGGCGCGTATCCCTCGCCGAGTACCTGCGCTATTTTTTGGTGAACATGGCCGCCCTCGGTCAGGTCTGGGGTCTCAGTATCCTGTTCAAGGACCATGTCCTTCCCGCGGTCGGCTATCATTTTCACGCCGACACCGTCGCGCACACGATCGGCGTTCTCAGTCCGATCCTGACGAGTTACGTGCTGCACAAGAAATACACATTCTCGTCACGGTAGCCGCGCGATCGGGACGAAACCCGCCGATTGTGCTCACGATACGATTTAGCCCTGAAGGCCCCCTGAAGTCTCAATGTGGGATCTCCCGAACGCGCCGGTCGGGTTGGGAGGCGTCTGCGTTAGGGGCGTGAATCGCGCCGCTGCTATGCCGTCCGATGCTGCGAAGTTCCAGCACTCGCCGCGTTCACCGACGATGCCATGTGCGACAAACGGACACTTCTTCTGTCATCTGAATATACTGCCGATAACCGATTTTTATTGGGTCATGCCCGCCACAGGTTCTCTTTTTATTTTCGGACTTGCGCCATGTCCATGCAATTTCGGTGATAGAGATACTATCTCTTGGCAGAGAAAAAGGCGGCAGGCCGCGCTATATCCCGGTTGAGCCATGATGAGAGGCCACCAGGTGAGGCCGGCCGGAGCCAGAGGTGGCCAGACCTTCGGCCCGCCTTTCGCGCTGTTTGGACGATACGTCCGGGGTGTCCCGTCAGTCGCCGGATCTGGAGCTGCAAGCATGACGAGTTGCGATCTCACCGAACTTGATCCCGCCTCTCTTTCAACACACAGCGCCGTGCGGCGGATTGCGTGGCGCGGCACGGCTGCTCCCGAGGATAGTCGCGAGGTGCCGGAGGAGGCGGCCATCGCCGTCACCTATAATGGTGCCACGCATGCCGTGAT
The DNA here is from genome assembly GCF_037026715.1 of Breoghania sp. JC706. Lineage (NCBI taxonomy): Bacteria > Pseudomonadati > Pseudomonadota > Alphaproteobacteria > Hyphomicrobiales > Stappiaceae > Breoghania > Breoghania sp. JC706. The sequence goes on from NZ_JBANCG010000013.1 coordinate 26,713, forward strand.
GATGGCGACGCCACTGCAGCTTGAGGATTTCGCGGTCGGTTTCAGCCTGACCGAACGGATCATCACAGATATCGAGCAGATCAAGTCGATCGAGATTGCCGCTTTCACGACGGGCGTTGAGGCGCGGCTTTGGGTGGATGAAGAGTGCGCCGGGCGGCTTTCGGCGCGCCGGCGCGCTCTCGCGGGGCCTACGGGATGCGGTCTGTGCGGTGTGGAGAGCCTGGAAGAGGCGCTTCCAGAGCCGGCCCCGGTCGGCGCGGACGGTGTCCGCTTCACGCCGGAACAGGTCATGGAGGCGATCAATGCGCTGTCTCAGGGCCAGCCGCTTTTCCGCGAAACGCATGCGGTCCATGCCGCAGGCTTCTGGACGCCTTCGCGGGGTCTCGTGGCGGCGCGCGAAGATCTTGGCCGTCACAATGCGATGGACAAGCTCGTCGGCGCCCTGAGGCGCGGCGGTGTCGATCAGACAATGGGGATCGCGACGATAACCAGCCGCGTCTCCGTCGAGATCGTTCAGAAGGCAGCTGTGATGGGAGTTCCCGTTCTGGTCGCCGTATCGGCACCGACGCGACTCGCCATTCGCACGGCGGAATCCGCCGGGCTGACACTTGTCGGAGTTGCGCGTCGCGACGGGTTTGAAGTGTTTACCCGGATGGACCGGATTGCGTTCTAGGCAATTATGCGGCGGAGGAGGCAAATGGACGGGATATGCGGACGCCGTCTGGGGAAAGACGTAATTTGATATGCCTCATGGAGGCGCCGGTGTGCGTGTGGCCTCCTCGGGTTGAAGGATCTGGAAAATGCACGCAAGCGTTGGGCCGATGCCTGCTACTAACGCGCAAGCCGTGTAAAGGGTGAAGAAGCGGGCATCGGAGAAGATCGCCATGTGCAGCGTTTGCGGTTGCGGCCAGGCTCACGTCGAAGGCCATGACCATGCCCACGACCACGGCCATCACCATCATCACGATCACCACCACGATCACGAGGGCATGAGCGAGGCCGAGCATGCGGCGCTCCACGCCGCCGGCGTTGCCCACGATCACGGCCATGACCACTCCCATGGTGAGCCGCATATCCACTACGGTCAGGGCGAGGCGGGCGTTTCGGTTCCCGGTCTGGATCAGGCCCGCGTGATCAAGATGGAAGAGGCCGTTCTTGGGGAGAACGACCGGCGCGCGGCAAAGAACCGCGCGCGGTTCGAGGAGAACGGCGTTTTTGCTCTCAATCTGCTTTCCAGTCCCGGTTCAGGCAAGACGACGCTGCTGTGCGAGACGGTAAAGGCGCTGTCGGCGGAGCTTCCTGTCGCGGTCATCGAGGGCGACCAGCAGACGTCCAACGACGCTGACCGTATCCGTGCAACCGGCGCGCCGGCCGTTCAGGTCAATACCGGCAAGGGATGTCATCTCGATGCGGCGATGATCGAGGACGCCGCGACCGCGCTTTCGCCCGCGGAAGGCTCTGTGCTGTTCATCGAGAACGTCGGCAATCTTGTCTGCCCCGCGGCATTCGATCTGGGCGAGGCGGCCAAGGTCGTGATCCTTTCGGTGACGGAGGGCGAAGACAAGCCGATCAAGTACCCCGACATGTTCGCCGTCGCGGACCTGATGATCCTGAACAAGATCGATCTCGCGCCCTATGTCCAGTTTAACATTGCGCGCTGCATGGGGCTTGCGCGCCGGGTGAATCCATCGCTCCAGATCCTGCAGCTTTCGGCAACAACCGGAGAGGGGCTTGAGGCCTGGCTCGACTGGGTGCGGGAACGTCGCGCGGGACTTATGGCCGCAAGGGGCGCGTGACGATGGCACCACCGGCCGAGCGCAAAAGGGTGAAGCGTGCCAATGTGGGGGATGATCTCATCCACCTCGTTCTGGACCTGCCGCGTTCGCTGCCGCCGGTTATCGGGCTTGGGGCATTCCTGAAAGACACGATCACCGTGATCGACGGAAACAAGGCCTACGTCACTCGCGATATCGGGCACACCGATACGCCCGGTGCCATTGAAGCGATGCAAGAGACGGCGTGGGCGTTGATTTCGCAGCTCGAAGTCGTTCCGGCAGCGGTTGCCCACGATCTCCATCCCGATTTCCCGACGACACGCTTTGCAGCTGTTCTCGCAGAAGATTTATGCGCGGAACGGATACCCGTTCAGCACCATCATGCTCACGTGGCGGCAGTTGCCGCGGAAAACGGGCATGAGGCCCCGGTGTTGGGGCTTTCCTTCGACGGCTTCGGCCTCGGGCCCTGCAACGAGGCCTGGGGCGGCGAACTGCTTTTTGTCGATGGGGGCCACTACTTCCGGGCGGGACATCTCTGCCCGTTGCTGCAGCCGGGCGGCGATGTCGCTGCGCGCGAGGTCTGGCGCATGGGGGCGGCTGCGCTCCACGCGATAGGCCGGGGAGATGAGATTGCCCGCCGCTGGCCGCATCTTGCAGGTGCGAGCAAACTCAGTCTTGTCATGGAAAAGGGCCTCAACTGCCCGCAAACCACTTCCATGGGCAGGCTCTTCGACGCAGCTGCTGGCTTGCTGGGAGTTTGCGATGTCGCGGAGCGCGAAGGTCAGGCGCCCATCGCGCTGGAAGCGCTGGTGAGCGAGCCGAAGGAGTTGCCGACCGGTTGGCGGATCTCCGGTGAAGGCGAACTCGATCTGCGGCCTCTGCTGACGGCGCTGGCAGATGTGACTGATCCGCAGGAAGGCGCCAATATCTTTCACGGAACCCTGGCGGCCGCGATAGCGGAATGGGTTGTTGTCACCATGCACCGCCTGCCGGCGCCGGTGACGGGCATTGTCTATTCAGGCGGCTGCTTCTTCAACAAGGTTCTGACACGGGATCTCTCCTACAGGTTGGGTGCCCAGGGCGTCCAGATCCTCAAATCCGACCGGCTCGGGCCGGGCGACCCGGCGATCAGTCTCGGGCAGGCTTACGCGGCGGCGCAACTGCTGGACGAGACGATCTAGTTCGAAGGGAAACGACAATGTGTCTGGCAATTCCGGCCGAAGTGATCGAACTCCTGCCCGACGGCATGGGGAAGGTTAGCATTGACGGTATCGAGAAGGCGGTAAGCCTTGCTCTACTCAGCGAGATCGCCGTCGGCGATTATGTCCTCATTCATGTGGGCTTCGCACTGAGCCGGATTTCACCGGAAGAGGCGAAAGATACGCTGGATGCGCTGAGAGAGATGGGCGAACTCGCCGGCGAACTCAATTTGGCGGGGTTGGCGGGATGAAGTACGCATCTGAATTCCGGGACGGCAAGCTCGCGCGCAAGATTGCGGCGGCAATCGCAGCCGAGTGTGTCGTCGACCGCTCCTACACCTTCATGGAATTCTGTGGCGGGCATACCCACACCATCGCTCGTTACGGGCTAGAGGCAATGCTCCCGGAGAACATTCGCCTCGTGCATGGCCCCGGATGCCCGGTGTGTGTGTTGCCGGTGGGGCGTATCGACAGCGCGATCGAACTCGCCAGAGACCACGGAGTCATTCTGTGCACTTACGGCGACATGATGCGGGTGCCCGGATCCCATCGCGCGAGCCTCATGAAGGCCAAGGCGGGAGGGGCGGATGTCCGCATGGTGTGGTCGACGCTCGATGCGCTGAAGATCGCGCGGGAAAATCCGGATCGGGAAGTCGCCTTCCTTGCTATCGGTTTCGAGACGACGACGCCTCCGACCGCCATGGCGCTCAAGATCGCGAAGGCGGAAGGGCTGACCAATTTTTCGGTGTTCTGCAACCACGTGCTGACGCCGGCCGCCATGCGGGCGATCCTCGACGGTGAAAGCCTGCCGCTTCAGGGTATCATCGGGCCGGGTCATGTTTCCGCAGTGATCGGCATCGAGCCCTATCAGGAATTTGCAGACCGCGGTCAGGCGATTGTCGTGGCGGGCTTCGAGCCGCTCGACCTCCTTCAGGCGATCCTTATGCTGACGCGTCAGGTCAACGAAGGCCGTCCGCGTGTGGAGAACGCCTATGTCCGCGCGCTTCCGGCGGTCGGCAACCCGAAGGCGCGGGAGGTGATCGCGGAAACGATGCAGTTGCGCGGTGCCTTCGAGTGGCGGGGGCTTGGTCGTTTGCCGGACAGTGCGCTGTGTGTTGCGGACGCATACGCGGCGTTCGATGCGGAACTGAAATTCGGACTGCCCTATCGGGCGGTGCCTGATCCGAAATCCTGTGCGTGCGCTGAGGTCGTGCGCGGCCTCAAGCGTCCTGAAGAATGCGCGCTCTTCGGGCGCGTTTGCACGCCGGATGATCCCATCGGCTCCTGCATGGTTTCAAGCGAGGGCGGTTGCGCGGCTCATTGGCTTTATGGCCGGCACCGGTCCAAGACGGCCGCCTAACAGGGAACGAAGGAGCGGAGAATGAACGATCAATCCGGAGTACGGAACACCCGCCTGTTCCCGCATGCGCTCGACATTGCCAAAGGACGGGTCGACATGACCCACGGCGGCGGCGGTCGTGCCATGGCGCAATTGGTATCGGAGGTCTTCGGCAGCGCCTTTGACAACGAGTATCTCGCCCAGGGAAACGACATGGCGGTCATGCCGCCGGCCAACGGGCGCCTCGTCATGTCGACGGACGGCTATGTCATTTCTCCGCTGTTCTTTCCCGGCGGCGATATTGGTTCGCTCGCTGTTCACGGCACCATCAATGATGTCGCCATGAGCGGCGCGACGCCTCTCTATCTGTCGGCGAGCTTCATCATCGAGGAAGGTCTCCCGCTTGCGGACCTCCGACAGATTGTCGTGAGCATGGCCGACGCATCGCGCGCCGCCGGGGTGCCAATCGTAACCGGCGACACGAAGGTCGTGGAACGGGGGAAGGCCGACGGTGTCTTTATTTCCACCGCCGGCGTCGGCGTGCTTGCCGATGGGGTAGAGATCGGCGGCGACAGAATCAGGGAAGGGGATGCGATCCTCGTATCCGGCTCGATCGGCGACCATGGCATCGCCATTCTGTCGAAGCGGGAAAACCTCGACTTCGAAACGACCATCGAGAGCGACAGCGCGCCGCTGCATCGGATGATCCGAGCGATGGTGGATGCCGAGCCCGAAATCCATTGCCTGCGCGACCCCACGCGCGGCGGCCTGGCCGCGACGCTGAACGAACTTGCCAATCAATCGGGTGTCGGGCTGGTGCTACGCGAGGAAGCACTGCCGATCAAGTCGGCGGTGCGAGGGGCATGCGAGCTTCTCGGCATCGACCCGCTGGGGGTTGCGAACGAGGGCAAGTTGCTCGCCTTCTGTCCGCGCGAGAAAGCGGACGCGGTGTTGCGTATCATGCGGTCGGCGGAATTCGGCGCGGATGCGGCAATTATCGGCCATGTCGTGGCTGATCCGCTGCGCCTGGTGCGGCTGGAGACGAGCTTTGGCTCCGAGCGTGTTGTGGAATGGCTGAACGGCGAGCAATTGCCGCGCATCTGCTGATGCATATTCGTCGGAACCGACGTGCGAGCTCTGGATGGTCCGCCACCCCGGACTTTGGATCCGGTTCCTGAATATGTGAAAGCCGCCGTGGCGCCGGACATTCGGCCGACAGTCTGTGTTCTGAAGCCCCTCCTTCGGGGAGATCGAAGGAGGGGCTTTCTTGTGTTCGGATGCCACTGGCACAATGTTACGGCGCGCCGCGCAGGTCGCGGCACCGTGCCTGAACAACAGACGCATGGAGCGCGGCAGGACAGCGAGACCTCTGTCCTTACCGCGCTCCACTTGTCCCCCGCTTCACGAGGACCAGGGCCGTGGCGAATGCGTTTCCATGGTCCGGATCGATCGTATCTGCGGGAGACGAGGCCCGAAGTTCCCTGGTCGGCAGGAGGGAACCCCGGACCGCGTTTCGTCAATTACTGCTGAGCCGCCACCTGGCCGCTGGCGGCACTCGTCTTTTCCTGCTTCGAGGCGGCCGCTGCCGTTCCGCCCATACCCTTGCGATAGATCGCCCAGTAGAGGGCGCCGACGAAGAGACCGCCGCCGACGATGTTGCCGGCCGTAGCGAACAGGATGTTGTGCGCGATGCTGGCAATGGACAGGGCCGAAACGTCCATACCTTCCGGGACATTGCCCGTCTCCTTCAGGAGATAGGCGAAGGGCAGGAAGTACATGTTGGCGACACAGTGCTCGAAGCCGGCGGCAACGAAGCCTGAGATCGGCAGGATGATTGCGATGATCTTGTCGGCGACGGTGCGGCAGGAATAGGCGAGCCACACGGCCAGGCACACCATCAGGTTGCACATGATCGCCTTGAAGAAGATCGTCGTGGAATCCAGTGATACCTTCGCGATACCGATTTTCAGCATCACCGTTTCGACGCCATTGCCGTTGAGCGTGTATTCATGCGCCATGAAGGCGATGAAGACGATCACGACGGAGCCGACAAGGTTGCCAACCCAAACGATGATCCAGTTTCGCAGGATTTGCGGGGTGGTGATCCGGCCGCTGAGGCGGGCCATGACCATCAGAGAATTGCCTGTAAACAGCTCGGCGCCAGCCACGAGAACAAGGGCCAGTCCGAGGCAGAAGGCGATGCCGCCGACCATTTTCTTGGCGGCAAAACCGAGGTTGGGGTCGGCAGCGATGATGCAGTAGTACATGCCGCCGAGACCGATGAACGCGCCGGCGGCTATCGCCAGGAGGAACATCGGCATGGCGGGCATCTTGGCTTTGCTGATGCCGGCCAGTTCGGCCTTCTCTTCCATTTCAATCGGAGTTAGTGCATCTAACTTGATCTGTGCGTCTTGCTTTTGTCCCGTTACCATCGAAATCTCCCTTCGGTATCGGGTTCGCGGAACGGTACGCCTGACGTTTTGCGGGAGAGGCCGCAGAACGTCAGGCGACCGGTTGATAATCTTCCGGGGCTCCTCCCGAAACGAGATGTCTGTGAAGCGCTGCGACGGCTTCGCGGACGACGGGGGTAACGGGGCCATAGAAGCTCGTATCCTCGGGCTGTATCCCGAGAAACTGGATGTCTGAGACCGTCTCCTTCAGACTTTGAATGAGGAAATTCAGTGGGATGGCGTGCGTCGTGATGAGAAAGTTCTCAGCGACGTCACCTTCATCGATCCTGCGGATTTCTCCGGGTTCCAGCCCCATCGCCGCGGCGTCCACGACGAGCACCTGATCCGGCTCCAGCCTGCGCACGGCGTGCGTGTGGTTTTCCGGAACATCGGCGCCGTCGATGACGTCCCAACCAGGCGCTGGTTCGTTTTCAAGCATTTCCGCCAGAAGCGGACCTGCCGCATCGTCGCCGCGCATCGGGTTTCCGACGGTAAAGACCACGCGTTTCATCACATGATCCTCCCCATCAGATAGATCGCGGGCTCTGCGCGGATCGCTTCGAGCGATGCGCGCAGGCCTTTGAGCCATTCCCCCATGTCGTCGTCGGCATCGGGCAGGAGGGTGTCGATCGCCGCCAGCAGCATCTTGGTGTGGGTGGCATCGACGATGATTTCGCCGAACTTGTGAAGTCCGGCGAGCTTGCGGCGGGCTTCGGATGCCTCAGGCAGAGCCGAGATGATCCGGTCGTAGAGGTCGCCGGAGCATTTCAGCTGTGGCTTGAAACAGTCGAAGACGCCGATGTGGTGCCCGATGGCGAGGGAGTAGTACATGACTTCCTTCGACTCGGGCGGGATATCCTCTTCCCGCTCCATGTATTTCGCACTGAGCTGGTAGAAGATGACGCGCTTGGTGCCGACCATGGTCATTTCTCAGCCTCCGATTGCCTGGGTGACGATCCCCTGAAGACAGCCGAATATTTCGGCGCGGCGGGGGTCTTCCTGGCTCGCGACGAAGCGCTGCATGCGCTGGGGCAAGGGAGTGGCGGTTGTGGCGTCGAGCTGATCGAGGAACTCCTCGACGAGATCGCGGCCCTGGCGATAACCCGCCATCCGACGTGCCTCACGCTCAAGCGCCACGCGCAGCTTGTAGGGAATATCGGGATGCGAGACCTGAACGCTTTCGCCTTCCTGCTCGATATGCGTGTGGGTCTTCAGCTTCTGGCCCAGGAGACCGAGCGCCACGGCAAAGCCGTAGATCGTGGCCGCCGGCGTCGGCGGGCAGCCGGGGATGAAGACGTCCACGGGGACGATCTTGTCGGTGCCGCCCCACACGCAATACATGTCATGGAAGATGCCGCCGGTGCAGCCGCAGGCGCCGTAGGAGACGACGATCTTCGGGTCAGGTGCCGCCTCCCAGCTTCTCAGCGCTGGCATCCGCATGGAACGCGTCACCGCGCCGGTATAGAGCAGAATGTCGGCGTGACGCGGCGAGGGCACGACCTTGATGCCGAAGCGCTCGCTGTCGAAGACCGGCGTGATTGTTCCGAAGATCTCGATTTCGCAACCATTGCAGCCGCCGCAGTCGACGCGATAGACATAGGCAGAACGCTGGATATCCTTGAGCAGGGCGGCTTTCATCTTGGCCACCTGATCGGGGATCGAGACGACGGGCGGCTTCGCCTGCAGCCCGTCGGTCGTGAAGGGGGCGTTGAACGGAGAATTCATTTTCTGCTCTCCATCTGGGCCGCGATCTTCATCCGGCTCACTTGCTCAAGGTCATTCTTGCGCTTGCACTCGGGGCAGGTGTGAAGGATCTGCTCCTCGCGCTCGCTGCGATCGGTTTCGGAGCCGGTCTGGGCCAGAAGCTTGCCGACGTATTCGACCTCCTTGAGGGGGGCGAAGGGCTTGCCGCAGGAGCGGCAATGGTCGAGCTGGAAGACCGCCTTGACGGTCAGATCTTCCTTGCACATCACGGCCAGCTCGAATTCCGGCGTTAGTGCGATGGCACCGGTCGGGCAGCTCTCTTCGCAACGGCCGCAGAAGATGCAGCGGCCGTAGTCGATCGACCAGGTCCGCGTTCCCGCATCCAGATCGGTATCCATGTGAATGGCGTTGGGCGGGCAGGCGATGGTGCAGGCCGCGCAGGCGATGCACTTCTCCGCGTCGTGTTCCGGCTTGCCGCGAAAGTCCTTGCTCGCCTCATAGGGAGCGAAGGGATACTGCACGGTCGCATTGCCGGTACGGAGGATTTCCTTCAGGAGTTTCAACATGATGCGATGTGCCTCACTTGAGCGGTGAATCCTTGCGCTCGCGGCCGTAGCGTTCCATCTCCTTGTAGGGGACGGTCGTCGCGGACTTCTTGCGAACGTCGACGACGGTCACGCGGTCGGTGCAGGAGTAGCAGGGGTCGAGAGAGCCAACGATGACGGCGGCATCCGAAACGGTGTTGCCGCGCAGCATGTAGCGAAGCACGGGCCAGTTGTTGTAGGTCGAGGCCCGGCAGCGCCAGCGATAGAGCTTCTGGTTATCGCCGGTCATCGACCAGTGGATGTCCTCGCCGCGCGGGGCCTCGGTGAAGCCGAGGGCGAACTTGTGCGGCTTGTATTCGAAGTCCTCTGTGAGGATCCGGCCGCCGGGTGCGACGTCGAGCAGGGCCTCGATCAGATTGAGGCTGTCATGGACTTCCTCGATGCGCACGAGCGTGCGAGACAGCACATCGCAGCCGTCGTGCGAGCGGGCTGTAAAGGGGACGGACTTGTATCCGGCGAAGGGATGGTCGGCGCGCACGTCCCGGGCGAAGCCCGATCCGCGCACCATCGGTCCGACGGGGCTGTAGTCGCGGGCGATCTGCTTGTCGAGCTTGCCCACGCCAACCACGCGGCCATTGATGTTGGCGGTGGCGAGAAGGATGTCGACCAGACGGTTGACGTCCTCGCGCAGCTCTGCAACGACCCGACGCGTTTCGATCGCCTGGTCACCCAGAATGTCGCGACGGACGCCGCCGATCAGGTTCATGCCGTAGGTCTTGCGTGACCCGGTCAGCACTTCCGCCAGCACCATCGCCTTTTCGCGGACGCGGAAGAACTGCTGGAAGCCTGAATCGAAGCCGGTGTAGTGGCACACGAGGCCAAGGTTCAGCAGGTGGCTGTGCAGCCGCTCCGTCTCCAGCAGGATTGCCCGGATCGCCTGGCCACGTTCCGGAACCACGACACCCAGCGCGTTCTCCACCGAGGTGGTGTAGGCGACGGAGTGGGCGTAGCCGCAGATGCCGCAGACGCGGTCGGCGAGGAAGGTGACCTCGTTGTAGCCCATGCGGGCCTCGGCCGCCTTTTCCATTCCGCGGTGGACGTAGAACATCCGGTAGTCGGCATCGATGATGTCCTCACCGTCGACGAAGAGGCGGAAGTGGCCCGGCTCGTCGGAGGTGATGTGCAGCGGCCCGATCGGAACGATCGTGGTTTCCTGCTTGGCATCGTTGATGAACTCGTAGGTCTCGTCGTCCTGCGTCGGAGCAGGGCGTGTGCGATAGTCCATCGCGTCCTTGCGAAGCGGGTGAAGATCGTCCGGCCAGTCATCGGGCAGGACGAGGCGGCGAGCGTCCGGCAACCCCACCGGGGTCAGGCCGAACATGTCGCGGATCTCGCGTTCGCCCCATACGCAGGCGGGGACGACCGGCGTGACCGACGGCCATTCCTGGGTGACGGCCGAAATCTCGACACGCACAACGATGTGGCACTTTTCGGTGCCTTCCATCGAGAGGACGTAGTAGGCGGCAAAGTGTCCGTTGAGAGGACGTTCGTCGTTGCCGACCACGACCGAAACCCACCCGTTGTGCTCGTAGTAGAGCGTCTTCACGACATCGAGCAGGGCGTCGGCGGTGACTGTGATCGTGACCTGCTGCGGGGTCTGCCACTCTTCCTTGAGGATGGCGTTGGGCAGAACGGCCCGCAGTGCAGTCAGATAGGTGCCGCCGACACGGTCTTGAACGAACATGTCCATCACTTGGTCTCCGTATTCTGGGCGGTCTCGGCCGCTGCCGCGGGGGTGACGAGGAGGTCGCCCGCCTTCTCCGCAACCGTGGCTTCCTCGTTTCCGAAGAGCGACCAGGGGGCCTTCACGACCACGGGGTCACCGCTGTCGAGGACGATGGCGCTTGCCTCCGACACGAGCCGTGCGATCGGGGTCGGGACCGCGAAGCCCATGATCAGGACCATGGCGGCCAGGATCCCGAGGGGGATGAGGGTCTGCTTGCCGACATCGCCGACCTTGGCGCCTTCCTCGGGCTTGCCGAGAACGGAGCCGGAGATGATCTGCACGAAGCCGGCGATGGTGACGGTGAAGAAGGCGAGCAGCACAAGCATCAGGATCCAGTAGCCGGCCTGAATGCCCGCAGTGAAGATCAGGAACTCGCTGACGAAGACGTTGAAGGGCGGGAAGCCCGACAGCGCCAGAGCGCCGACCATCAGCAGCACGCCGCTTGCAGGCGCGAGGCGGAGCATGCCCTTGACCTTGCCGAGATCGCGGGTGCCGTACTTCATCACCACGTTGCCCGAGCCGCAGAAGAGCAGCGCCTTGGCGAGCGAGTGGTTGATGGAGTGCAGCAGGGCCGCGGCAACGCCCAGCGGACCGCCGAGGCCGAGACCGACGGCGATGAAGCCGACATGCTCGACGGACGAGTAGGCGAGCTTCCGCTTCAGGTCCTTCTGCACGAAGAACAGCATGGCGGCGACGATGACCGACAGGGTGCCGAGCACGAGGATCAGCGTCTGCGGGAATTCCGGGCCGATGGCGCGGATCATCAGTGCCAGATAGCGGATGATGACGAAGAGCGCGCACTTCAGCAGGACACCGGAGAGCAGGCCGGAAACCGGGCTCGGGGCTTCCGAGTGGGCGTCGGGCAGCCAGGCATACATCGGGAAGAGGCCGGCCTTGGTGCCGAAGCCGACGAGGATGAAGACGAAAGCGATCTTCATCAGCGACGGGTCGAGCAGCTTGGCATTTTCGGCAAGCGACGTCCACAGAACAGCCTGGTGGGGATCGGACAGCACCTCGGCACCGTTTGAGAAGACAAGGACCGTGCCATAGAGGCCGAAGGCGACGCCGACGGTGCAGATGATGACGTATTTCCAGGCCGCTTCGAGAGACGACTTCTGACCATAGATGCCGACCAGGAAGGCGGAGCCGAGGGTGGTGGCTTCCACCGCGACCCACATCATCACGATGTTGTTGGCGGTGGCCGACAGCAGCATGGTGAAGAGGAAGAGCGAGAAGAAGCCGTAGTAGATCTTCACGCGGTGGGCATCGAGCAGGCCTTCTTCAAGGTCGTGTCGGATGTAACCGATCGAGTAGAGGCCAGTCATGAGGCCGACCACGCCGATGATCAGCAGGAAGATCACGCCGAGCGCGTCGACATAAAGCCACCCGCCAAGACTGGAGGGATGATTCCCGCCGAGCACCGAAGCTGCAAGGCTCAGCGAGAGTATCGCGATCAGGGCGATGGAGCCGAGATGGACCCCTTCGCATGTCCTGGTCGTCAGGTTCCGGGTCGGAGTGAGCAGCAGCCCCAGGGCTGCCACCAACGGAACGACCAGGATCAGGATTGGCAAGAGTGAGGGTGTCATTTTCGTCAGCCCTTCAGGGTCGTGAGCTTGCGCGCATCGAGCGAGTTGAGCTTCGCGAAGATGCGGGTCCCGAGCACAGCCATGATGGCGACCGCGAACACGGCGTCGGTGGCGATGCCGATCTCCACCAGTTCGGGGGCGTTGGGGGCCAGGATGGCGAGGGTGAGGTGAGAGCCGTTCTCCATCAGGCAGTATCCGAAGACCTGCTTGAGGATGTTGCGCTGGGCGACGATGCAGGAGAGCCCGAGAAAGAAGTGGGCAAGCGAGATCGCCAGTGCCGGCTTGAGATTTTCCGCCGACGGCAGGGTGACGCGGGACAGGACCGCGTAGCACAGGATCACGATCAGCGCCGCGCCGATGGCGGAGAATGCCGCCGGCATGACCTGACCGGACCCGAGCTCCCCGTCATCGAGCCGGCGGAACATCGTGTACATGATGAAGGGGACCAGCAGGACCTTGGTGATGAAGGCCGTGAAGGACCACAGGTAGAGTTCGCCCGAACCGGTCTGCGCACCCAGGAAGATGAACAGCACCACGATGACGAAGGACTGGGCGGAGTAGAAGATGGCGGAATTGATCGCCTTCTTGGACAGGATCACCAGCAATGCGGTGATGATCAGGAGGCCGGACAGGCCGTTTATGAACAGGAATTCGTGCATGACCTATCTCCTCAACCGAGCCACCAGGCCGCGATGAAGCTGGAGCACACCGACATCACGATCAGCACGGTGATGACCACCTGGATGGTGAAGGGGGTGGGCGCGGCGTTGGCGATGGCCTCCGACGGCTTGCCGGGAATGCACTGGCCCAGCCACTTCAGGAACCAGGCGAAGGTCGCAACCGATTCCAGCAGAGCTATTGCCACGAACACCATCAGCAGCCAGTGATCCTTGCCGACCTCGAAGCCGCCCGCGAAGATGGCGAACTTGGAGAAGAAGCCGGAGAAGGGCGGAACACCCGCGATCGCCATGGCGGCGCACGCAAACCCGATGCCGAGCAGCGGCTTGCGAGAAAGAATGCCGCGAAGCTGCGGCAGCATGCGCGTACCGGCGGTGTAGCTGAGGGCGCCTGCGACCAGGAAGAACAGGGTCTTGCCGAAGGCGTGGTTGAAGATGTGCGCGATGGCACCCTTGAAGGCGAGATCCGAACCGAAGACCGAGATCGACAGGCCGAACATGATGGTCGCGAGCTGGGTGATGGTGGAGTAGGCGAGCAGCCGCTTCATGTCGATCTGCGGCAGGTACATGGCGAAGCCGTAGATGAGCGTGATGATCGCCATGGTGCAGCCGACCCAGCCGACGATCTCCGGTGCGCCGCCCGAGGAAAGCAGGCCGCGGGCGAAGATGTAGACGCCGACCTTCACCATTGATGCCGCGTGCAGGTAGGCGGAGACCGGGGTCGGCGCCTCCATGGCGTCGGGCAGCCACATGTGGAAGGGCAGCTGTGCCGACTTGCCCCAGGCCGCGACGAGGATGGCCAGCAGGACAATGGCCTTCTGCGAAGCGGTGAGGGTCGCGATCGCGGTCACCGCGAAGGTGCCGGTGAAGATGAAGAGCAGCGCGGCCGCCACATAGAGCCCGATGGAGGCGATGTGGGTGACCAGCAGGGCCTTCGCTGCCGAGCGCAGCGCCTTGGGGGTCTCGTAGTAGCCGATGAGAGCCCAGGAGCAGGCACCGGTGATCTCGAAGAAGACGAGCTGGCCGATGACGGTGGAGGTGAAGACGAGGCCTGCCATCGCGCCGATGAAGATCAGCAGGAAGGCATAGAAGCGCCGCCGGCCGATGTCGGGATGCTCGCGGTTGCCCTCGTTGAGGTAGCCGATGGAGTAGAGCGCGACGAGATAGCCGATGGAGATGACGGCAAGCGCCACCAGGACGCTGACGCGGTCAAGCGTCAGGCCGAGGACTTCGGTCTGTCCGAAGCCGATGAGAACGACGTGACTGTCGCTGCCGAATGCGAAGGCGATCACCAGGGCGATCACCACTGTCGCGGCGGCGAAGCCGTGGCAGATCCATTTGGCGTGTTCCCGAGGCAGCGAGGCGATCACGGCTGCACCGATAAACGGCACGAGCGTGGCGGCCAGGGCCAGGAACGTCAGGAATGTGGTTGGAAGAGTAATCACGGGAATGCCCCTACACGTCTCTCAAAGCCCGACGAGGTAGAAGACGAAGGCAAGCGACGCTGCGCCGACCCCCAGCCAACTGTGTTGCGGTGCCAGGCGGAAGCGGGCGCGAGCCACGCTGTTTTCGATGACGGCGATGACGCCGAAGATCACGAAGAGCTTCACGACAAAGGCGATCAGGCCGCCGATGAGGCCGAAGAAGGACATCTCGGTGGCGCTGCCGAAGGGCAGGAATACGCCGATGAACCAGCCCACGACGAGGGTCTGCTTCAGCGCCAGGCCCCACTTCACGAGCGCCAGCGACGGGCCGGAATACTCGGTGAGCGGTCCTTCCTGCAGTTCCTGTTCGGCTTCCGCCATGTCGTAGGGCAGCTTGCCGAGCTCGATGTAGAGCGCGAAGGCGAAGGCGCCGGCGGCAAGCAGGGTGGCTGCGGCGGAGTGCACCGTGCCGGAGGAAATCGCGATGCCGATCTGGCCCAAGTTGGTGGAACCGGCGACCAGCGCCGCCACGAACAGGGCCAGAAGCATGATCGGCTCGACCAGAACGCCCATCGTCAGCTCGCGGCTGGCACCGATACCGGCAAAGGAGGAGCCGCTGTCGAGGCCGGAGAGCGAGAAGAAGAAGCGCACGAGGGCGAACAGGTAGACGATGGTGATCAGGTCGCCCACGGCCGGGATCGGCGTGAAGCGGGTCAGCATCGGCAGGCCAGTCGCGATGACCATCAGCGCGCCCAGCATGATGACGGGCATGAACTGGAAGACCCGTCCGGCCTCCGACGGCGCCAGGTCCTGGCGCCGCAAGAGTTTGTAGATGTCACGATAGTCCTGAAAGATGCTTGGGCCGCGGCGGGTGTGCATCTTTGCGCGTTCGAAGCGGGACAGTCCCGAAATGAGCGGGGCGACTGCGAACAGCGCAAGTGCCTGAACCACGGCGAGCAAGAAGTGGGAAAGTGTCGGCACGACGAGCCTCCTAACTTGCAGCCACGATGAGCAGCGCGACGAGCGCGCCGACGATGTAGAGGCAGTAGATCCGGAAATCTCCGCTCTGGATGACCTGGAGCCGGCGCCCGGCAACTCCGACGCTGTTGGCGATGGGATTGACGAAGCCGGTGTCCGCCCAGGGCTCGTTGCGCCGTGCGAAGCACACGAAGCGTTCGTAGCCGCGGGTGAGGCACGCCCAGACCGAGGCCACGGTCTTGCGGACGGCATAGAGGGGAGCGAAGAACATCCGGATCGGCTGAGCGAAGCTCTTGGCCGTCAGTGCCATGTGCACATCGGGCAGATAGCCGGTGGCCCAGGCCGCTTCCGTGCGCCGCCGGTCGGCCCGCATCCGGGCATAGATGCCGTGGATGACGAGCGGCAGCATGGCCAGCGCGATCAGCAGGACCGCGATGAGCGGGGTGGAGAGGACCGTCGTTGCACCTTCACCAGGCATCAAGGTGCCGCCATCGGCGAGCATGACCGCCGGAACGCCGAGAGTGGCGGAGGCGATGTTGCCCATGATGGGGGCGACGACCGGGGCGAGCAGGCCGAGGAGGACGCAGGCGATGGCGAGAACAGCCATGCCGGCGACCATCGAATGCGGTGCCTCGGTGGCGTGGCGGGCCTTTTCCGACCGCGCCGGGCCGGAGAAGATCACGCCGTAGGCCTTGACGAAGCACATGACGGCGAGCGCACCGGTCAGTGCCAGCATGACGGCCGCGATCGGGGTTGCGAAGCGGACCAGGAACGAGCCTTCAAGGGCACCGGCGAACAGGGCCTGGTAGGTGTACCACTCCGACACGAAGCCATTGAGCGGCGGGATCGCGGAGATGGCGAGGGCGCCGATCAGGAAGGACAGCGCCGTCCATGGCATGGTCTTCGCCAGACCGCCCATGGCTTCCATGTCCTTGGTGTGGGTGCGGTAGATGACCGAGCCCGCGCCGAGGAACAGCAACCCCTTGAAGACGGCATGGTTGAGCAGGTGGTAGAGGCCGGCCATCAGACCGAGGACCGCCAGCGTCGGGTTGTCCGTCGCAATGCCGATCATGCCGACGCCGACGCCGAGCAGGATGATGCCGATGTTCTCCACCGAGTGGTAGGCGAGCAGCTTCTTGATGTCGTGTTCGGCGAGCGCGTAGATCACGCCCAGCACTGAGGAGACGGCGCCGAAGGCGAGGACGACGACGCCCCACCACAGCAGCTCCTGGCCTCCCAACAGGTCGAGGCCGACCTTGATGATGCCGAAGATGCCGATCTTGATCATGACGCCGGACATCAGTGCCGAAGCGTGAGACGGCGCGGCCGGGTGGGCGCGCGGCAGCCAGATGTGCAGCGGGATCATGCCCGCCTTGGCGCCGAAGCCGAGGAAGCCGAGGACGAAGACGATTGAAGCGGTCGTCGGCGAAAGCGAGGTTTCGCGGAAGGCCGCGAAGTCGAAGCTGCCGGCGGCGTTGGCCATCAGGAAGAAGGCGGCCATGATCAGCACCGAGCCCGCGTGGGCGACGAAGAAATAGAGAAAGCCCGCGCTGACGGCCTCGTCATTCTGGTCGAAGATGACCAGGAAGTATGAGGCGAGGGACATCATCTCGAAGAAGATGAGGAACCAGAAGGCGTTATCGGCAGCGACCACCAGCATCATCGACGCGATGAAGATGTGCATGAAGAAGCCCATTCCCCCGACGCCGCGACCTTCGTATTCGCGCATGTAGGCAAGGCCATAGATCCATGCGACGAGCGAAAGCAGGGAGATGACGGAGATCATCAGACCCGCGAGCGGGTCGAGACGAAGCACGAAATGGGCGAAGGGGTAGGGGCCCACGAGGTGCGAGATCGCGGCGGGACCGGAAAGGGCGGTGAGGCCGGCAACGAGCCCCGCGGCCGAAGCCACGATGCCGACGCCGCTGGCGGCCCGGATGGCGGTGCTGTCGGAGTTTCTGACCAGGAGGCTGGCGAGAGCGCCGACCACCGACACGAGGATCGAAATCCAGAAGAAGCTGAGCGATGTCATGCCTCAGGCCCCTCCATGACGGGGTGAAGCCGCGGTTTGACCACTTGTGACGCGGTCATGTCGCGTTTGGTTGAAGTCGCGTCATCCATGCCGTCGCCCCCAACGAGGTAGAGGGCGGCTGTCGGGCAGGAGCTGACGCAGGCGGGGCCGTCGTCGGAGAACGAGCA
Organism: Breoghania sp. JC706; assembly: GCF_037026715.1. Taxonomy (NCBI): domain Bacteria; kingdom Pseudomonadati; phylum Pseudomonadota; class Alphaproteobacteria; order Hyphomicrobiales; family Stappiaceae; genus Breoghania; species Breoghania sp. JC706. Next base: position 44,375 of record NZ_JBANCG010000013.1, read on the forward strand.
GAGGTCGCATTTGACGGCGACGGTGTGGACGCCGAGATCCCACACGAGAAGGGGATCGAGCGCCTCTGAATACTGGGGAGCCTTGGTCATGATGCCGGCGACGCCGGCAAGACTGGTGCCGCTCGGGGTGATTGCGCCAAACGGGCAGGCCAGCGCGCACATCTTGCAACCGATGCAGATCTTCTCGTCGAGCTGGATGGCTCCGTCGACATGCTGGATCGCGTCGACCGGGCAGACCCGGGCGCAGGGAGCGTCCTCACAATGGTGACACAGAATGGGGCCGGTTTGTTCCCATGTCTTTGTCACCTGGAGGCGTGGATGGGATTGCAGGCCCTCGCGCTTGTGCGCCTCCGTGCAGGCGGCCATGCAGGTGTTGCAGCCGATGCACTTGCTGGGCTCCGCGACTACGAAGCGGTTCATTGGTCTCTTCGCACCTCCGGATGCGCCAGCGACGTCCTTTTCCTAGGCGCCGCCTCTCGAGCCATCAGGCTCGGGTTTATTCGATAGCCAAAACTGATCGCCCAATAAAAAACAAGTATAGGTTACGTTTTTATGGGCTATTGAGTTTTGATCCGCAGTCGCAAACTAGCAGTGTCGTGTTTTCTGAGTTTGATATCGATCAATTTTCAAAAATTAAATGGGGTTTATGGATTGGAAGCTGGAGATAGAGCGATTGATACTATTTATCGAGCGATCCAAACTGGAGTAATGCATGAATATTTATTTTGGATCGGGCGATAAGAATGATGGATCGCTCCAATGCCGGCGCGGGGTGCGCGGCCCTCTCCCTGGCTCGCTTGTGCGGAAAGCGCGCACGGCGACAGCGGAGAAGCCGGGTGAGCAAGCCCTTGAACTTGCGGCCTATGTCCGGGCGCGTGGCGCCTCCTCGGGCCCCCGAGATGATTGTGGAAGGACGTATCGTCCGGCGATGCCCGGAGTGCGTTCTTCGGGGACAGACGCATTCGGAAGGAATGAAATCTGATGAATAGGTTCGTCGCTGCAGATCCGAGCAAGTGCATCGGCTGCCGCACTTGCGAGATCGCGTGCGCAATGGCGCATAACGGAGACGGGACGCCCGCGCCCCTGTCTGACGAAAACTTCAAGCCTCGCATTCGCGTCATCCAGACGGCGACCATCACGACTGCCGTGATGTGTCACCACTGCGAAGATGCTCCTTGCCTGAATTCCTGCCCGGAAGGCGCGATCGTCTATCGCAACAATTCGGTGCAGATCGATCAGGAGCGCTGCGTCGGCTGCAAGAACTGCATGATGTCCTGCCCCTTCGGGGTGATGGACGTCATCACCGTGCCGGCCGTGAGGGAATTCGCCGGGGTGACCATGACGACCGGCGTCAAGGCCCAGGCGCACAAATGCGACCTTTGCATCGATCGCGAGGCCGGGCAGGCCTGCGTCGCGGCATGCCCAACGAACGCGTTGCATGTTGTGGATGCGGAAAGCGTCGAAAAGTCTCTCGCCGATCTGCGCGAAAAGACTGCGATTTCTGCAATCGCGGTCTGACGGGAATCCAGTTCAAAAGGTGGAATTATGGAAAAGCACATGTCCGTCTGCCCGTATTGCGGGACGGGATGTAAGTTCAATCTGCTGGTGGAAGGCGAGAAGATCGTCGGTGTCGAGCCGCTTGACGGTGTCACCAACGAGGGGCGCCTCTGCCTGAAAGGTCACTACGGGTTCGACTTCGTCAACGACACGAAGATCCTGACGCCGCGGCTGATGTACCCGATGTATCGTCGTTCGCGCGACAAGGACTTCGAACGGATCACGTGGGACGAGGCGATCAAGATCGCCGCGACGAAGTTCTCCGAGATCAAGGAGAAGTACGGCCCGGATGCGATCATGACGACCGGCTCGTCGCGCGGTTGCGGCAACGAGACGAACTTCGTCATGCAGAAGTTCACCCGCGCTGCCATCGGCACCAACAACGTCGACAACTGCGCTCGCGTCTGCCATGCGCCGTCGGTCGCCGGCCTCGCCGTCACGCTCGGCAACGGTGCCATGTCGAACTCGATCCAGGAGATCGGCGATACCGAATGCCTGCTGGTCTTCGGCTACAACGTTGCCGACAGCCATCCGGTCATCGCGCGTCGCGTTATCGAGGCCAAGGAAAAGGGCGCCAAGATCATCGTCTGCGATCCCCGCAAGATCGAGACGGCGCGTCTTGCCGATCTTTATCTGCCGCTGAAGAACGGCTCGAACATGGCGCTGGTCAACGCCTTCGCCAATGTTCTGATCACCGAAGGCCTCTACGACAAGGAATTCGTCGCCAAGCACACCGAAGGGTTCGACGAGTACAAGAAGATCGTCTCCAAATACACGCCGGAATACGTTGCCGACATCACCGGCCTCGATCCGGACGATATTCGCGAGGCGATGCGTATCTACGCAGCCGCGCCGACGGCCACCATTCTGTGGGGCATGGGTGTCACGCAGTGGACGATGGGCGTGGATGTCGTGAAGGGCCTGTCGGGTCTGGCGCTGCTGACCGGCAATCTCGGCCGTCCGAATGTGGGCGTCGGCCCGGTCCGTGGCCAGAACAACGTTCAGGGGTCTTGTGACCTGGGCGTGCTTCCCAACGTCTTCCCGGGCTATCAGCCTGTTACCGATGCGAAGATCCGCGCGAAGTTTGCCAAGCGCTGGGGCGTGAAGGAGCTGCCGGACAAGATCGGCGCCATGGTCACCGATGTTCCGCATCTGGTGAAGGAAGGCAAGCTCAAGGGCTACTACATCATGGGCGAAGACCCGGCCCAGACCGATCCGGATCTGACCGCGGTTCGCGAGTCGCTGGAAGGCATGGAGTTTGTCATCGTTCAGGACATCTTCATGACCAAGACGGCGATGTTCGCCGACCTGGTTCTGCCTGCGACGTCCTGGGGCGAGCATGAAGGCGTGTTCACCGCCGCCGACCGTACGTTCCAGCGCTTCGAAGCGGCGGTGCCGCCGAAGGGCGAGTGCAAGCACGACTGGCAGATCATCTCCGAAATCTCCACGGCGATGGGCTACCCGATGCACTACGAGAACACCAAGGAGATCTGGGACGAGCTGCGCGAGCTGACCCCGATCTATTACGGTGCCACGTACGAAAAAATGGAAGGCCTCGGCTACGTTCAGTGGCCGTGCACGGACCTGGATGACGCCCACGGAACCAAGTACCTCTATGAGGGCAACAAGTTCCAGCGCCCGAATGGCAAGGGTCTGCTCTACGCCTGCGAATGGCATCCGCCGATGGACCAGACGGACGACGATTTCCCGATGGTCCTTTGCACGGTCCGCGAGGTCGGGCACTACTCCTGCCGCTCGATGACGGGCAACTGCTCGGCATTGCAGACGCTGGCGGACGAGCCGGGCTTTGTGACGATCAATCCCGAGGATGCCAAGCGGCTCGGCATCAAGGACAAGGAACTCGTCTACGTCTCGTCCCGTCGGGGCAAGATCATCACCCGGGCGAAGATCACCGAGCGCACCAACAAGGGTGCTGTCTACATGACCTACCAGTGGTGGATCGGTGCCTGCAACGAACTGACGGGTGAGAGCTTCGACCCGACATCCAAGACGCCGGAATACAAGTATTCCGCCGTCAAGCTGGAATCGATCGACGATCAGGTCTGGGCCGAGAACCATGTTCAGGAACTCTATGCGACGCTGAAGGGCAACCTCAGCGGAGCCGTGGAGAACGCTTCGGAGCTTCGTGCGCCTGAGCACGCCTGAGGCCCGGTAGACAATCGGGTCAATGAGATGATCGGCCGCCCCGTCGGTTTACCGACGCGGGCGGCCGTTCGCCACCGGACTTGCAAAATCTATCAAGTATCGGTCAGGCTCGCGGTCTTCGAGACGCCCCGCCGCCTGAACCGATCAGGTCATTCGGCCTTCGGTGTTGCCGGGCCTCCTATCCCTAACGAGGCCCGGCCGAGAAGGAACGAGCACTTCGGGACATATGGACAGAGGTCGGCCATGCATGAACTCACGATTTGCGATTCCCTGTTTCGCATTCTGTCGCGTGAACGAAAGGCGAGGGGATTCGATCAAGTGCGCAGGCTCAAGCTCTCGATCGGCCGCTTCAGCTGCCTGGACCCCGAATCGTTGCGCTACGCCTTCGATGTCACCAGCAGACAGACCTTCGCTGAAGGCGCGCTGTTGGAGATCGAGCAGCCGCAGGGCATCGCGAAATGCCTGGAATGCGGAGCTGAGGTCTCTGTTGAATCGCGTCTTTCCTCCTGTCCGCAGTGTGGAGGATACAGTCTGGATCCGATCGGCGGCGACGAGATGCAACTGGTCGAACTGGAAGTCGCATAAGCGACGGACCCCGCGGCGCTTCTTCCCGAAAACGAGGAGCGCGCCAACGCCGATGAGCGATCGAGGTTACCCTCCCGACCAGGATGTCTTGACCTCCCTCAATGGGCTTCTTTCCCTCGGAGGCCATACTCGGTTTAAAATTTTTAGCCGATATGGCCCTCCACAATCTGAAATGGTTCCGCATGGAAGAGAAACTTGAATTCCTGCTGGCTCTTGCCCGGGAGAAGCATTTCGGCCGGGCCGCCCAGGCATGTGGGGTTTCCCAGCCCAACCTCTCCGCGGCGATAAAGCAGCTTGAGAACACCCTCGGTATCCCACTGGTCGACCGCGGTTCGCGGTTCTTCGGTTTCACCGCCGAAGGTCAGAGGGTTCTGGAATGGGCGCGACGGATCGTCGGCGACATGAATGCCATGCGTGCCGACGTGGAGACGATGAAACAGGGGGATATCGGTCATCTCAGGATCGGTGCGATTCCAACCGCGTTGCCGGTCATGGTCAGGCATACGTCTGCATTATGGGCCGTCCATCCGGGGATAGAACTGACGATATCCTCCCACACGTCTACAGATATCCTCGGCCGCATCGACAATCTGCAGCTGGATGCGGGGATCACGTATCTGGATAACGAACCGCTCGGCCGCGTCTATGAGGTCCCGCTTTACCGAGAGCGCTATCATCTGGTGACGTCGAGCGACGGGCCGTTCAGGGATCGCAAGTCCGTGACCTGGGAAGAGGCGGCGAGCCTGCCGCTGTGCCTGCTTTCTCGTGACATGCAGAACCGACGCATCATCGATCAGGTGTTCACGGAAGCGGGAATCGACATTCATCCTAAGCTCGAATCGAACTCGATCATCGTGATCAAGACCCACCTTGGCTCGGGTGTTTGGTCGACGATCATGCCCCACATCATGGTGGAAGCGTTGGATCTGCCGTCTTCGATACGGGCCATTCCGTTGGTGGCGCCCGAGGTCACGCGGCTGATCGGCCTCGTCGTCGCCCAGCGCGATCCCCAGCCGCCGCTAACCGCGGCTCTCATCGACGAGGCTCGCAAGATTGCGCCGAGATTGGCCGAAATGGCCTGAACCAGTGACGGGGCGAAGTTCGGATCTCGAGGGGGCGGGGAGTCTGCGCGCCTTCTCCGAGTTCTTTGTTCGGGCGGCAATTATTCCTAATGGGTGCGATCTGCGGCCACGCCATGGAGAAAGATCGAGATACAGCGCCGTATGTGCTCGATCCGGGCCTGACCTCTAGGGAGGGACGGGCGTTCGGGAAGGTGCTTGCCAAGGGTGCCAAACACCATATCCATAAGAATCTGTGCGCAAGCGTGTGGGTCGTCGATAGTGACTTCGCCGGCATTATGCCGGTCTGACAGCCAGTGAGCCAATTGGGCAATGGCCACTTCCGCTCCGTGTTGCCTCACGATCTCGCGCAGCTCTGGACATCGATCAGATTCTGTAGCCACGATGCCGAGAAGTTCTTCGGTCTCAGCCTCCTCCTGAGGGGTGAGATCGATGCGGAACATGTATTCCAGCGCTACGGTGGCTGAAATGTCCTGACGACCTTTGGGCAGCACGAACATCTGGGACCGATGGGATTCTATGATCCCCGCGAAAAGGTCGATCTTGCTTTGGTAAAGCCTGTAGAGCGTGCGCTTTGAAATTCCACATTGTGCCGCGATATCGTCTGTCGTTGTCTTGCCATAGCCGCGCGTTAGAAACAGATCCTTGGCTGCCTCCAAAATCTCCTGCCTTTGAACGCAGTCCGGCTTGAGCTTCGGCCGTCCCCTCGACCGGAGCCCCTCTTTCTGCGCATTTCCTGTCGCAACGGCAGTGTTTCTCGACATGACTCTTCGGCCCTGTTCGCGCGGCACTGTCAGAAAATCCCAATCGTTGACACGGATTAGGTGAGTGGCTAATGGGAAACTGGAGTTTTGTAAATAGGTGCGGCGTGCCCTGAGACAAATGCGTGCCTCCGTCTCGCTGTGCTTTCAACAAGGATCAGGTCGTGATCTCTTCTGCAATCGGTTCGAAAATTCGCCGTCGCCCTCTGGTCGGCGCCGTGATCGTGGGGTTTGCGTGCCTGGGGCTTGCAGCATGCGATGATCAGAAGCAGCAGACAGCGCAAAGTGCGCCGATGGAAAAGTATGAGGTCGGCGTTATCGCGATGGAGCCTCAGACGGTTGCCATAACGGCGGAACTGCCAGGCCGCACCTCGGCGTCGCTTGTTGCGGAAGTGCGCCCACAGGTGGGCGGAATCATCCTGAAGCGGCTGTTCAAGGAAGGCAGCGAAGTCCAAGAGGGCGACGTTCTCTATCAGATTGATCCTTCGAGCTATCAGGCGGCCTACGACTCGGCAAAGGCCAGCTTGCAGAAAGCTGAGGCTGCCGTGCCCAGTGCCCAGTCCAAGTTCGACCGCTACCAAAATCTGGTGAAGCAGGAGGCTGTCGCACAGCAGGACTATGAAGATTCGCGCTCGGACCTGCTTCAGGCGAAGGCGGAAGTGGCCTCAGCGAAAGCGGACGTTGAAAAGGCGCGGATCAGCCTCGATTACACGCAGGTGAAAGCGCCGATTTCCGGTCGCGTCGATGCTTCGACCGTCACGGTCGGTGCACTCGTGACGGCCGATCAGGACACCGCGCTTACCACGATCCGTACGCTTGATCCCATCAACGTCGATGTCACCCAGTCGAGCACCAATCTGCTTCGGCTGCAGCGTTCGGTAAAAGAAGGGCGCGTCAAGACTTCCGGTGACAACGTCGCCGTCAAGCTGCTTATGGAAGACGGCTCCATGTACGACATGAACGGCTCGCTGGAGTTTCGGGAGACGGCGATAAACACCACGACCGGCACGTTCACGGTCCGGCTACGGTTTCCGAACCCCGACCATCTTCTCCTTCCGGGCATGTATGTGCGTGGCATCATCGAGGAAGGCATCGCGGAGGGCAGCTTCCTCGTGCCTCAGAATGTCGTCTCGCACACGCCTGAAGGCGACGCTACGGCGAAGTTCGTCAACAAGGACGGCAAGGTCGAGGTCCGTACGCTGTCGGTTCAACGCTCGGTCGGCAATAACTGGCTGGTGGACGGCGGGATATCCGCGGATGACATGCTGATCGTGGAGGGTTTCTCGAAAGTTTCGGCTGGCCAGGAGGTGAGGACGAGGAGCGTGGATCCGGCCGAAGTCAATTCATCGGATGCGAGTGGTGGGGGCGCGAGCGACCACGGCAGCGCACCCGCTGCGAAGAAAAACTGAGGACCGCTCCATGTCGCGCTTCTTCATTGAGCGGCCAATCTTCGCCGCCGTGCTTGCGATCGCCGTTATGCTCGGCGGGCTTCTGGCGCTCTATTCGCTTCCGATCTCGCAATATCCTCAGATCTCTCCGACAACAGTCCGGATTTCCGCCACCTATACGGGGGCGGACGCGCAGACGGTCGAGAATACGGTCACCAAGGTGATCGAGCAGGGTATGACCGGCATCGACTATCTCGACTATATGACGTCGACCTCGTCGCAGACCGGCAGTTCCTCGATAACGCTGACGTTCACCAACGAAGCGGATCCGGACGTTGCCCAGATGCAGGTGCAGAACAAGCTGCAACTGGTCGAAAGCCAGCTACCGCAGGCTGTCACGAATACGGGTGTTACGGTCACCAAGTCCTCCGATAGCTTCATGATGGTGATCGGTTTCGTGTCGAAGGACGGCACACTGACCAACACCGACTTGTCAGACTGGGTCGACAGCAATCTCGATGATCGTATCAGTCGACTTGAGGGGGTTGGCTCGACACGCCTGTTCGGCGCGGAATATGCCATGCGGATCTGGCTCGATCCGTCGAAGCTCGAGAAATACTCGCTTATGCCGAGCGATGTGACGTCGGCTATCAAGGCGCAAAATACCCAGGTCTCGGCCGGACAGCTTGGCGCGCGTCCTCAGGTCAACGGGCAGTTGCTGAACGCAACCGTAACGGCAAAAAGCCGTCTTCAGACCGTCTCGCAGTTCGAGAATATCATCCTGAAATCGTCGACCGATGGTTCGCTGGTTCGTCTGAACGACGTGGCCCGTGTTGAAGTCGGTTCCGACAGCTACAACACGGTCTCCAAATATAACGGCATGCCCGCCGCTGGCCTTGCGGTCTATCTAGCAACCGGGGCCAATGCGATCAGTACCGCGGCTGCGGTGAAGGACGTCATCGCCGATGTCTCGCCGACCCTGCCGTCCGGGGTTGAGGTCGTCTACCCCTACGATACGACGCCGTTTGTTGAGCTTTCGATCGAGGAAGTGGTGCGCACGTTGTTCGAGGCCATTGTCCTCGTCTTCGTGGTGATGTTCGTCTTCCTGCAGAACTTCCGTGCGACGCTCATCCCAACGCTTGCCGTCCCCGTGGTTCTGCTCGGAACCTTCGGAATGCTGGCGGTCTTCGGGTATTCGATCAACACGCTCACCATGTTTGCCATGGTGCTCGCAATCGGTCTTCTCGTCGATGACGCCATCGTCGTGGTTGAAAACGTCGAGCGCGTTATGGAGGATGAAGACGTCTCGCCGAAGCAGGCCACGATCCTGTCCATGCAGGAGATCACGGGCGCGCTCGTCGGTATCGCGACGGTCCTGTCTGCCGTGTTCATTCCGATGGCGTTCTTTGGCGGTTCGGTGGGCGTCATCTATCGTCAATTCTCCGTGACGATCGTGACGGCCATGGTCCTTTCGGTTCTGGTGGCGTTGATCCTCACGCCGGCGCTCTGCGCGACGATCCTGAAGCGCCCGAAGGAAGGGGCCAAGGAAAAGGGTATCTTCGGGCTCTTCAACCGTGGTTTCGATCGCACAACGCGCGGTTATCGCAATGGCGTGCGCGGAATGCTTATGCGGCCTATTCCGTTCATTGTCATCTTCGTCGCCATGATTGGTGCGGCTGGATACATGTTCGGTAAAGTGCCGAGCGCGTTCATTCCACAGGAAGACCAGGGCATCCTGCTCACCAGCATTCAGCTTCCGCAGGGCGCTACCTCGCTCCAGACGAATGCCGTAATCGACCAGGCGACCAAGCACTTCCTGGAAGACGAGAGCAAGTACGTGCAGGGCGTGATGAGCGTGGCCGGTTTTGGCTTCGGCGGTCAGGGGCAGAACGTCGGCCTCATGTTTATCCGCCTGAAGGATTTCGATGAACGGAAAACCCCCGAGGCATCGGCCAACGCGATTGCCGGGCGGGCGATGCGGATCTTCTCGCAATTCAAGGATGCGCAGGTCTTTGCCCTTGCGCCTCCGGCGATTCCCGGTTTCGGCGTCACCAGCGGTTTCGACCTATATCTTCAGGATGCAGCCGGGCAGGGGCATGAGAAACTGATTGCCGCGCGCAACCAGTTGCTTGGCAAGGCGGCGCAGAGCCCGCTTCTCGCCAATACCCGTCCGAATGGCATGGAGGATTCCGCTCAGTACCACGTCGATATCGATGAAGAGAAGGCGAGCGCCTATTCACTCGATCTTTCCGACATCGATGACACGCTGTCGACGGCCTGGGGAGGGACATACGTCAACGACTTCATTTACGAAACTCGTATCAAGTCGGTCTATGTGCAGGGCGATGCGAAATACCGCATGCAGCCGGAAGACATAGACAAGTGGTATGTCCGGAATTCCGATAATGACATGGTGCCGTTCTCGGCGTTTGCGGTGGGAAACTGGACCTACGGTTCGCCGCGGCTCGAACGTTTCAACGGCCTCTCCGCCGTCGAGATCCAGGGCAGCGCCGCGGCTGGAGCCAGCTCCGGTCAGGCGATGGACGAGATTCAGCGGCTGATCAAGACCCTGCCTCAAGGCTACAGCTTCGAATGGGTCGGGTTGTCGGCGCAGGAGCAGATTGCTGGCAATCAAGCCATCTACCTTTATGCGGTTTCGACGTTGGTCGTGTTCCTGGCTCTCGCTGCGCTGTACGAGAGCTGGAGCATTCCGTTTGCCGTGATGCTGACTGTTCCGATCGGTATTCTCGGCGCCCTGATCGCGGCGCTTCTCTTTGACCAGTCGAACGACGTGTACTTCAAGGTCGGTATGCTCACGACCATCGGTCTGGCGGCGAAAAACGCCATTCTGATCGTGGAGTTCGCGCTGGAGTGGCAGAAGCAGGGCAAGGATCTGCTGGGCGCCACGCTGGAAGCAGCACGGCAGCGGTTACGGCCGATCCTGATGACCTCGCTTGCCTTCATCCTCGGCGTGCTGCCGCTGGCCATTGCTAACGGGGCGGGGTCTGGTAGCCAGAACGCGATCGGTATCGCCGTGATGGGCGGCATGATCGCCTCCACCGTGCTTGGCGTCTTCTTCGCGCCGCTGCTGTTCGTGCTCGTGCGGCGGGTCTTCCCCGGCAAGCAGAAAGACAACGGCGGGACGAAGGACGGCGCGGAGGAGGCCGCCGCGGACGGCGAGGGCTCCAAGGTCTGATCGAACCGATCGCTCTAACGATCTGGCGCGCGTCGCCTGATCATCGGCCGGCCGGGTGGCGTGCTGCCCGGCCGGAAACATGTTCGCGGATCAGGCGACTTTTCCGTCTGCACCGTAAACCTTGCGCCTGCGCAGAGTGAGTGACGATGACTTCTTCGACGGTCCCCGCTGACATAATCGCCATCGATGCTGCAGATATCGATGAGGAAGCGCCGCTGCTGCACCTCAACAATGCGCATGCGACGGAACTGAGCTACCTGACGGCGCCCGAGATGCGGAAACTTGTCACGGAATGCTGCGTTGCCGCGCGGATCGGTGCAGGGAGGGCCTTCGTTCTCGCCGTCGGCGAAAATGCGCAATACGAAAGTCCGAATTTTCGGTGGTTTCAGGACCGCTTCGATCGCTTCGTCTATATCGACCGGGTTTGTGTCGATCCGAGCGAGCGCGGAAAGGGGTTTGCGCGCCGGCTGTATGCGCATGTGTTCACCCATGCGCGGGAACTCGGCGCGCCGCGGGTCGTTTGCGAGGTCAATGCAGAGCCGCCGAACCCCGCTTCGGACGCCTTTCATGCTGCGCTTGGGTTCGAGGAGATCGGCACAGCCCTCCTCGAAGAGCGTGGCAAGCGCGTTCGCTATTTTGAAAAGCGCGTCTGACCAGCCGGGTTCGGTTGGAAGTCTTGATCCAGGCAACTACTGGCGGATCACGATCTCGACGTCGTTCATGCCGTACTGACGCACAAGCCGGTAGAGCGTTCTGGCATTCTTCGGATCGAGCCGCACGCAGCCGTGCGAGGCTGGGCTGCCAAGACGGCGGATCGCGTTCGTTCCATGGACGGCCCAGCCCTTGTGGAAGAAGACCGAATAGGGCATCGGCGCGTTGTCGTATTTTCGCGAGCGCCACATCTTGTGGATGCGGTACGGCTGATAGCGACCTACGGGCGTGATGTATCCCCGCCGGGCCGTGGATACCTTCCATTTATGCAGAAGGATCCCTTCATTGTACACGCTGAGCCGCTGATCGGAGAGATCGACGACAGCGACGATGCTTGGACCTTCGTAACCCAATCCGAAGTTGGCGCTCGCGTGGGCCGTTGCCATCAGGCCGATGGACAAGCAGGCAGAGAGGATAAGCTTGCGAAACATGGATGCCCCCCAGACATGTCTGACGTTCGGGCATGTTAAGCGCTATCGGTAAAGAAAAGTGTGACTGAGACCACTTCGCGGCGCGCAGGGGGAGTGCCGGTGTGGCTCGTCGCGCCCGCAAGGACGCTGCGGCATCGATTGCGGGAGGCGTGGCCCCAGGGCACGGAGAGGGATCAGTTGTGGAAGCGCAGGTTCCGGATCTTGGGATCGTCGCTTTCGGTGACGGAGCTGTACGTGCCGTTGAAGCGGATGCCCACTTCACGCGGCGAGCGCCAGACGACTTCCGCATCGATAAGCGTGTTGTCGCCACTGTTGAACAGACGGATGTTGTCTGGAACGTCGCGAGCGTTGGCGACCTTGAGGCGCGCGCCTTCCTCCGACAGATCGCGGATCAGGCAGTCGATCAGCAGGGCGCTGCGCCCGTAGACGATCTTGCCGCCTTGCAGCATCCGCTTGCGGTGCGACTTGCGCCGGTCCGAGTAGTCCATGTCACGACTCTTCCAAGTAAATTGCCATGGCGAGAATAGTCGTGGGAGGTGAATAGATGATTACAGATGCGCGGTTTGCTGGTTGCGGTGACAAGGGGCGGATGCGCTGATCCGCCCTCCCGAAGGTCCGCTAATTTTGCTATAGAGCGGCAAGGCGTGGCGGCAGGCGCGGTACCGCGAAGATGGCCGGGAGGGGTATGACAATGGAAATTCTCGTTCTTGGACTGGTCGTTTTCGTCGGCGCGCACGCGGTGCCGGCGCGACCGGCCTTGCGGGCGGCGCTCGTCGGGCGTCTGGGGGCTCGCGGCTACAGGGCAGCATTCGGGATCCTGTCGCTGCTCGGTTTCGTGCTCATCGTCTACGGTTTTGGCCTGGCAAGATCGGAAGGCGTGCCTGTACTCTATTATCCTCCTGCCTGGACGCGGCACATCGCGATGCTGCTGATGCTCTTCGCCTTCATCCTTTTGCCGGCCACCTATCTGCCGGGGCGGATCAAGGCGACGGTGAAGCACCCCATGATCACAGCGGTGAAGACGTGGGCTCTGGCGCACCTGCTGGTGAATGGCGATGTGGCCTCGCTCGTTCTATTCGGCACGTTCCTCGCCTGGGGCGTCTACGACCGGATTTCGCTGAAGCGGCGTCCCGCACCGGAACCTGTGCGGGGATCGCTTCGAAACGACATCCTTGCGGTGGTCATTGGCGGCGCACTCTACGCGGCCTTTGTCTGGAAGCTCCATCTCTGGCTGATCGGCGTTCCCATTCTCGCTTGAGGCGAGTTCGGGAGCGAGCGACCAAATTCGAATGATCGTATCTGTATCTGGAGGACAGTTGCCATGTCGGCACACGCACAGACCCGCCGCCTGACGGCGGTGGATATCGCCAACCGCAAGGGAGGCGAGCCGATCGTGTCGTTGACCGCCTATCATGCGCACACGGCGCGCCTCATCGATCGTCACGCCGATTTCATGCTCGTCGGCGACTCGCTCGGCATGGTGATGCACGGTCTGGAATCGACCATCCCCGTCACCGTTGAAATGATGATCCTGCACGGCCAGTCAGTGGTGCGCGGTTCGGAGCGTGCTCTGGTCGTCGTCGATCTGCCGTTCGGTTCGTATGAGGAAAGCCCCGAACAGGCATTTCGCACGTCCGCCCGTGTGATGAAGGAGACGGGTTGCGGCGCCATAAAGCTCGAAGGCGGACGCCACATCGCCCCGACCGTGCGCTATCTCACGGAGCGCGGCGTGCCGGTCCTCGCCCATGTCGGCCTCACACCCCAGTCCGTCAACACGATGGGCGGCTTCAAGGTTCAGGGGCGCGACGAGGCAAAGTGGCCGGAAATTGAGGCCGACGCGGCAGCGGTCGCGGAGGCGGGAGCTTTCGGAGTTGTCCTTGAAGGACTCGTGGAACCGCTCGCTGCGCGGATCACGCAACAGATCGCGATTCCGACGATCGGGATTGGTGCATCGAGCGCCTGCGACGGACAGATCCTGGTTCTGGAGGACATGCTGGGGCTTTCGCCACGCGTTCCGAAATTCGTCAAGACATTCGGCAGGCTTGCTGACGCCATCGATTCCGCTGTGGGCGATTATGCGCAGGAAGTGCGCGCGCGTACCTTCCCGGCGCCGGAATATGTCTATGGCATGCCGAAAAAGCTCGCGTCGGGCGAGTAAGTCCTGCAATTTCCGCCCGTGCCGGCCGTAAATTCGCCATGACCTCGACGCATGAGGGCGATGGCGCGTTTCGGGCGGCCGCGTGCCGGCCCGTCAGATTGCGTCGCCGGGGGGGAGCATGTATGGTCCGGCGGCGTTCGGGTCCGTCTTCCTTGTGAGAGCGGAGCCATGCAAAGTACGGATCCCTCAGTCGGAATTGCTCCGGCTCGCCTTGGGGAGCCGGGGATCTTGAGGAAGTTTCGAGCGAGGTTCGATGTCCGACATTTTTCGCGAGGTCGATGAAGACCTTCGGCGCGATCGTTATGGCAAGCTGTGGAAGCGGTTCGCGCCCTACATCATCGGCGTTGCGGTTCTGATCGTGGTTGGGACCGGTGGCTACCGGTTCTGGGAATATCAGCAGGCACAGAAATCGGCTGCGGCCGGTGACGTTCTCCTGACTGCGATCGAGGAGGGCGATGCCGGCGATCACGATGCGGCGCGTCAGGATCTTGCCAAACTCTCCGGTTCTCTTGGTGGTTATCCGATGCTCGCCCGTATGCGGACGGCTAGCGAGCTCGCCGCTTCGGGGGACAAGGAAGGAGCGCTCAAGGCGTTCGGCGAGATCGCCGACGATACGTCGCTCGATGGACGATACCGGGACATCGCGGCCATACGCGCCGGATATCTTGCCGTCGATCTGGAGAGCCGCGATCAGGTCAAGGCGCGCGTCGAACGCCTTGCGGACGCGGCCAATGCGTTGCGGGCGGCCGCCTGGGAAATCCTGGGCCTTGCCGCCTGGAAGGCCGGAGACATGGACGGCGCCGGCAAGTGGAATGCGATGATCCTGGAAGACAGGGAAGCGCCGGCCGACGTGAATACAAGGGCGCGGATGATGCAGGCGCTCATCCAGGCGGCGAAGGGGCCTGAAGTCGCCTCCGACGAAGGCAAGGCCGCCACGGACAAGGAAAAGACCCAGTGATGAGCAAGCGTACCCCTCGCGACGCCGCCGGCCACGGCAAGCCTATCCGTGTGGTGACGGCGGCCGTCCTGGCAGCCGCGCTGCTCGGAGGCTGTTCCTCGATATCCTCGCTTAATCCGTTTGCCGAGAAGGAGGAGATCCTCCCGGGCCAGCGCGAGCCGCTGTTCAAGGGCGCCGACGCGCTCCAGAGCGCCGGGATCGAGAAGAAAACTCCGTCCATTCCGGCTGCACACGCCATGGGCGAATGGAGCCAGGCAGGCGGAAACGCCGCCAACAATCCGGGGCACGTGGCGTTTGCCGGCAACGGCGCGCGCGCCTGGAAGGCCTCGCTGGGCGGAGGCGGGTCCTACAAGCTCTCGACCTTCGGCAGTTCCGCGCCGCGGGTTTCCGCGCGGCCGATCTTCTACCAGGGACGTATCTACGTCTATGAGCAGAATGGCGATGTCACGGCATTCTCCAGCAATGGCGGACGTCAGTGGAAAGTCGTGCTTCGGCCCGATGGCGAAAGCGATACGGCTCTTGGCGGCGGCGTCGCCGCCGACAATGGCAAGGTCTTTGCCGCCACGGGCTATGGCGCGCTCGTGGCGCTCAACCCCGGCAACGGCGCGAAGCTGTGGACGGTGCCGCTCGATGCTCCGGCTCGCGGGGCGCCGACGGCTGCGGGCGGCAAGGTCTATGTCGTGACGCAGACCAACGAGATTGTTGCCATCAACGAGGAAGACGGCTCGCAGGTCTGGTCCTATGCTGGAATTCCCGAGACCGCCGGTCTGCTTTCATCCGCCAATCCGGCGGTTTCCGGCGACACGGTGGTCGTGCCTTTCTCTTCCGGCGAAGTGACTGCGGTTGATGCCAAGGACGGAACGCCGAAATGGTCGGACGCCGTCAGCCGGTCCTACCGTACGCAGGCGATCTCCGGTCTGGCGGATGTGTCTGCGAGCCCCGTCATTGCGGGTGGCACCGTGGTCGCGACCGGCGTCGCCGGCCGCACGATCGGTGTCAGCCTGAAAACCGGCGAGCGGATCTGGGATCAGGATATCGGGGGCGTGCATACGCCCGCGGTGGCGGGCAATGCCGTTTTCCTGATCGATCTCAACGACCGGCTGGTTGCGTTGGACCTGAAGAACGGTGAGCCGATGTGGGTGACCCAGCTTCCCGTCGTGCGCACGAAGAAGAAGCAGTCGAACTGGGCTGGTCCGGTTCTTGCGGGCAACAAGCTCTGGATGTTCTCAAGTGACGGCCGCATGGCACAGGTCAATCCCGAGAACGGAGCGATTATTGCCAACCGTGAGACGTCCGAGCCGACCTACATGGCGCCGATCATCGCCGGAGGCCGCCTGATCGTTGTGGAAGGCAAGGGCGATATCGTCGCCTACAACTGACGACGCCAGACTCTCGAACAACAAAAGGCCGGCGTGCCCTTCGCGCGCCGGCCATTTTCGTGTATTCCGCACGCCAATCGGCCGCGTACCTGCGGTCCATCGTCATGATTGAGGAGCGAAGGGCGTGAACGCGACCGTCGCGATTATTGGCCGTCCCAATGTGGGCAAGTCGACCCTGTTCAACCGTCTTGTCGGCAAGCGCCTGGCGCTGGTCGATGATACGCCCGGCGTTACCCGTGATCGCCGGCCCGGCGAGGCGCGTCTCGGCGACCTGCGTTTCACCATCGTGGATACGGCCGGGCTGGAGGATGCGGACAAGGCGAGCCTTGCCGGCCGCATGCGTCAGCAGACCGAAGAGGCGATCCAGGACGCCGATGTCGTTCTGTTCGTGATCGACGCCCGCGCCGGCGTTACGCCGCTCGATGCGCATTTCGCGGAAGTCGCGCGGAAGATCGCCCGGCCCGTGATCCTGCTCGCCAACAAGGCCGAAGGGCGGGCAGGCGAGCCGGGCATCTATGAGTCCTATTCGCTCGGCCTCGGCGAGCCTGTGCCCATTTCCGCCGAGCACGGCGAAGGGCTTTCCGAGCTCTACAGTGCGCTTCGCGAGCAATTCGAGAAGCTGGAAGCGGCGGAGGAGCCGGCTGACGAGGCCGAAACGGACATCGCCATCGATCCGGATGGCGAGGATGAGGACGATGACGAACCCGCTGGAACCGTCGAGCGGCCGCTGCGCGTCGCGATCGCGGGGCGGCCGAATGCCGGCAAGTCGACGCTGATCAACAAGCTCCTTGGCGAGGATCGCTTGCTGACCGGACCGGAAGCGGGCATCACGCGCGATTCCATCTCGGTGGACTGGGTCTGGCGCGAGCGGCATGTGAAGCTGTTCGACACGGCCGGCATGCGCCGCAAGGCCCGCGTTCAGGAAAAGCTCGAAAAGCTCTCGGTTGCGGATGCGTTGCGGGCAATCAAGTTTGCCGAGGTCGTGGTCGTCACGCTCGACGCGAACATTCCGTTCGAAAAGCAGGATCTGCAGATCATCGATCTCGTTCAGCGGGAAGGCCGGGCTCTGGTCATCGCCTTCAACAAATGGGACACGATCGAGGACCGCACCGAGGTCTGGACGGAAATCAAGTACCAGGCCGAGCGATATCTGAACCAGGTGCGCGGCGTCGCCATGGTGCCGATTTCGGCGACGACGGGGCAGGGCCTCGACAAGCTCATGGAGGCGGTCTTCGACGCCTACAAGATGTGGAACGCGCGCGTCTCCACGGCCCGGCTCAACAAGTGGCTGGAAGGCGTGGTCGCGCATCACCCGCCCCCGGCGGTCGCCGGCCGGCGCATCAAGTTGCGGTATCTGACGCAGGCAAAGACACGTCCGCCGCATTTCGTGGTGTTCTGTTCGAGGCCTGAACAGCTGCCGGAAGCGTACCTTCGCTATCTGGTGAACGGCATCCGCGAAACCTTCAAGCTTCCGGGCACGCCGATCAGGCTTTCCTTCCGCAAAGGCGAAAATCCTTACGCGAACAAGGCGAAGAAGAAGCGGTAGCCACAAAAAGCGCCAAACGGGTCGGATCGACCCGTTTGGCCAAAAGGTGCTTCGGCTACTATGGCTGGAGCGCGCGATCTATTCAGCGACAAAGCTGTGGAGCTGTCGGCTCGGGAAATCGTAGAGCGCGCCCGTCTCGTCGAAGGCCGGAGACAGCAGGTCCATAATCGGACCGACGATTTCGCTCGGATGCGGCAGGGTTTCCGGATCTTCCCCCGGCATGGCCTTGGCGCGCATGGCTGTGCGCATCGGACCGGGATTGACGAGGTTGGCCCTCACCTTGCTCGTCGTCGCCGTTTCGCCTGCGTAGGTGCGTACCAGTGCTTCGAGCGCGGCTTTTGAGACCGAATAAATGCCCCAGTACGGCTTGCACTTGTGGGCTGCACCTGAGGAAATGAACACGGCGCGGCCGGCGTCGGAAGCGCGCAGGAGCGGATCGAGCGAGCGGATCAGCCGGTAGTTGGCGGTCACGTTGACCGCCATGACCTCTTCGAAGTCCTTCGGGTCTATGTGGCCGACCGGCGAAAGAATCCCTAAGAGCCCGGCATTGCCGACAAGCATGTCGAGCTTGCCCCATCGCTCGTAGATGGAGGCGCCGAGACGGTCTATTGCCTCGAAATCCATGAGGTCGAGCGGTACGAGCGTGGCGCTCCCGCCGGCCGCCTGAATTTCGTCGTCCAGATCCTCAAGCCCGCCGACCGTCCGGGCGATCGCAACGATATGTGCGCCTTCCGCCGCGAGCCCCTTGGCCAGCTGGTAACCGATACCGCGTGACGCACCGGTCACGACGGCGAGCTTTCCTTCGAACCGTTTGGCCATGGTCGAGCGACTCCGTGCAGGAGGAGGAAGGATATTCGCGAGGAAAGACGTTCAGCTGACCTCGACAAGACGGTTGAGCTGGCGAACCTCCGCACCTCCGGAGCGATCCGTGAGAGAGGTCGGATAGTCGCTCGTGAAGCAGGCGTCGCAATATTGCGGCGCGTCGCCGTTGCGCCCCGCTTCGCCAACCGCGCGGTAAAGGCCATCAATGGAGAGGAAGGCGAGGCTGTCGACCTTGATGTAGTCCGCCATCTCCTCGATCGACATGCGCGATGCGAGCAGCTTCGACTTTTCGGGGGTGTCGACGCCGTAGAAGCAGGAATCCCGCGTCGGCGGCGACGCAATGCGCATGTGCACTTCCTTGGCACCCGCCTCGCGCACCATCTGCACGATCTTGAGCGAGGTGGTGCCGCGCACGATTGAATCGTCCACCAGCACCACGCGCTTGCCGTCGAGCATCGCCCGGTTGGCATTGTGCTTCAGCTTCACACCCATGTGGCGGATGGAGTCGGTGGGCTGGATGAAGGTTCGGCCGACATAATGGTTGCGGATGATGCCGAGTTCGAACGGCAGGCCTGCTTCCTGCGCGTAGCCGATGGCCGCCGGCGTGCCGGAATCGGGAACCGGAACGACGATATCGGCATCCACGCCGGATTCGCGGGCCAGTTCCTCGCCGATACGCTTGCGCACCGAATAGACATTGGTGCCGTTCACCGAGGAATCGGGACGGGCGAAGTAGACGTACTCGAAGATGCAAAAGCGCGAATGGTTGGATGTCGTGTGGAACGGCTTCATGCTCTGAAGGCCGTTCTCCGTGATCACGACGACCTCACCCGGCTCGACGTCACGTACGTAATGAGCGCCGATGATGTCGAGTGCGCAAGTCTCCGACGCCAGCACGTAGGTGCCGCCGAGATCGCCGAGGACGAGCGGGCGCACGCCGAGCGGATCGCGCGCGCCAATCAGTTTCTTCTCAGACAGGGCGACGACCGCATAGGCGCCTTCAAGCTGGCTCAGCGCATCGATGAGCCGATCGACGAAGGCGCTTTTCGCGCTCATCGCGACGAGATGGATGATCGTCTCGGTATCGGACGTGGACTGGAAGATCGATCCGCGTTCCTGCAGGGCCCTCTGCAACGTCTGAGCGTTGGTCAGGTTGCCGTTGTGGGCGACCGCAAAGCCGCCGCCGGCGAGTTCGGCATAGAGCGGCTGGACATTGCGCAGGACCGGGGCGCCCGTCGTCGAATAGCGGGTATGGCCGATGGCGCGGCTGCCCTTGAGCCGTCCGATCACCGATTGCTTGGTGAAGTTGTCGCCAACGAGGCCGATATGGCGTTCGTTGTAGAATTGACGGCCATCGAAAGAAACAATGCCGGCTGCTTCCTGGCCGCGATGCTGAAGCGCATGCAGGCCCAGCGCAGTCAGGGCACCGGCGTCAGGATGCTCATAGACACCGAAGACGCCACATTCGTCATGAAAGTGGTCGTCCTCCCTTGCGTCGTCGGGCTGGGCGAGCACCGGGGACACGGAAGGAAGCGTATTGTCGCTCATGGCTACTCCTGGGCCTGGCATATTGCCCGGCTATCGCGCTGCGGTCACGGTTTCTCGACCATCGCGCCTGACTATTCGCACTTCTGGTACTCGATCAATTGGCAGATTTCGAGGCTTCGATCTGCTGCTCGATTCCGCTTCTTTCGCGATCGGAATAACCGGCATTGTCGTCGCTCTCTGAAGAGGGAGCGGCTGCGCCGTCGTCTCGCGTTGCGCCGGGCTTGCGGAACTGATTGATGAGGCTCGACTCCGAATCCTCGGGCAATGCCGCAATCAACCGCTGGCCGATCGAGTTCAGCAGCGGCTTGGACTTTGCATTGGCGATCCAGCCCGGCTGCTTCGGCTCCTGCACGAACCAGTTGAAGAACATCATCGCGACGACGACCAGCAGAAGACCCCGGGCTGCGCCGAAGACGAAGCCGAGCGAGCGGTCCAGCGCGCCGATGCGGCTGTCCAGCACGAAGTCTGAGATTCTCATCGTGATGTAGGAGACGATGATCAGGGTCACCAGGAAGATGGTCGCCACCGACGCACCGAGGGCGATCTGCTCGTGCGAGATGTACTGCTTCGCGAATGGCAGAAGGACGCCATAGAACTTGTAGGCAGCGACAGCGGCCGCAAGCCAGGAGACAATGGACAGAACCTCGCGCACAAAGCCCCTGATCATCGCCAGCACGGCTGAAATCAGCATGATGACGATCAGAATTCCGTCCAGAAGAGTAATCGGCATGGCGTGCCAGGCTCCCGCGCTTCCTCAGCGGTTTGTCGCAGAACTCGATATCACGTTCGACCTGTCGCGACGAGGTCGCTGAGGCGTTTTTCTCGATTGAGCACAAGGCAATGCAAACATCGGCAGGGCTCAGGCGTCATCGCCGGTCCCGGCCGCGACCTCGGCAACAAGATCCCCGAGTTCCGCCATTCCGTGCACGGCCATCTCGCGCGCCGATTCGTCCTTGACGTTTGCCCGCGGCACGTAGGCTCGGGTGAAACCCAGTTTGCCGGCTTCGCGAAGCCGGACCGATGCCTGGGCAACCGGTCGGATCGCCCCGGAGAGGCTCACTTCGCCGAAATAGACGCTCTCGGAGGGAAGGGCAACCCCGCTGAGAGAGGACACGAGCGCTGCGGCTACCGCAAGGTCTGCGCCGGGCTCGTTGACACGAAGGCCGCCGGCGACATTCAGATAGACGTCGGTCTGGCCGAAACGCACCCCGCAACGCGCTTCCAGAACGGCCAGGATCATGGACAGTCGGCTCGTTTCCCAGCCGACCACAGCGCGCCGCGGCGTGCCGAGCGGCGAGGGGGCCACAAGCGCCTGGATCTCGATCAGCAACGGGCGGGATCCCTCGAGGCCGGCAAAGACCGCCGCGCCCGGGCTGGCGCCATTCCGGTCGCCCAGGAAAAGCGCCGAGGGGTTCGCCACTTCGGCGAGCCCGGAACCGCCCATCTCGAAGACGCCGATTTCGTCCGTCGGTCCGAAACGGTTCTTGACCGCCCGCAGCACGCGATATTGGTGCATGCCATCGCCCTCGAAATAGAGCACGGCGTCCACCATGTGCTCCACGACGCGCGGACCGGCGATCTGGCCGTCCTTGGTGACGTGCCCGACGATGACGACGGTCGCCCCCGAGTTCTTTGCGAAGCGCACCATGGCCTGCGCGGCCGCGCGCACCTGGGTAACGGTGCCGGGGGCAGAATCGACCTGATCGCTCCACAGCGTCTGAACGGAATCGACGATGACGAGGGCAGGGGGCGGTCCGGCCTCCAGCGTGGCGATGATGTCTTCCACGCTGGTTTCCGCGGCAAGCGCCACGGGCGCATCCGCAAGGCCCAGCCGTTCTGCTCGCAGGCGCACCTGATCGACCGCCTCCTCGCCGGAAACGTATATCGAGCGGTGGCCGGCCCTTGCCAGAGCGGCCGAGGCCTGGATGAGCAGCGTTGACTTGCCGATGCCGGGATCGCCGCCCACCAGCAAGGCGGATCCGCGTACGAAGCCGCCGCCAGTGACGCGGTCGAGTTCCGTGAGACCCGTCATGATACGCGGCGCTTCGCGGCTCTCGCCGGAGAGACCAACGAGGGGCACGACCCGCCCACGCGATTTCGCGCGTAGTTTCGGGCTTGCCCCGATGCCGCCGACGCTTTCCTCTACGATCGTGTTCCACTCGCCGCATGCGTCGCACTTGCCCGCCCAGCGGGCTGTGACCGCGCCGCAGTTCTGACAGACAAATTGATGCGAGCGCTTGGCCATATCAGTCCGTTTTCGTTTGGAAAGGCGACTTGAGCCGATGTCGCGGGAAAAGGACACGGCGCAGTATGGATCGCCAGGGGCGCGGTGTCGCGAGGACCGGACGGCTCGAAGGTTCAGGAGCCGCCGATATAGGTGCGTGTGTAGCGGCTTCCAAGACCGGTCAAAAGCTCGTAACCAATCGTCCCGGCTTTGGCGGCGACGTCATCGACCGGAATATGCGGGCCAAACATCTCGACCCAGTCGCCCCGACTGCAATCGGCTTCCGGCACATCGGTGACATCGAGCGCGATGAGATCCATGGACACGCGCCCGACAAGCGGCACGACATGCCCGTTGACCCAGGCATTCGCCGGCTTGTGACCGCCACCGGCACCCGCGAGGCGGTGGTAGCCATCGGCGTATCCGATACCGACGATGGCGATGCGCGAGTCGCGGCGGAGGGTTTCGACCGCGCCGTAGCCGACGGTTTCCCCCTTTGCCGCCGAATGCGTGATAAGCACCCGCGCTTCGGCGGTCACGACAGGGCGCATGGGGTTTTCTCCATCGTCCATCGCGCGGCCGCCGTAGAGCGAAATTCCGGGGCGCGCGACGTCGAAATGGTAGTCGGCTCCGAGAAAGATGCCGGGCGAGTTCGCGAGCGAACGCGGGACGCCGGGAAAAAGCGCCGTCATTTCGTGGAACCGCTCAAGCTGACGGGCATTCAAGGGGTTTGCCGGATCCCCGCCGCAGACCAGATGGCTCATCACCAGCACAAGGTCGAACCGCGCCACAACGTCCTTTGCCGCGGCTATCAGGCGGGCCTCCTCAAGGCTGAGGCCCATCCTGTTCATTCCGGTATCGAGATGGATGGCGGCTGGAAGTCGTTGTCCGGCTGCCGCGCAATATTCCGCCCATTCAATGACTTCGTCCGGACAGTTGAGAACCGGAATCAACCCGCCTTTGCGGTAGGCCTCTGCTGCCCCGGGCAGGAGCCCGGCCAACACGAAGACACGGGATTCAGGAGCCGCAGACCGGGCTCGCAGCCCTTCGTCGGGCACAGCCGTGAAAAGGGTGCGGCAACCGGCCCGACTAAGTGTCGCGGCGGCCTTTTCCAGTCCCGTCCCGTATCCGTCGCCCTTGATTGCGGCGCCGCATTCCGTTTGTTGCGTCCGTTCCGCGAGACTGCGCCAATTGTCGGCCAGTGCCTCGAGATCGATGGTCAGCCTTCCACAAGCGAGGCCTTCCCTTTCCGCATGCGCCATCAGATTATTCCGCCGTACGTTCTGGCAGGTGATCGTCCTGTGCGAGATCGGAGAAGCGGGTGAATTCGCCGGCGAACTGCAGGTCGACGGTGCCGGTGGGCCCGTGGCGCTGCTTGCCGATGATCACTTCCGCGCGTCCGGCGACGCGGTCCATGTCCGCCTGCCACTTGAAGAAGTCTTCCGAGCCCTCGGGGGGCATGGTCTTGCCGAGGTAGTATTCCTCGCGGAACACGAACATGACCACGTCCGCATCCTGCTCGATCGAGCCTGATTCGCGAAGGTCGGAAAGCTGGGGCCGCTTGTCTTCGCGCGATTCCACCTGACGCGACAGCTGGGACAACGCAATGATGGGCACGTTCAGTTCCTTGGCGAGCGCCTTTAGGCCCGTCGTGATTTCCGTGATTTCCTGCACGCGATTGTCGGAGCGTTTGCCGGAGCCGGAAAGCAGCTGGATATAGTCGATCACCAGCAGATCCAGGCCGCGCTGGCGTTTGAGCCGGCGGGCGCGCGCGACGAGGTTCGAAATCGAGATGCCGCCGGTCTGGTCGATGTAGAGCGGGACCGTCTGCATATGCTGGGAGGCTGCCACGAGCATCTCGAAGTCGGCTTCGGAAATGTCGCCGCGGCGGATCTTGGACGACGATATCTCGGTCTGTTCGGAGATGATGCGGGTGGCGAGCTGTTCGGCCGACATTTCCAGCGAGAAGAATCCGACGATGCCGCCATCCACGGTCTTCATCGTTCCATCGGGCAACTCTTCCGCGCGATAGGCGGAGGCAACGTTGTAGGCGATGTTGGTGGCAAGTGAGGTCTTGCCCATGCCCGGTCGCCCGGCAAGTACGATAAGGTCGGAGTGCTGGAGCCCGCCCATGCGGGCGTCGAGATCGCGCAGGCCGGTCGAGATGCCCGACAACGCGCCTTCGCGTTGAAAGGCCGCGGCCGCCATGTCGATCGTGGAAGTGATCGCCTCGCCAAAGGTAACGAAGCCGGCGCTCGCTCCTCCTGTTTCGGCAAGAGCGAAGAGCCGGCGCTCCGCGTCGTCGATCTGCGCCGAAGGAGGCATGTCGATCGGGGCGTCGAACGCAATATTGACCATGTCCTCGCCGATGCGGATGAGGTCGCGCCGCATCGCAAGATCATAGATCGTGCGGCCGTAATCCTCCGCGTTGATAATGGACGTCGCATCGGCGGCGAGCCGCAGGAGATATTGCGTTGCGGTGAGATCGGCTATCTGGGTGTCGGCGGCAAAATACGTCTTCAGCGTGATCGGCGAGGCGACCTTGCCCGCGCGGATCAGCTTGCCCGTCATCTCGTAGATCTGCTGATGAGGCGCCAGATAGAAATGTGCCGGCTCGAGGAAATCGGAGACCCGGTAGAATGTCTCGTTGTTGACCAGGATGGCGCCGAGGAGCTGCCTTTCGGCTTCCGCGTTATGAGGCGCGGTGCGCGAGAGTGTCGGTGCAGGCTCCACTTTTGGCGCGATGCTGTTCATAAGCAATATCTCCTGGCGTAGCCCGAAAGGCGTGGGAATACCCCCGGGGCGCCGTTAATTCCCTATCCTCGAAAACGCCGGAACGCATTCCCCGATCCGCATTCTCCCGCAAGCGGCCCCCGGCCCCTTCTGGTTAGACTCAAGCGGCGGCGATCGGAAGTCATTCCCCGACGAAATTTTGTCGAGACCGGACGGGTGTGTGAATCCAGTGCGAATCGGCCACCCAACTGCGCATAAGATAGCGCAGGGCGTTGACTCCACCGATGCCGGCGAATCCTGAACATTCGGGATGGTCGAGGGGAAAACGGGCGGGAGGAGGCGCAAGGGCGCTTAACAGGCGGAGAGGCCGCAGCCCGCTCATTTTACCACCGCCGCAGATCCCCGCGGCGGTGGAGCACGATTTCTATTCGCCTGCCAGCCGGAGGCGCGGCACCTTGCGCTCAAGCTCGCGCAGGCGCTGTTCGGCTTCCATGATGTAGTCGCGCGTAAGAGGCACGGCTTCCTGATCCCGTGTGATCTGGATCTGGAAGACCATCATATCCTGATAGCGGAAGGCTGTCTCCGAGGCGGCGAGGTAAAATTCCCACATCCGGCAGAAACGTTCGTCGTAGAGCGCGCGGGCTTCGTCCCGCCGAGCCAGGAAGCGCTCCCTCCAGGCCTTCAGCGTTTCCGCGTAATGCAGACGCAGGATCTCGATGTCTGTGACCTTGAGCCCAGCCTTCTCGATTGTCGGGAGAACCTCCGAAAGAGCGGGGATGTAGCCACCGGGGAAGATGTATTTGTCGACCCAGGGGTTGGTCGCGCCCGGTCCGTCGAACCGGCCGATGGAGTGCAGGAGCATGACGCCATCCGGCTTCAGGAGCCGGTGCGCGGTCTTGAAGAATGTCGGGAAGTTGCCGACGCCGACATGCTCGAACATACCGACCGAAACGATCCGGTCGTATTGACCCTGGCAGTCGCGGTAATCCATCAGTTCGAACCGCGCCCGATCGGCAAGGCCGGTATCGGACGCGCGGCCGTTGGCGACGCCGTACTGCTCTTCCGACAGAGTCAGTCCGGTGACGTCTGCGCCGCAGAGGTCGGCCAGATAGAGCCCCATACCGCCCCAGCCGCAGCCGATATCGAGAACTTCCATGCCGTCTTCCAGGCACATCTTGGCCGCGATGTGACGCTTCTTGGCAAGCTGAGCATTTTCCAGATTGTCATCCGGGTGCTCGAAGTAGGCGCACGAATACTGCCTGTCGGAGTCGAGAAAGAGCCGATAGAGGGAGCCGTCGAGATCGTAGTGATGCGCGACATTGTTCTTCGAGCGTCGCTGGGTGTTGTGCTGGTGGAATCGACGCGTCAGCACGCGGAGCTTGTTGAGGATCCGCCAGGACCAGTTGATGGGAAGGCCTTCCGTGTTGCTGGTGATCACGGCGAGGAAGTCGTAGATGCTTCCTTGTGTGACATGCAGGCTTCCATCCATGAAAAGCTCGCCGGCCCGCAGCGCCGGGTCAAGGACAAGAAGCCTCTCGGCCGACTTGCTGGTCAATTCCACGGTGACGGGAGTTCCGGTCCCGTCGCCATAGGTGTCGCGGTTTCCGTTAGGGTATTGAACCGTCAGGGAGCCGTTTTTGATACAATTCTTCAAATAGGTGGCAAGCAACCGCCCCATTGCCTATCCCCTTGTCTATCAATGACGACAGCCAGATCCTCCTCGCCTGGCTCGTCGCGGGTTGTGACTTGATTGGTAACTAGACCAGCGTCGCTCCGTTTCAAGCTTAAATCAAGCGTTCGCAAACAATGTTAGAATTACGTAGGGGCAAAGAAAAACGGCGCCCGATGGAGGCGCCGTTTTCCAGAAAAGCAATATTGTGGCCGATCAAGGCCTTGGGTCATGCCTCTTCGGACATTTCCCCTTCGCCGGAGAGGTCGTCGGCATCGGCTTCCGCCGTTTCCTCGGCACCCTCTTCGCCCTCGACTTCCTCGTCCTCTTCGAACTCGAAGGTCTCGTTGTCGCGCTGCGTCAGGTCTTCGCCGCGGGCCTGACGTTCGGCCTCGTCCTCGGAGCGGGCGACGTTCACCTGAACGGTGACTTCGACTTCCGGATGCAGGACGATGATGACGTCGTGAAGACCGATCGTCTTGATCGGCGTGTCGAGACGCACCTGGTTGCGCAGGAGGGAGAAGCCGCCGGTGGTCAGTTCATTGGCGATGTCACGCGTGGACACCGAACCGTAGAGGTGACCGGTCGCACCGGCAGAGCGGATCACGACGAAGCTCTCGCCGTCCAGCTTGGATGCAACCTGCTCGGCTTCCTGGCGACGCTCGAGGTTGCGGGCCTCAAGCTGGGCGCGCTCGTTTTCGAAGCGCTTCTCGTTTGCCTTGGTGGCGCGCAGCGCCTTACCCTGCGGCAGCAGGTAATTGCGGGCGTAACCGTCGCGCACGCGAACCGTGTCGCCCATCTGGCCAAGGCGCGCAACGCGCTCGAGAAGAATAACTTGCATTCTGGATACTCCTATCCGTCTGTCCCGCCGGGCCGGACGACCGGGCGGTTAGGGGCAGGTCGCGGAGGATTCCGGCTCTGTCCCAGAGGGGCCGGCAAAACGAGCCGGACCGATACGGGAAAGCCGGGCGCAAGGCCCGGCTTTCCCGCAGCTTGTAGCTTAGCTGATCACGTAAGGCAGCAGAGCAAGGAAGCGCGCGCGCTTGATGGCACGGGCCAGCTCACGCTGCTTCTTGGCGGAGACCGCCGTGATGCGGCTCGGCACGATCTTGCCGCGCTCGGACACGTAGCGCTGCAGCAGCTTGATGTCCTTGTAGTCGATCTTCGGGGCATTGGCACCGGAGAACGGGCAGGTCTTGCGACGGCGGAAGAAGGGCCGGCGGGTCGGCAGCTGTGCGATATCGATCATCAGTTCTTCTCCTCGCTGTCGCGGTCGGAACGGCGCGGGCCGCGATCGCGGTCACCGCCGCGGCCGCCGCCGTCACGCTCGAAGCGGTCGCCCCGGCCGCGACGACGATCGTCACGGTCGCGCTTCTGCATCATCGCGGACTGCTCTTCCTCGTGTTCCTCGACCTTCAGGGTCAGGAAACGCAGCACGTCTTCATTGAGGCGCATCTGCCGCTCCATCTCCGCGACCGCGGGATGCGGGGCGTCGATGTTCATCAGCGTGTAGTGCGCCTTGCGGTTCTTGTTCACCCGGTAGGCGAGGGTGCGAAGACCCCAGTTCTCGACCTTGCCGACGGAACCGCCGCCATTGGTGATGATCGTCTTGAACTGCTCGACGAGCTGCTCAACCTGTTGGGCGGAGATGTCCTGGCGAGCCAGAAACACGTGTTCGTAAAGGGCCATGAATGCCTTTCCTCAAGTTGCAAACAAACCCGGCGCGAAGCCTCTTCAAAGCCCGGGAAAGGCCTTGCAGGACGTCTTGGAGAGCGGAGACACGGGAAGTCGGATCCCTTGTGGACCCCGTCCGACCTTGTTCCTGCGAAAAGGAACATCAGGCCATGACCTTCCGTTCAGCCCCCAGCCGGGGTTTCGTTCGAAGCGGTGTCTATACGCGGTTCTCTCGGAAATTCAATGCAAAAATGAGCGAAAATCCGTGGCAAACGGTGTTGCGGACTTGACAGGCGCCCCCTGTGCCCGCTCATAAGCCCAACCTTCCAGGCAGCCGAACCTAGGGCGAAGCTCGTCCGGCCGGCGCGCCCGGGGACGTATGCGCCTTTCTGTTCCACGGAGCAATCTGCCGGAGGGCGGGGGCGTAAACACCAGTCGAAAATGGGATTGCCGCTTCTCATGAGTATCGCTTTCACCTTTCCCGGACAGGGATCGCAGTCTGTTGGTATGGGCAAGGCATTGGCCGAAGCGTTTCCGGAGGCGCGTGCGGTCTTCGAAGAGGTGGATGACGCTCTTGGGCAGGCGTTGAGCCGCGTGATGTGGGAAGGGCCGGAAGACGAACTCACCCTGACGGCCAACGCGCAGCCGGCACTTATGGCCGTGAGCCTTGCCGCGATGCGGGTGCTGGAAGCACGCGGGCTCGACCTGAGGTCATCGGTGGCCTATGTGGCCGGTCATTCGCTTGGCGAATATTCCGCCCTGGCTGCGGCGGGCAGCATTGGTCTTGCCGATACGGCCCGTCTTCTGCGGACGCGCGGCAAGGCGATGCAGGAGGCCGTGCCTGTCGGCGAGGGGGCCATGGCGGCGCTGCTTGGGCTTGATTTCGATGCTGCCAGCGAAGTCGCCGCGGCGGCCGCGCAGGGAGATGTCTGCGAGGCCGCGAACGACAATGCGCCGGGGCAGGTTGTGGTGTCGGGGCATCGGGCGGCCGTCGAGCGTGCCCTGGAGCTTGCGAAGGAAAAGGGTGCGCGGCGTGCCCTGCTGCTGCCGGTGAGCGCTCCCTTCCATTGTTCTCTTATGAAGCCGGCTGCCGATGTCATGGCTGATGCGTTGAATGCGACAGAAATCGCTGCACCGGCCGTGCCTTTGGTGGCCAACGTTCTGGCGCGGCCGATTGTCGATCCGGACGAAATCCGCAACAGACTGATCGAACAGGTTACCGGTCGGGTGCGTTGGCGCGAGTCTGTCGCATGGCTTGCGGAGAATGGTGTGACGACGATCGTGGAGATCGGCTCCGGCAAGGCGCTGACGGGAATGGCCAAGCGGATCGACAAGTCGCTTGAGGCGATTGCCGTGGGGGGCGCCGAAGATATCGATGCGCTGCTTTCGCGTATCGCGACCGAATAGAAACCGCTGCACAGGAACCGAAAGAGGCTCGAATGTTCGATCTGACCGGAAAGACCGCGCTCGTTACAGGAGCGACTGGAGGTATCGGTGAGGCGATCGCCCGGGCGTTGCACGCCCAGGGTGCCACCGTTACGCTGTCTGGGACTCGCGAGGAAAAGCTCAACGCGCTCGCATCGGATCTGGGCGAACGGGTTCATGTCGCTGCGGCCAACCTTTCTTCGCGCGAGCAGGTGGACGGCCTCGTGCCGGCCGCCGAAGCCGCGATGGGAAGCCTCGACATCCTGGTCAACAATGCCGGTATCACCCGCGACAACATCTTCATGCGCATGAAAGATGAAGAGTGGGACCAGGTGCTTGAAGTGGACCTGACCGCCGCCTTCCGTCTGACGCGCTCGGCGATCAAGGGCATGATGAAGCGCCGCTACGGCCGCGTCATTGGCATCACGTCGGTTGTCGGTGTCGCCGGAAATCCGGGGCAGGGCAACTATGCCGCCGCAAAGGCCGGACTGATCGGCATGTCGAAATCGCTTGCCCGCGAGGTTGCGAGCCGCAACATTACCGTCAACACGATCGCTCCGGGCTTCATCGAGACGGCGATGACGGGGGCGCTGAACGAAAAGCAGCAGGCATCGATTCTGGAAACGATCCCCGCCGGCCGCTTGGGCACCAGCGCCGAGATCGCGGCCGCAGCGCTTTACCTGGCCAGTGCGGAAGGGGCATACGTGACCGGACAGACGATTCACGTGAATGGCGGTATGGCCATGATTTGAATGGAGAATCTTCTCCATTTCGGGGGGCTTGAAAAGGCTTTCCAACAGCTCCGAGGCTTGGCTGGTCAAGGCAAACAAAGTGTGTTACCTAGCCGCCGGCCGATCGATACGCCGCCGGCAAGGTCGGGTTGCCATTTGGCTCGACCGGGGCACGCGGGATGCTAAGTTGTCCTGTCGTCCGGATCATGCGAACGGGGCTTTAACAACAGGCTGGACTTCCTTTGCTCATAAGGCGGCCAGTTCCGAGTGTCTTGAGGACCATCAGGGAAATCGAAAATGAGTGACATTGCTGAGCGCGTAAAGAAGATCGTGATTGAGCACCTTGGCGTCGATGCCGAGAAGGTGACCGACAACGCGAGCTTCATCGATGATCTGGGCGCCGACAGCCTGGACAACGTGGAACTGGTCATGGCCTTCGAAGAGGAGTTCGGCGTCGAGATTCCGGACGATGCGGCCGAGACGATTCAGACCGTCGGTGACGCGGTCAGCTTCCTCGAGAAGAACTCCGCCTAAGTCGGAACCGGTTGCGGGCGGCGGCTTCGGGCGTCGCCTGGAACGGACAATCTTCGCTTAGGAAGGAAGATGATGAGGCGTGTAGTCGTCACGGGCCTGGGGATGGTGACGCCGCTTGGATGTGGTGTCGATGTCACTTGGTCGCGGATTCTGGAAGGACGCAGCGGGGCGAGGCGGCCGGATTCGTTCGAGGTCTCCGATCTTGCGTGTCAGGTTGCTTGCGAGATTCCTCGCGGCGACGGTTCCGACGGTACTTTCAATCCCGACGACTGGATGGAGCCGAAGGAGCAGCGGAAGGTGGACGATTTCATCGTCTACTCGATCGCGGCTGCGGACCAGGCTCTTGCGGATTCGGGCTGGAAGCCTGAGACGTATGAAGATCAGATCAGCACGGGCGTGCTGATCGGTTCCGGCATCGGCGGACTGCTCGGCATCGAGCAGAACGCGCTTCTTCTGAAAGAGAAGGGCCCGCGCCGTCTGAGCCCCTTCTTCATCCCCGGACGCTTGATCAACCTCTGTTCCGGCCATGTTTCGATTAAGCATGGCCTTAAGGGGCCGAACCACGCGGTCGTGACCGCGTGTTCGACCGGGGCGCACGCCGTCGGCGATGCCTCCAGGCTCATTGCACTCGGCGATGCCGACGTGATGGTCGCCGGCGGGGCTGAATCTCCGATCGGACGGCTGGCGCTTGCCGGCTTTGCCGCCTGTCGCGCGCTTTCCACCGGGTTCAACGACGATCCGCAACGGGCTTCGCGTCCCTACGACAAGGACCGTGACGGCTTCGTCATGGGTGAAGGCGCGGGATGTGTCGTGCTTGAGGAATACGAGCACGCCAAAGCCCGAGGCGCCAAGATCTATGCCGAGGTCATCGGCTACGGCATGTCGGGTGATGCCTACCATATCACCGCGCCGGCGGAAGATGGCGACGGCGCCTACCGTTGCATGCAGGCCGCGCTGAAGCGCGCGGGCGTCGCACCTTCCGAGATCGATTACGTCAACGCTCACGGTACGTCGACGCCGCTTGGCGACCAGATCGAGCTCGGCGCTGTGACCCGCCTCATGGGTGATGCCGCCAGCAAGCTGACGATGTCTTCGACGAAATCCTCGATCGGCCATCTGCTCGGTGCGGCAGGCGCGGTCGAGGCGATTTTCTCGGTTCTCGCCATTCGCGACAACATCGCGCCGCCGACGATCAATCTCGACAATCCCTCCGTGGAAACGGAGATCGATCTTGTCCCGCACAAGCCCAAGTCGATGCGGATTGACACCGCGCTGTCGAACTCGTTCGGTTTTGGCGGTACGAATGCATCGCTGGTGTTCCGGCGGGTGGCCGACTAGAGGCCATTCATGGTCACGAAATCGCGCCGGACGTGAGCCGGCGCGATTGCAGTCCGCGGGAGGCCGCCCAGATCGGTGCTTCGAGCGACGGGGCGGCGCTATCTGGTATCGTTCGCACACGCCTTGGTGGAATAGCCGTCGGATCTGATGGAGGATGCGGGCAGGACCACTACAGTACCCGCAAAAATCGATAGGTCGTCCCCGTTCCGATAACGGAATGGAAGACGGTGGACATGGGGCTCCCGGCCTTGGCGGTGCTGATGCTTCGTGGTGGTTTGCGGGGGCCGTCAGGCGGTGGCGCTCAGGTGTCGTCGTCGAACAGGTAGACCGCGCAATATGCAAGACACGCCAGAAACCTCTGACGAACACGCTTCCGACCGTCAGGAGACAGCTCACGAGACGATGTCGCCGGCGAATGCGTCACAGCCGTCGGGGGAGGGTGAAAGCCCGATGCGGCCCGCGCCCAAGAGCCCCCGCGAAGCGATACAGCCGGAGCGCGTACCGGAACCGCCGGTGCGTTCGCGCCATGCGCGAAACCCGTTCGTCGTCTTTCTCAATTTCATGCTGACATTTGCCGTCCTGGCAGTACTCGCGGCCGGCGGACTGCTCTATTGGGGCAAGACCGAGTTCGACGGCAAGGGCCCGCTCGTTCAGGAGACGACGATCATTGTCGCTCCGGGCTCGGGCCTTGAGACGATTGCGCATACCCTTGATCGCGCTGGCGTAATCAAACAGGCGTGGGTGTTCATGGGCGGTGTTCAGCTCTACAAGAATGCCGGCAAGCTCAAGGCGGGTGAATATCTGTTCCCCGCAGGGATCAGCATGCGTGGTGTCATGGACATGCTGGTCGAGGGCAAGGCGATCCTCCACTCGATCACGATACCAGAAGGCTGGACCAGCGCGCAGATCGTCGAGCGCGTGAAGAACGATCCTGTCCTGGTGGGCGACCTGTCTGAGGTTCCCGAAGAGGGATCGTTGCTGCCGGAAACCTACAAGTACACGCGCGGTACGACGCGGCAGGAAATCATCGAGCGTATGCGCAATGCGCAGGCCAAGGCGCTGGCGGAAATCTGGGAGAGGCGTTCGGAGGGATTGCCGCTCAAGACGCCCGAAGAACTCGTCATTCTCGCGTCGATCGTCGAGAAGGAGACGGGGCGTGCCGATGAGCGGCCCCGCGTCGCGGGCGTCTTCGTCAATCGGCTCAAGAAGGGCTGGCGGCTCGATTCCGATCCTACGATTCTTTATGGGCTTCACGGCGGCGAGGCGTGGCAGCGCTCGCGCACGATCCTGAAAAGCGAGAAGGATGCGCCGAACCGTTACAACACCTATCAGATCCGCGGACTGCCGCCCGGGCCGATCGCCAATCCGGGGCGCAAGGCGATGGAAGCCGTGGCAAATCCCTCGCGTACGAAGGAAATGTTCTTCGTGGCGGATGGCACCGGCGGGCATCTTTTTGCGGAGACGCTGAAGGAGCATCAGCAAAACGTCCAGCGCTGGCGGGAGACCGAGAAAGCGCGCCGTCAGGCCGCGCCTTCGCCGGAACAGGCTGATGATCCGCAGGACGACGCGGATGCTCCGGGCATGATCCGGCCCGAAGCCAAACCGGAGGCGGGCTCCAACTGACTTGCCGCTCAGGGCAGTTTTACGCAGTCGCCGAGACGCGGGATGTTCGCGTTCAAGTCAATTCCCGCGGGCCGGATCCGGATGTTCGGCTCCGCGCATGACAACAGAGAAGAAAAGACGCCGATGACCCTTGCGAGCATGACCGGATTCGCGCGCGCCGAAGGCACGCATGGAGCGATCCGTTGGACGTGGGAACTGCGCTCAGTCAACGGCAAGGGCCTCGACATGCGGTTCAGGCTCGGCAACGGGTTCGACAGTCTCGAGCCCGCCTTGCGTAAGTCTGCCGGCGCCGTCCTGACGCGCGGAAACGTGAATGTGACGCTTTCGGTGCAGCGCGACACCGGCGAGACGATGCCGCGCGTCAATGAACGCGCGCTGGAGGCCGTTATCGAGGCGTTGGACGCCGTCCGCAGACGAACGCAAACGGCCCCCTCCACGCCTGAAGGCATCTTGTCGTTTCGGGGCGTTTTTGAAGTTCAGGACGGCGAGATCGACAAGGATGAGCGCACGGCGCAGAATGCTGCCGTGCTCGCCTCCTTCGAGCGTGCTCTCGCCGATCTTGTATCCATGAGGAAGGCGGAGGGAGCCGCCGTCGGCCGGATTATCTCCGGCCACGTCGATCGAATCGAGAGCTTGACGGAGGATGCCGAAGCCTGTCCCTGCCGCAATGTGGAGGCGATCCGGCAAAGGCTCGCAGAGCTGGTGCGCCAGCTCATGGAGCACGGCGAATTCGATGAGGGCCGTCTTCACCAGGAAGCGGTTCTGTTGGCGACCAAGGCCGACATTCGCGAAGAGCTCGATCGGCTGAAGGCTCACGTTGCGGCGGCGCGAGACCTGATCGCCACTGGCGGACCGATCGGCCGCAGGTTCGATTTCCTCGCGCAGGAATTCAATCGGGAAGCCAACACCTTGTGCTCGAAGTCCAACGACACGTCGCTGACCGCGATTGGTCTCGATCTCAAGACGACGATCGATCAGCTGCGCGAGCAGATCCAGAACCTGGAATAGTCCTCATGTCCGCCATCCCCGAAATTCGCAAGACCGGCGAGCCTGTTCGCCGCGGCCTTATGTTTGTCCTTTCCTCGCCGTCGGGCGCGGGCAAGTCCACGATCGCGCGCAGTCTGCTTGAGTCGGACCGGGATCTGACCCTTTCGGTGTCGGTCACGACCAGGGAGCGGCGTCCGAGCGAGATCGATGGCGTCCATTATCGCTTCATCTCGAAGAAGCAGTTCCTTTCGATGCGAGACCAGGGGGATCTGCTGGAATCGGCGGAAGTGCACGGCAACTTCTATGGAACACCGCGCGAACCTGTCGAAGCTGCGCTGGCCGATGGCAAGGATGTGCTTTTCGATATCGATTGGCAGGGCACCCTTCAGCTTTATGACGCGGCAAGGCCCGACGTCGCGTCCGTCTTCATTCTGCCGCCGTCGATGAAGGAGTTGAGGTCGCGATTGGAGCGCCGGGCGGAAGACCCTGCGGACGTCATCGAGCGCCGTCTACAGAATGCCCGGGCTGAGATCGAACATTGGAAGGAGTACGATTACGTGCTCGTCAACGACGATCTCGATCAGACCTTTCAGGAAGTCCAGAAGATCCTGGGCGCAGAGCGCCGCCGTCGCGAGCGGAGCCTTGGAATGCAGGCGTTCGTGGAACGGCTCCAGAAGGAAGCGTAAGGCGCGCTCCACGTTCCCCGGTGAAAACGGAAAGGGCTTGATGGGACGCGAAGCTGCTTCCGGCTGTGGTCAGCCGGAAGTGCTGAGGGAGCTCGCCGGCGTCTGTCCGCCTTCGCCGTCAAGGGCGTTGGCGAGAGCGACAAAACCTTCGATTGGAATTTCTTCGGCGCGCGCGGTCGGCATCAGGCCGGCATTTTCGATCAGCGCGGCCGTATCTCCTCCCAGCGATTTTAGCGCGGCGCGAAGCATCTTGCGTCGCTGTCCGAAAGCCGCGGCCGTGACCCGAGCGAGTGTCTTGATGTCGCAGGCGAGCGGCTCTGCACGCGGTACGAGCTGCACCACGGCCGAGGACACCTTGGGCGGGGGCGTGAAGGCCTGCGGTGGAAGGTTCAGAACGATCTCGGAATGGGTTCGCCAGCCCGCCAGGATGGCCAGCCGTCCGTAAGCCTTGTCCCCCGTCCGCGCGACGATCCGCTCCGCCACCTCTTTCTGGAACATCAGGGTGAGAGAATCCCAGAACGGCGGCCACGGGCCTTCCAGCCAGCCGGTAAGGAGCGGCGTGGCCACATTGTAGGGGAGGTTCGCGACGATCCGCGTGGGGCCATCCGCCAGTGCTGCCATGTCCACCGACAGGGCATCATCTTCGATTATTTCCAGCCGGCCGGGGTAGGCCGCGGCTATTTCCTCCAGCGCCGGCATACACCGGCGGTCCTTCTCGATAGCGATGACCTTCTTCGCTCCTTCGGCAAGAAGCCCGCGCGTCAACCCGCCCGGACCCGGGCCGACCTCGATCACGGTTGCCCCCTCAAGCCGACCGGAGGCGCGTGCGATACGGGCCGTCAGGTTCAGGTCGAGCAGAAAGTTCTGTCCGAGCGACTTGCGGGCGTCGAGCCCGTGGCGCCGGATGACCTCGCGCAAAGGGGGAAGGTCGTCGATCTGTGCCATCAGTGCGCGCCACCGCGGGCAAGACGATCCGCCAGGCGGATAGCGGCCACCAGACTGTCGGGTTTCGCGACGCCTTTTCCCGCGATGTCGAAGGCGGTTCCGTGATCAGGCGAGGTTCGGACAAACGGAAGTCCGAGCGTCACGTTCACGGTCTCGTCGAATGCCAGCGTCTTGACCGGGATGAGCGCCTGATCGTGATAGGCGCAGAGTGCTGCATCGTACTTCGCGCGCGCCCGGGCGTGAAAAAGAGTGTCACCGGGAAGGGGGCCGACGATGTCGATCCCTTCCGCGCGCAGGCGTTCAACCGCGGGGCGCGAGACCGTCTCGTCCTCGGTGCCGATCGTGCCGCCTTCGCCCGCATGCGGATTGAGCCCGGCAAGGACCAGTCGCGGCTTAGCGATGCCGAACCGGGTTCTGAGGTCCCTCTCCGTTACTCTGGCGACTTCGATGATACGTTCGGACGTCCACGCCCGGGCAATCGCATTGACCGGAATATGGACCGTGACGGGGACCGTCCTGAGATCGGGGCCCGCCAGCATCATCACGGGAACGGCCGGTTCGCTTGGCCAGTGCCGAGAAGCCAGAGAGCCCAGAAACTCGGTGTGTCCCGGGAACTGAAATCCAGCTGCGTAGAGCGACTTCTTCGCGATTGGTGCAGTCACGATTCCCGTCGCCAATCCCTCCTTGACGTGGGCCACGGCCACGGCAATGGCCTCAATGACCGCATCCGGTGAAGCGGGGGCCGCGGCGCCGCAACGCGTATCGGCCCGGTTCTGGAGGGCGAACACGGGTAGGGCGTCGGCAAACCGCTGTTCAGCCTCTTCTGGCGCGCAGACGGAAATCGGAAGAGAAAGCCCAAGATCAGAGCTTCGGGCACTCAGGACGTCGGGATCTGCGAGGACGTAGAATGGAGGCAGGGCGAGCGGCGCGCGATCGCGCCATGCGGCCAGCAGCAGTTCCGGACCGATGCCGGCCGGATCGCCCATCGTGATGGCAAGTGGCATTTCCCGCCTCAGCGATATTCGATGACCGCGTCCCGGCGCAGGTCGCGCAGATAGCGGCGGGCCATCATCTGGCCTTCCTTGTTGCGCAGCTCATCCTTGATCTGCGTGCGCAGACCGGCGTCGCTGTTGATCTCGCGCTTCTTGCACACCGCGTAGGAGGAGATGCCACTGCCGGTCTCGACAGGCGTGCTCAGATGGCCCGAGGGAACGTCCTTGAGGAGCTGGATCACTTCATCGGGGAGTTCGGGAGCGAGACGCACGCCAACAGGCTTCACGACGACTTCCTTCAGCCCCTCGGCCAGTTTCAGGCCGCTTTCGCAGTCGGTGAAGCGGGTGCGGAGATTGTTCGCCTCCTTCTTGCGCTGCGCCTTGAAGCCGGCGGATGCGTCCTTCGGAATGACGAAGATGACCTGAGACAGCGTGTATTCTGTGGTCTTGCTGTCGTCCACCTTGTCCTTGTCCTGCTTCAGCATCGCGGCCACCACATCCTGATCGGTGACGTTCACCTGCGCCCGGAAGCGGCGGAGCACCACATTGTGCCACAGGATCTCGGCCCGGATGCGGTCTTTCAGGGTGGACGGGTTCACGCCGGAGCGGGAGAGTGCGGTACCGAGCTGGGACGGCGACATCTTGGTTCTGGAGGCGATACGCGCGAATGCCTGCTCGACTTCCGCGTCGGCTATCGAAACGCCGCGGCGCTTGGCTTCCTGCGTCTTGAGCCGCTCTTCGATCAGCTCTTCCTGAGCCATTTTCCTGGCGACGCTAGAGGACTTGCGCGCCGTGAGCTCGATAAGGCGGGTCCGCTGTGCGATGTCATAGCTCGTGATCGGTTGGTCGTTGACGATGACTTTGATGCTGGTAGCCGCGTGGACCGGACTTGGCGCCGCGCTCTGAAGGATACCGGCGAGCACGACCGCGAAGAGCACGGCAAGCCACTGCGAAACAGTCGGCACTTTCCGCTGGCGCCCCGCAAGGTCTGCTGTCGTCGGCGTCATCATCACGTCTCCCTTGTCGCGCCGGCATGTTTGTCTGTCGCATGCCCGGTACACGGCTCGAATTTATCCTCGGGTGCCCGGTCTCGGCAGTCCCTAACAGGTTCGTTGCCTGCATGGTGTGGCGAAAGCTTGGCATTCACGCACAAGAGCTACCGGAAGCCAAGAGCCGGGCGGTTATCTTTCGAAAACACGCTGCGGGATCCGGCAACGGCTACCTGTCTGCATCGGTAGATAGCTGCGTGTCGCCCAATGTGCGCAGGCCGACGCGCAGATAGATCGTCTTGTCCACCGGAGTGCCGTCGTTGCGGCTGCGGTCCTCGGCATAGGCGAGCGAAGCTGAGAAGCCCTCGTCGTCATAGCCAAACCCGACTGCATCGCGCACCGTCGTCGAATTGCGCAGATCATAGCGCACGGAACCGAACACGCGCCAGTTCGTCAGGAGACGGAGGGAGCCGGCACCGAGGATTTCCTCTCGATCATCGTCGATACCCTGCGCTGGCTTCTTGCCAAGGAAAGCATATCCCAGCGAGGCGCTGAGCGGCCCACGCGTACCGCTTGCCTGGATTTCCGCCCGACGGACAGCGAGATCATCGTTGTCAAAACGCGCCCGTGCACCAAACCTCAGGCCGAGATTGGTATTGAAATAGATGCGCGAGACATAATCGGAATCATCCGATTCCAGCCCCGAATTGGCGCCGGTGGCGAGAACGTCGGCCGTGGCGTAGGAGTTCCTTCCGGCAATGTGGAACGAGCGCCCGATCATGGCGTTGACCGAGCCGAGCCCTTGGAACTGGCCCTTGTATTGAAGCCCGACATTCGCCTGGGTCCCGCCTTCGGTACGGTCGTAGCCGGAGAACTTGTCCCACTGGAAGAGGTTGGTGTCGTCGAAGACGAGGCTTTGGGCATCGTCATTCGGCAACTCGCCGATCCGTTGTTCGGAGGGGCGCACGATGATCTGAGCGATCGGCTCGATGACGTGACTGGTTCGGCCAGCGGTGATCAGGAACGGGTAGCGGTATTCAAGCCCTATCGCCGGCATCGCACGCGCGACGAAAGCCTCATCGGTCAGGGTCGAGACGTTCTTGTCCGCCGACTGTAGGAAGTAGAGGTCGGCCTTCGCGTAGGCGAAAGGCGTGAACATCTGCCCCAACGGATCGATCAGGGTACGCCGCCATTGCGCCTGCACGGAGGTTCGCGTGAACGTGCCCTCGACGCCGCGGAAGCGGTTGACGCCGGCATAGGCGAAGGCGTCGGTCTCGTTCCGGGTCAGGCTCGTCAGGTTGCCTGCGAAAGAGAGCTCACCGCCGACGACGGGATTGTCCCAGACGTAGCCATAGTCAATGACCGGATGAACGATCGGCTGCTTGTCCTGCAGGTTTGCACCGACCTTGGAGAACTCTGAGCTGGCATTGGGATCAGTGTCGTCCGGATCGTCTTCCTGCGTGATCTGGAATGCGTAGGCGTGAATATCGAAATAATTGCGCTCGCTTCTCCCCGTCAGGTAGACGCTGGAGGTCAGAGAGTCACTGTCGCTGTCGATATTGTAGTCCTTGACGAACGCACGGTCGGACATCCGGGAGAGATCCCAGCCCCACTTCCAACGCTCGTTGATCGTGAACTCGCCCTTGGTGTTGACGAGACCGCGCCATTCCCGATCGCCCGACGAGCCGGAGAAATTCTCCGGCTTTGCCTGATGAATGCCGGCAAGCGAGATCGAGTAGTCGCCGTTGTCGAGCCGCTGACGCCACATCGCTTCCAAGAGCGGACCCTGCTTGGAGAGCGGCGTTGCGGTGAAGGTGAGGTCCTTGTCGGGGCCGAGCACCCAGAAATAGGGCACGGACACGCCAACGCCGACCTTGTCGTCATAGACGGTCGTCGGCATCAGAAAGCCGGACTTGCGCTTCACCGTCGGGTCGGGATGAGACATGAACGGCAGATAAGCGATCGGCACACCCCAGAATTCCAGACGACCACCCTGATAGTAGACCGTTCGTTCCTTCTGGTTGTGGATGATCTTCGTCGCCTTGATGCGCCAAAGCGGCGGCTTGTCCGGGGGATTGGTCGGCTTGGTGTAAACCGTATAGATGCCGTTGTTGAACGTCGTCGTCTCGCCGTCCTTGCGCTCGGCGCTCTCGGCGGTGAAACGCGTGCGCTGAACCGTCTCGACGCTCAACTGGCGGGCGAAGCCGTCTCGGAAATCGTCGCTCAGTTCAAGCGAATCCGTGGTGATGACGTTGCCTCCCGGCTCTGTCATACGGACATTGCCAACGGCGTAAAGGCGCGCCTTCTTGCGATCCAAAGTGACCCGGTCCGCTTCCAGCGTGTTGCCTTCATAGTAGATCTGGACGTCGCCCACCGCTGACACGATATCGTTGTCGAAATCGTACCGCAGTTCCGTAGCCTCCAGAAGCATCTGAGACCGCGGATCCGCATTTCGGGTAAGCATTTTTTCGATGGCGTTGTCGTCCGACGACTGCGCGAAGGCGACGCCGGGCGCCGAGGCCAGAACAGCCAGCACGGCGACGACTGATATCGACCCACGCAACGCCGTCTTGAACCGGTCCCGGCAGGCACGGTCGCGGCGTCGGTCGCCGACCCTGTTGGGTGGGAGAACGGACAAACCCGACACTAGCCGTCCTCCTGATGCAATAGGATCGTGAAACCCATCAATGTCGCTACTATCCCCGGAGACCACGCGGCGACGACCGGAGACACGATTCCGGCACCACCAAGATCCTTTGCAAGCTCGGTGAGCACATAAAGCACGAACCCCGCTGTTATTCCACCCAGAATCATCCGTCCTAAACCGCCAAAACGGGATACCCTAAGGGAAACTGCGGCCGCAATCAGCACCATTGCGGCCAACAGTAGCGGGCGCGCGAAAAGCGTTTCGTATTGCAGCGTGTAGCGGTAGGCGGGCAATCCCGCGCGGCGGGCGAGTTCGATCAGCCTCGGCAGATCCCAGAACGAAACCGATTCGGGAGATGCGATGCTCTGGCGCACCTCCAGAGGGCCGAGATAGGTGGAAATCAGATAGGATGCATAGGTCTTCGGATCATCGTCCGCCGTGTAGACGACGGCATTCTTCAGATGCCATGCGCCGTCGCCAAGCGTCGCCTGTTCGGCTTCGACCCGTTCGCGGAAAACGCCTTTTTTGTCGAAGGCGAAGACCGTGACCCCGTAAAGGTGCAATCCCTGATCGGTGGATTGGGTCGCATGCAGGATCGTCTCTCCGTCCAAACCATCCTGACGCAGCCACGCGTTGTTCGAGGCCTGAAGCAGCACCTTCTCCTGATTGCCGAAGAGCGAGACGCTGAGCTCGTCCGACTTGTCCTTGAGAGCTACCGCGAGAGGATTGTACGCGACGATCGCCAAGGCGCCGAGCAGAACGGCGACGATCAGGGCGGGGGCGGTGAACTGCCAGACCGACATGCCGGATGCGCGCGCGATGACGAGTTCCAGGCTTCGGCTCAAGGTCACGAAAGCCAGGATTGCGCCGAACAGCGTCGCAAAGGGCAAGACCTGTTCCAGAAGGACCGGGATGCGGAGCAGCGATATCAATGCCACCCGCAAGATGGTGAACCCCTCCCGGTCACCGCCGCGTCGGACGAGTTCCAGAAAGTCGAATATGAAGATCAGAACCGCCGCGAACAGAAACAGCCCGAGGATCGCAAGCACGAAGCGGATGGCAAAATAGCGCCAGAGAGTGAAGCCCACCGTCATCTTGTCAGGTCCGCCCGTTCGCAAGACGCGCGGTCAGCCGCTCGGCGGCGGTCTCTACGGCGGCGACGATGCCATGGACCCCACGGCCGACAACGCGCATCCAGACGGGGCGGGTATCGGCAAGCGCAAGGCGGGCGCTGATGAGGATGACGGCGAGTGGAACGAGATAGATCGCGAATACCAGATTGGGATCGGTGACCGCCATGTTGCTCGCACCGAAGCCTGCGACGCGCACAAGCACACATCCGAACAAGGCTCCAAGAACACCGGTGTGCCGGCTTTGCCGGGTCGTTCTCGCCTCGCCGAGAAAGACGAACACGATCATGCCAAAGGCGAGCGGATAGAGCGCTACGGCGAAGCGGTCATGGATTTCGGCTTTAAACCGGTCCGTGTAGCGCTTGTAATACTCGTCGTCTGCCGGCGGATTGAGCAGTTCCCCGATGGTGCGCTCCGACGGCTTGAAGGTTGGTGCGGACGCCTGCGGCATCAGGCTCGTCAGATCGAAAGCGTATGATTCGAACTTCACGATCGAAATCGCGCCGGTCGCATTGGTGCGTCGCTGAATGGTGCCGTCGTGCATGACGAGCAACATGCGCCCCGCAATCTCCGCGACCTGTCCCTTCTGAGCGAGATACGTGAATGTCGTTTCGGGATCGCGCCGGTCATCCATCATCAGACTTTCCAGCGTGCCGTCGCCGGAGCGGTTGCGGATGTGGAACGTCAGGCCGTCGTCGACCTCGATAAAGCGTCCGGGGCGGACAATGTTGGCAACCAGATCGACGCGGACCTGGGTGAGTTCTTCGCGAAGCTGGGCGAGGCCTGCGGGCGACACCCAGAGAGATGCTATGAGCGTGAGGATGCTGAGCAGCCCGGCGAAGGCCATGACCGGCTTGAGAACCTTCGTCTTGGCGGCGCCGGTCGCGTTGATCACGACAAGCTCGTTGTCGCTGTTCAGGGCATTCAGAACGATGATGAGTGCGATTGCGAGGGCGAAGGGAGCTACAATCACGCCGAGAAAGGGAAGCGCGAGCATCGTCATCTTCAGAAACTGGACGATGGTCTGGCCCTTGGCCGTGACCAGGTCGAGCTGGCGCAAC
Organism: Breoghania sp. JC706; assembly: GCF_037026715.1. NCBI lineage: Bacteria > Pseudomonadati > Pseudomonadota > Alphaproteobacteria > Hyphomicrobiales > Stappiaceae > Breoghania > Breoghania sp. JC706. The sequence continues at coordinate 88,048 of NZ_JBANCG010000013.1, forward strand.
GCCTGCGTTGCCCACACGACGCCGATCATTGCGCCGAATGCAAGCAGAAAGGCGCCCGAGATGCGTCTCAGGATATAGCGCTCGATCGTCTTCATCATATGTCCGAAGGCCGTCCCTGCCGCGGCCAGGGGAGTGCGCCATGCGCGGCTCGTGCGCGCCGAACGGTGCCGCATTCCCCGTTGCGGTACCGTGTTTTAGCCAAGTGCCATGCGCCGTCAACGCGTGGCTGCAGAATGGTGCTGCGCAGGATCGCTTTTCCCCGTCGCGCCGTCGCGAGCATTGCCCGGAAAACCTGCTTTGCTGCGGTCCCCCAATACCCGCCATAACTAGCATGATTTTGGGTGAAGACGCTCTCAAGAAACAAGGTTAACGATTTTCGACCGGCGCACTGTTGCGCGATGGACGCAGGGCGTCAAACGCTCTCAAGTCCGCGCGCACCTTTGCTAAAGGCGAAGCAGTGGCCTATGTGTGTCGACACATTCTTGAACGAGCAAGGTCTGGATCTCCGATATGGCAGAGCTTCCGAGTATTGGTTTTTCGAAGCCGGCGGCCCCGAAGAAGGGCACCGCCGTCGTGTTCACCGACGAAACGCTGTCGCTTGGTGCGGCAGCAAGCGAGATCGATGCCGCAACCGACGGCGCGATCACGCGGGCGATGAAGGTTGCCGGCTATAAGGGCGCTTCGATGGCGAGCCTCGATATCGTGGCTCCTGCCGGCGCAAAGCTCGACCGGATCGCGGTAATCGGGCTCGGCAAGGCCGGTGACCTTTCCGAGTTCGACTGGCTCCGTCTTGGCGGCGCGGCGATGGGTGCGGTCATTTCGGCCAAGGCAACGCATGCTTCGATCCATCTGGAGCTTCCGGACGGAAAGGCAATAGCGGCGGAACAGGCGGCGGATGTTGCCGCGGGCGCCAAGCTGCGCAGCTATACCTTCGACAAGTACAAGACGAAGAAGAAGGACGAGGACAAGTCCAAATCGGCGAAGGTGACGATCTGCGTGACCGGCTCCGACGAGGCAGAGAAGGCGTGGGAGACGGTCGAGGGCGTTGCCGACGGGGCGATTCTCGCGCGCGATCTCGTCAACGAGCCTGCCAACGTGCTCGGCACGGAAGAATTCGCCAGGAAGGCCAAGGCGCTCGAAAAGCTCGGCGTCGAAGTCGAAATCCTTGGCGAGAAGGAAATGGCGAAACTCGGCATGAACGCGCTGCTTGGCGTCGCACGAGGCTCCGCCCGTCCGCCCAAGCTTGCCATCATGCAATGGAAGGGAGGCAAGTCCAAGCAGCAGCCGATCGCCTTCATCGGCAAGGGCGTGGTGTTCGATTCCGGCGGCATTTCGATCAAGCCCGGAGCCGGCATGGAAGACATGAAGGGCGATATGGGCGGCGCAGCGGCCGTGACCGGCCTCATGCACGCGCTGGCCGCGCGCAAGGCGAAGGTCAATGCCGTTGGCGTGATTGGCCTTGTGGAGAATATGCCGGATGCGGACGCCCAGCGGCCCGGCGATATCGTCACCGCGATGTCTGGTACCACCATCGAGGTCATCAATACCGATGCCGAAGGTCGTCTCGTGCTGGCCGATGCGCTTTGGTACACACAGGACCGGTTCAAGCCCGCTTTCATGATCAATCTGGCGACGTTGACCGGCGCGATCATCATCGCGCTTGGAAATCATCACGCAGGCCTTTTCTCCAACAATGACGAACTGGCCGGACGTCTGAGCGCGGCAGGTCTTGCGACTGGCGAGAAGGTCTGGCGGATGCCGATCGGACCGGAATACGAGAAGCTGATCGAGGCGAAGTTCGCCGATATCAAGAATGCCGGCGGTCGCCCGGCCGGATCGATCACGGCCGCGCAGTTCCTTCAGCATTTCGTCAACGATGTGCCCTGGGCGCACCTTGATGTGGCCGGGACAGCCATGGGCTCGCCGGAAACGGAAATCAGCAAGACCTGGGCATCGGGCTTCGGCGTGCGTTTGCTCGACCGGCTGGTGCGCGACCACTACGAGGCATGACAGCCGGTTTTTTGCCCTAGAAGAACCCTGGGAACGAGAAAAGCCCGCTTCGCAGACGCGAGGCGGGCTTTTCGGTGAAGACGTCTTGTGCCGGCTGAGCCGGCGATCAGCAGGCCTTGTAAGCCTGGCAGGCGCTCGCCTCATCGGTCACCACGGCACCGACACCGGCGACAGCTCCGGCAAGTCCGGCAACGAGAGCGACGAACAGGCAAAAACGAACGAACATGATCGAACCCTGAAAGCGATTACTGACGGCATCATAGCCAGCCTCTTGGTGCGCCCCTGTGATGAGAATCACCCCTGGCACCATTGGGCAGATGCTGAAGCCGGCCGGTGTCTATTGCGTTAAAGATGAAGACGCGCAATCGCCAAAGCGGTTTTGCGCGGTCTGATCGGGAAGATCGTCGACGCCTGTTGCCCGTGCGCCGCACTCGTGCGATCACGGAACGGGGACAGGATGACCCGCGGAGGCCCAGCACCGTCGCTATAATCGGTTTCGGGCGAAGTGGTTCCAGTTTCTGAGGAAAATTGGGGGGCGACCTTGAGCGAAGTGCTGTTCTACCATCTGCAGCGACGGACGCTGGAAAGCGTCGTCACGGATCTGGCCGAGAAGTCGCTGGAACGGGGATGGAAGGTCGTCATTCAATGCGGCGGTCCGGAGCGTCGGGACGCGCTCGATGGTTACCTGTGGACATACCGCGAGGATTCGTTTCTGCCCCATGGAACGGCGGCCGATGGGCAGGAGGCGGATCAGCCGGTCTATCTGACCGACGGGCCGGAAAACCCCAATCAGGCCAATGTACGCTTTCTTGTCGACCGGGCCTTGCCGCCCGATCTCTCTCCTTATGAGCGCGGCGTCTACATTTTTGATGGCAATGACGAACAGTCACTGGCCGATGCCAGGCTGCGCTGGAAGGAATCGAAAGCTGCCGGGCACACCGTGACCTATTGGCAGGAAAACGACCGCGGCGGCTTCTCCAAAAAAGCCTGAGGCAGTCGTCCGGCGGGAGGAGGGCGGTTCGGCCCGCGGTGCGCGAGACAGGGGAAGATCCTAAAGCGAGAGCGCTGTCCAATTCCGGCTTTGCGAAATGGCGTCCGCTTTCCCAAATCAGGCTGAAACCCATACGGGAGGAGATCAGACGCAACCATGGTCAGCGACATTCACGAGGACGAAGCGTTCATGAAGCGCCGGTCAGCCGCCAGTGAGCGGCTCAATGGACAATCCGGCTCCAGGGGCGGCAATCGGGAAGCGCGGCATGCCTGGTTCGAGGAGGTCTATCGTTCCGCCGGCGAGGATCCGGCTGCCGTGCCCTGGGCCGACCTGGCGCCGAAGACCGCTTTGCTCGACTGGCTGAACGAGCATCCCGGTCATGGGCGAAGGGCGATCGATGTCGCCTGCGGGCTCGGTGATAATGCCGAGGCGCTTGCAGCTGCGGGGTGGCAGACGACGGCCTTTGATTTTGCGAAGGATGCGATCGTCTGGGCACGAAAGCGGTTTGCAGGTTCGCACGTGGACTACCGGGTTGCCGATTTGCTCGACCTGCCGACGGAGTGGGCCGGCGCCTTTGATCTCGTCCACGAGTGCTATACTTTGCAGGCGCTGAACGTTGCCATGCGGGAAGCGGCCTTCGCGTCTGTGGCCCGTCTTGTCAAACCGGGCGGAATGCTGCTCGTGATTACCCGAGTTCAACCAGATGGTGCCTGGGGCGACGGGCCGCCGTGGCCGTTGTTGCCGGCTGAACTCGCCGGTTTCGGCGATCTCGGTTTCCTGGAGGAAGACGTTTGCGAATATGATGTGGCGCGGCCGGGTGGGCGCATCATTCCGCATGTGCGTGTACAGTTCCGAAAGAAGTAGGCGGACCGCCGGCGGCGGGTTTTGCCTCTTCAGCGACGATCGCTCCGCCGCACGTCTGCGTGAAACCCACTTCTCCTGTCACAGTCGGACTGTCACATTACCGATATAAGAGGGGATATTTCGAATCCGGAGACGCATCATGGACGAGATGGCGAAAGTGGTATCACCCGACCACGAGACCAAGGCTGGACCCGATACGGAGGCCGCTGCCCGCCGGGCGGACCTGTCGGAGGAGGCCGCACGGCTGATGACCAGCTCGTCCCGCTTCATCAATCGCGAACTCTCCTGGTTGCAGTTCAATCATCGTGTGCTCGAAGAATCGATGAATCCGCAGCATCCGCTTCTCGAGCGGCTTCGGTTCCTGTCGATTTCGGCGAACAATCTCGATGAATTCTTCATGGTGCGGTTCGCGGGTCTCAAGGGGCAGGAGCGCGCCAATGTGCGGACGGTTTCCGATGACGGACTATCCCCTTGGGAGCAATTGACGCGTATCAGCGACCGGGTGAAGGAGCTGCAGTCCGAGCAACAGCGGAATTGGGCCGTTCTGCGCCGCGAACTTGCCGAAAACGACATCGTTCTGGTCGATTCGGGCGATCTCGACGACAGCGAGCGGACCTGGCTTGAGACGTTTTTCCTGACGCACATCTTTCCCGTTTTGACGCCGCTGGCGATCGACCCGGCGCATCCGTTCCCCTTCATCCCGAATCTCGGTTTCTCGCTGGTGCTTGATCTCATGAAGATCGGCGGCGGGGCGGGAATGACGGCGCTGTTGCGCATCCCCGGTCAGGTTCAGCGATTTGTCGCCTTGCCCGTCCGCGAGAACGACGGCGAGTCACACCCGACCAGGTTCATTGCCGTGGAAACGCTTCTGACGCTGTTCATCAAGCAGCTTTTCCCCGGCTACGAGGTTCGCGGCAAAGGCGTGTTCCGGGTGATCCGCGACAGCGACATCGAGCTTGAGGAAGAGGCCGAAGATCTCGTACGGCTGTTCGAAAGCGCCCTGAAGCGGCGACGGCGTGGTTCCGCGATCCGGTTGGAAATCGAATCGGCGACGCCCGCCGCACTGCGTGCCTTCGTGGCAGAGGCCATGCAGGTGGAGGAGAGCGATACGTTTCTGGTCGACGGTCTTATGGCGCTGACGAATCTGTCGGAACTCGTGAGCATCGACCGTTCCGATCTGAAATTCAGCCCGTACACGGCACGGTTTCCCGAGCGCGTCCGCGAACATGGCGGAGACTGCCTGGCTGCGATCCGCGAGAAGGATTTTCTCGTCCATCATCCCTACGAGTCCTTCGACGTCGTGGTGCAGTTCCTGCGCCAGGCCGCGCAGGATCCCGACGTGATGGCGATCAAGCAGACGCTCTATCGCACCTCGAACGACAGCCCAATCGTCAAGGCGCTCTCCGAAGCGGCAGAGGCGGGCAAATCGGTAACGGCGCTGGTGGAGCTGAAGGCGCGCTTCGACGAAGAGGCCAACATCCGCTGGGCGCGCGATCTGGAGCGGGCCGGGGTGCAGGTCGTTTACGGCTTCATCGAGTTCAAGACCCACGCCAAACTCTCGATGGTGGTGCGTCGCGAGCAGGGGCGGCTGACGTCCTACTGCCATATCGGTACGGGCAACTATCACCCGATCACCGCACGTATCTACACTGACCTCTCGTTCTTCACCGCCGATCCCGTGATCGCGCAGGATGTGGCGAAGGTTTTCAACTTCATCACCGGATACGCACAGCCGGCCGAGCTTGAGAAGCTGGCGATCTCGCCGGTCACCATGCGCAAGCGGATCCAGGAACTGATCGAAGCGGAAATCGAGCATTCGAGGGCTGGGCGACCCGCCCAGGTCTGGCTGAAGACAAATTCGCTGGTCGATCCCGGCATCATCGACCTCTTGTACAAGGCGAGCCAGGAAGGCGTTCAGATCGATCTTGTCGTTCGTGGCATTTGCTGTCTTCGTCCCGGCATCCCCGGTTTTTCAGAGAATATCCGGGTCAAGTCGATCGTCGGCCGTTTTCTGGAGCACAGCCGAATCTACTGTTTCGGCAATGGCAAGGGGCTGCCCTCGCCGGAGGCCATCGTCTATATCGGCTCTGCCGATCTTATGCCGCGCAATCTCGATCGTAGAGTGGAGGCCATCGTCCCCATCGAGAACCCGACGGTGCACGAGCAGGTTCTCGATCAGATCATGGTTGCCAACATGAAAGACAACCAACAAAGCTGGCGCGTATTGCCCGACGGCAGTCACGAGCGCATAGTGCCGGCGACCGGCGAGGAGCCGTTCAACGCGCACCAGTATTTCATGACGAACCCGTCGCTTTCCGGACGCGGCAAGGCGCTCCAGAAAAACTTCCCGAGGCTGTTCGTCACACACACGAAGCGGACCTGACCCCTGTCTTCAAACCTTCGAGAATATGCTCCCGGCCGATTGAAGGGCGCGCGCCCTGTCGCCGTCGTCGATATTGGTTCGAACTCCGTGCGGCTCGTCGTCTACGAGCAATTGTCCCGGGCTCCAACCGCACTTTTCAACGAAAAAGTGCTTGCCGGGCTCGGTCGCGGCGTGGGGATGACCCATCGACTTTCTGCCGAATCGGTTGCCACCGCACTCGCAGCGCTGAAACGTTTCCGGCGGCTGTGCGACCAGATCGAGGTCGAAAGCGTGTGGGTGCTGGCGACTGCGGCCGTGCGCGACGCCGAGAATGGACCGGAATTCCTCGCTCGAGCGGAAGAAATCCTCGGCACCACCATCGAGATGCTGTCGGGGCGCGACGAAGCGCGTCGCTCCGCTCATGGCGTGATCGCGGGTTTCTGGAAACCGGATGGCCTGGTGGGGGATCTTGGCGGTGGCAGCCTCGAACTCATCGACGTGAAGGATGGATCGCTCGGGGAGGGGGGGACCTTTCCCCTGGGCGGCATTCGGCTGGAGGAGTCCTCCGGCGGAGCGTCGAAAGTGGCCGCGACACTGGCCGCCGACTCGCTTGCCAGCGCCGGCTGGATGTCCCAGGGCCAGGGGCGCAACTTCTACGCCGTTGGCGGGACGTGGCGCTCACTCGCACGCCTTCACATGGCGCAGACCGGTTATCCGCTGCATGTGATCGACCACTACGCGATTTCCGCCGAAGAGGTGCTGGAGTTCTGTCGGGTGATCGCAAACAGCGAGATCGATTCCGTCGATTCTATCGAGGTCGTGTCCAAGCAGCGCCGGCCGCTTCTGCCGTATGGTGCGATCGTGTTGGAGCAGGTGATACGGCGGGTCCGTCCGTCGCAGATCGTCATGTCGGCGCTCGGCGTGCGCGAGGGGCTTCTCTACGAGATGCTGTCGCCGGAAGAGCAGGAAAAGGATCCGCTGAAAGTCGCCTGCCGCGAACTGGCACTGCTGCGCTCCCGCTCGCCGCAGCATTGCGAGGAACTGATCACCTGGACGGACCGCGCCTTCGAGGCGCTGGGCATCGAGGAGACAGAGGAGGAGCGGCGCCTGCGCGTGGCGGCATGCCTTCTGACCGATATCGGCTGGCGGGCGCATCCCGATTATCGCGGCACCCAGAGCCTGGCGATCATATCCAACGCGGCCTTCATCGGCATCGATCATCCGGGCCGCGCCTATCTGGCGCTTGCGGTCTACTACCGCTACGCGGGGCTTGTGGAGGAGGCCCTGAGCCCGCGCATACGCGAGCTTGCCTCGTCTCGGTTGAAGGAACGGGCGCGGATATTGGGTTGCGTATTGCGGGTCGGATATCTCGTATCTGCAGCCATGCCCGGGATCATATTGAAGTCGTCCCTTGAGATCCGCGGCAAGGAACTTGTGCTCTCACTCTCGCCCGACCTTGCCGGTCTTGATGGTGAGCGGGTCAGGAAGCGGCTTTCCCGGCTCGCGAAGATAATCTCTCTGGATAGCGCTGTGACGATCACCAGTTGAAGATCGCATCTTCTCTTGCGTAATCGGTATCCATATTGACAGAATGGATAGGATTGCCGGGGAGGGCGAGATGAGGAATCTTCAATACGGAAAGAAGAGCTCATTCCATTGGGTTAGCGGTGATATTCCGCTAGGAGGGGGGGGCAAGGCCCTTTACAAATTGGGTCTGCATCTCGAACGGTTTGGCAGCAAGTTGTCGGCTGTTTCCAGCGATTGCGAAAGCTATGTGCCGGAACTCGACGTCGCCCGCCTCGTCAGAGTGTTCGGACCAGAAATCCGCAACCGTAACCCGACCAGAATCCTTTGTGCTGACTTTATCCTCAATCGCGCGGCTTCGGTCTTTGGCGAAACGCCCGATATCGTCGATCTGGGGTGCGGGGAAGGCGGTTATTCGCAAAATCTGAAACTGGTAACCGATTATGGCACGTATCAGGGCTATGATATCGAGCCGCGTTTGGCCTGGAAGGAATATGAGACGCCGTCAGTTCGTTTCGCCAAGGCGCGGCTTGGATACGCGCCGCTCCAGATCGGTCAGGCAAACGCCATATTTTCGCAATCGGCTCTCGAGCACATCGAATACGACAAAAGCGCGATCGCGCTGTTGCGGCCGGATCGCGAGAGAACGCTGAGCCATCTTCATCTGATTCCCGGGATTCCGAGCTACTTTGAGCATCGCTATCACGGCTATCGGCGTTATGGCCCAAGAGAGATACGAAACCTGATAGACCTTCCCGGTATCTCGGACGTGAGGATTTCTCACTTCGGAAATTGGATCACGCGCGAATTCTTCTGGGAAATGCGCAATCGGCACAAACCTCAGGTTTCCTCCATATTTCGTCAGAAATCGGGGGTGTTTTACGACAAATCCCTCAGCACACTTGAAAATCTGGTTATACATCGCGAAAAGATCGTAACGCAGTCGATGCGCGAGGCATCGTTTATTGCCTTGACGTTCAAGCAGGCCGCGTGTCCTGAAGATGCGGGCCCATAACTGAGAAAGGAGGGCGGCGGAAAAGCGCAGTGGCGGATGGAAAGAGGGGGAGCGAGCTTGTTATCTGCGCATGGCCGCTCGTGACGCTTCTGGGCCAGACGTTTCGGTTCTCCCGGTCTTTGCCCGTTGAAGGTGTCGAAGCGTGTTGCAGATTTTTTGGCCTGACCTTGAAAGGTTGGTCAGTTTCCTGACATTGGCGCCACACATCCTAAACGGTTGGCCAAACCGTTCCTATCTCATTTTCCGGTCCATGCCCTGGTCCCGCGACACAGCAGAGAAAGAAACGCAAAAATGGCGGCGATGTTGCAAACCATCAAAGAAAAGCTCCGGAAAGGGCTGAAGGTAAAGACGGTCACCATCAACGGTATTCGCGTTGTCTCCGATACGGCGTTCGTTACGAAGGAAATTCGGAACGCGCTCTACAAGGAGCGCTACGAGGACGAGGAGATGGCGCTTGTCGCCGAAGCGATCGGGCCGGGGGACCATGTTCTCGAAATCGGCGCAGGGATAGGTCTCATCAGCATGGCCTGTGCCAAACGGTGTGGGGCGGAGAACCTGCTCTCCTACGAAGCCAATCCTTCGCTGGAAGTGGTCATCCGGAAGAACCATGCGCTAAATGGTCTCTATCCCGAATTGCGAACGCGGGCCGTATCGGTTGAAGCCGGCGAAACTAGATTCTATTTCAACGACAACATCTTTTCATCCAGTCTTTATGATCGCGACTTCGGTGGAGAAGCCGTGGTGCAATGCGATGCGTTCGGAGATGTCATTGCGGACTTCAGGCCGACGGCCATGGTTATCGACGTTGAGGGCGCGGAAGTCGATCTTATCCCCGCGGTCGATCTGACCGGGATCGACAAGATCATCATCGAATTGCATCCGCACATCGTCGGGCAGGAGAAGATTGACGTCCTGATCGGACACTTTCACGCGCAGGGTTTCAAGACGCGCGCTCAGATCCGGCGCAGCTATTACTTCGATCGGCGCTAAAGCTCCGTCCGCCAAGGTAGTGCTTCCTGCTCTATAAAAAATGCTCCAGATCGATAAGTTCCGCGCATTCTTGATGATCAGGCCGGTTCAGTCGGCGCGGGTGCTAATGATGTGTAGACCGCCAATTGCGATGCGGTGCAGGTGCGTTATCGGAACAGCGTCTCGATATAGCGCTCGGCAATCACGTCCTTGGAAAATTCCGCCATTAGCTTTTCGCTGCCTGCCTCGATCAGAGATCCTGCGAGCCCCTGTTCTCCGCGAACGCGGGCAAGGGCCCGCGCTATCCGTTCGTGGTCACCGATCGGTGCCAGAAGCCCCTGAATGCCGTCCTCTATCAGCCAGCTCGGCCCCTCGCTTGTCGTCGAGACGATCGGACGCTGTGCCGCCCATGCTTCCAGAACCACATTTCCAAGCGGCTCGTGCGAGGAAGGAATGCAGAAGACGTCGGCGGCGGCCAGATGGGCGGCTGGATCCGCTACCCAGCCCCCAAACCGCAGGCGCGGGGCAAGGCCCGTTTCAACGGCAAGCCGGCGCAGGTTTTCCTCTTCCTCGCCTTCGCCCAGAAGCCATAGGTAAGCGCCGTCGAGGCGGGAGACGGCACGGATCAGCGTATCAAAACCCTTGCGCTCGACGAAACGGCCCATGCCAAGCACAACAAAGGCATCGTCCGGCGTGTCGAGCACCTTGCGATCAATGGCCAGCACGGGATTCGTCTCGGTGAAGTTTGAAATGACCTTGAGGTCCCGCTTCCAGCCGATTTCGGCGCAGTGGCGCGCAATATCGGGCGTGTTGCAGATCAGCAGGTCGCAGTTCTCGAAATAGTCGAGCTTCTCAGGATAGTCGCCAAGCCGGGCGGCGCGCAGAAGATTGCCCTTTGCTGGAATCCAGCGGCTGGCCTGCGGCATCCAGGAGATGACCGCATCGGCCTTGAAATCCCGGGCAATGCCGGAAATCCAGCGATTTGTGAAGTGGCGGGAAATGTGGGAGCGGCTGAACTGGCGCTCGTGCACCGTGCAAACCGGGGCAATGTCGTTCTTCCAAATGCGGTCGGGGAAGACGAAGGCCTGCTGCTCGACACCGCGCGAGGCCAAGGCATTGACGAGCGCCACGAAGAAGCGTTCCGCGCCGCCCTTGATGCCGAGATGGATGTGTATCAGTCGCAAGATCGTATCCTCGTTCCGCGCGTCGTCAGTTGCCGTCGATGCGGCCGTAATAATCACCGAAGGAGCGTGCCAGGCCGCGCAGATTGCCCATTCCCCGCGCGAATTTGGTTCGAGCCCGATAATAGACGTTGCGTCCCCGACGGTTGTCGACAAGACCGATGAAACGGCCGATAACGATCATCAGCGCCCCGGAAATGATCCGACGCAGCGCCTTCGGCGCGAAGCGGCCGAACGCGCTCCAAAATCCTTTTCGCAGGATCGTCGTGTACGTAAGGCTCGTCGCCTGCATTTCCACGCGTGCCAGCAACCGTTCGGGCTCCACCCGTGTCGCCGGTATTTCCTCCTCCACAATCGCATCCGGCATCCAAACGATACGGTGGCCCTTCGCGTGGGCACGGCGGAAAAAGTCGATATCCTCGTAGCCGAAGGTCAGCCGTTCATCGAACCGAAGTGCCGATCCATCTGGATGGATGAGCGATGTTGAAAGGAAGGTGTTGTTGGTTGGAGCCTCCTGAAGGAGTGCCCCTTCGTGTGTTGCTGCAGGCTTGAGCGTTTTCCACCAGGTCGGTGGAAGTTGTTCGTAGTTTCGAAGGACCGGGCCGCTGACGACCTCCGCCTCGTAACGTTCCGCCGCTTCGATATGTCTTGCGAGCCAATCGGGGCGCGCGACTTCATCGTCGTCGATAAGAGCTAGCCAGTCGTAGCCGCGTTCGGTTCCGGCAGCGAGCGTGCGGTTTCGCGCAATGGGTATGCCGCGCCGGGGTTCCTGATAGTAGTGCACTGGGGCGATGCCGAGTTCGGCGCAGACCTCAACGACGGCGCGCGATTGCGGCTCGGCGTCGTTTTCCACGACACACACCTCAAAACGCCAGCCTTCAGGCATCTCCTGGGCAAGAATTGAGTCTATGCAGCGGCGAAGCATGTTTGGCCTGCGCGCGGTGCAGATCATGACGCCGATCGTTCTGAACGAAATCATCGGCTTTCCCGTTTTGTTGTGACGCAACGCTCGCACACGGAATCGAGATCGCGCGCCAAGGCGCGCACGTCAAAGTGCGTGTGGCCGCGAGTTTTGCCGCGCTCGGCAAGGGATGCCCGTCTGGTCGGGTCTTCAACAAGTGTTCGGAGAACCGTGGAAAAAGCTGTCTGATCCTGCGGATCGACAATCTCCGCCGCCCCGTTCGCGATCTCGGCCAATCCTCCGCGCCCGGAAGTGATGAGCGCTGCTCCGCCGGCGAAAGCCTCAATGGCAGTGCGCCCGAAGGGTTCGGCGAAGAGGGAGGGCACGAGCGCGATTGCTGCGCTCTCGAAAGCCAGCTTTACCGCTGCGTGCGGACGGTCGGTTTCAAGACTTGCGCGGTGTCCGAGTGGTCGCAGGATCTCCCGCAATCGTTCGATGTAGGCCTCGTCCGCGTCGAGCGTCGAGACGATGAACCGGGCCGACCAGCTGGGGTTGTCGGCGAGCATTCGGGACACGACCAGCGCGGCTTCGTGTGCGCCCTTTTCGCTCACGGCCCTGCCGACGAATAGGATGGTGTTCTCGCGCGTGTCGCTAGGCTGCCATCGGGAGAAGTCGAGACCGTTGTGAACGCGCCATGCCTTGCGCTCGAGCTTCGGATAGGCTCCGACGAATTGATCGCGGATGAAGTCCGAAACCAGCACGAAACCGTCGAAGGCGGCAAGCTGCCGGCCTTTCAGCCAGCGGGCCAGGGCAGAGCCGGGAACGCTCAGGGCGTTGTGTCGGTAAACCAGAACAGGAATGTCGCGAACCTTGGCGCGGATCGCGGAGGCGGATGGCATGTGCTGGTGGACGACGATGAGATCCGGCGAAGTGGCGGCCATGGCCTCGCCAAGCGCAGTCGCATAGGCACGTTGCGATGCGCCCGACGAACGTGGCATGGCGCGATAGTCGACCTCGGGAAACGGCTCATCGACCGGCTCGCCGAAGACGACGGTGTCATCGCGATAAGCGGAGTGGACGACGGTGTCGCGGACGCAAAGATCGATCGCCGTCGCCCGCGCAGGTCCGAAATGCATCTTGCGCGGAAGGCAGATGGCTATGCGCATTTCAGGCTCCGGTCGCAGGGAAGGGGCCGGCGTTCGCTACGCGGTGCGGTGCCGGCCCGGCATCTACTCCTGAACGTTCAGGCGAAGGCTCAGTTCGCGAAGCTGCTTCGGCGTCGCTTCGGACGGTGCGCCCATCAACAGGTCCTGGGCCTGCTGGTTCATCGGGAACAACGACACCTCGCGCAGGTTCTGCTTGCCGGCCAGAAGCATCACGATGCGGTCGACGCCGGCCGCCATGCCGCCGTGCGGGGGCGCGCCATACTGGAACGCGCGGTACATGCCGCCGAAACGCTCCTGCAGAACGGCCTCCTCGTAGCCGGCGATGCCGAATGCCTTGACCATCACCTCCGGCAGATGGTTACGGATGGCGCCGGAGCCGATCTCGTAGCCGTTGCAGACCACGTCGTACTGGTAGGCCTTAAGCTCGAGTGGATCGGTATCGTTCAACCCGTCCAGCCCGCCCTTGGGCATGGAGAAGGGGTTGTGCGAGAAGTCGATCTTCTTCTCCTCGTCGTCCCATTCGTACATCGGGAAATCGACGATCCAGCACAGCGCAAAGCGGTTCTCATCGACGAGGTTCAGCTCGGTGCCAACCCGCGTGCGGGCGACGCCCGCGAAATCGGCGAACTTCTTCGGATCGCCCGCCACGAAGAAGGCGGCGTCACCTTCTTCGAGCCCGAGCTGGATGCGGACGGCTTCGGTGCGCTCCGGACCGATGTTCTTGGCGAGCGGCCCGGCGCCTTCGAGCGTGTCGCCTTCCTTGCGCCAGAAAATGTAGCCGAGGCCCGGCTGACCGGCGGATTGCGCCCAGGAGTTCATGCGGTCGCAGAAGGCGCGGCTGCCGCCGGTCTTGGCCGGGATCGCCCAGACTTCCGTCTTGGGATCCGACTCGATCATGCGCGCGAACACCTTGAAGCCGGAATCGGCGAAATGTTCGGTGACGGCCTGCATCTCGATCGGGTTGCGCAGGTCCGGCTTGTCCGAACCGTACTTGCGGATCGCCTCGTCGTAGGCAATGCGCGGGAATTCCTGCGTCACCGGCTTGCCTTCGGCGAATTCCTCGAAGATCCCTCGGATGACGGGCTCCATGGTGGTGAGCACGTCTTCCTGTTCGACGAAGCTCATTTCCAGGTCGAGCTGGTAGAACTCGCCCGGCAGACGGTCGGCACGCGGGTCCTCGTCACGGAAGCAAGGGGCGATCTGGAAGTAGCGGTCGAAGCCGGCGACCATCAGCAGCTGCTTGAACTGCTGGGGGGCCTGCGGAAGGGCGTAGAACTTGCCCGGATGAATGCGCGAAGGCACCAGGAAGTCGCGCGCGCCTTCAGGGGAGGAGGCGGTCAGGATCGGTGTCTGGTACTCGGTGAAACCTGCCTCTCCCATGCGCCGACGCATGGCCGCGATAATGGCCGAACGCTTGACGATGGTGTTGTGCAGGCCCTCGCGGCGCAGGTCGATGAAGCGGTACTTCAGCCGCGTCTCCTCCGGGTATTCTAGCTCGCCGAACACCGGAAGCGGCAGCTCCTTGGCCGCGGAGAGCACATCGAGCTTGTCGATGTAGACCTCGATCCGGCCTGTCGGCAGTCCCTCGTTGATGGTCTCGTCGGTCCGCTTCTTGACCTTGCCTTCGACGCGGATGACCCACTCGGAACGAACCGTTTCGGCCGTCTTGAATGCCTCGGAATCCGGATCGACGACGCACTGCGTCAGGCCATAGTGATCGCGCAGATCAATGAACAAAAGCCCCCCATGATCGCGCACGCGATGGACCCAGCCGGACAGGCGCACAGTGTCCTCGACATGGCTCTCGCGCAGTTCCCCGCAAGTATGGCTCCGATAGAGATGCATGGATTCCTCGGTAATTGGGCTTTCGACGTCGGGCCGCGCGCGGGATGTGCTCTGCAGACAGAATCCGGCGGCCGTCACCGGTCGTGCGATTTCAACCGGGGCAGAAGACATGCCCGAGGCGGGATGTCAATGCAAGAGCATGTTCCTGCCAAAATGACGGTGCCGCCTCGGCAGGTCCCTTCGATTTTTCGGATTTCGTATCTCTTCAGGCGCGCCGCCCAGAGCGATCGCGTCGGGAAATGGTGTCTTCACCCTTCCAAGGCCAGCAGCAGCGGTTGCCACTGGTTGCGCAGCGGAGCTGTCTCGCGACAGGGGCTGTCGAAGATCGCAAGTCCTTCGCAGGCGAGATTGGAATAGGCGATGCGATCCGATATCCGGGCTATCAGGGGCCGTCCCGTATCCGCCAGATGCGACTCAAGCCGTGCCAGTGCCAGGCTCTTCAGCCGGATGCGATTGGCGACGATATGGATTTCCGCCTTGCCCTTGCGGATCTTTTTCAGCTTTTCGATTTTCGCGAGAAAGCGGTCGGTGGAGGCTGTATCGAAGATCGAGGGGAGGACCGGAACAACGATTTCGGTTGCTTCCGCGATCAGCATCTCCGCATGAGCGCCCGTCAGCGCGCCGGGGCCGTCGATCACGACGGTATCGATCTGCGACCGCACGTCGCCGAGATCTTTGGTCTTTGTCCAGTTCAGGCCGGTAATCTGGGCTGCGTCCTTCGGCCTCAGGTCGATCCATTTCAAAGCGGACTTCTGACGATCGGCATCGGCGAGCGCAACGCTCTGGCCTCTTGCGGCAAGCGCAGCGGCGATTGTGGTCGCTATCGTGGTTTTGCCACACCCGCCTTTGCGGTTCGCAACCAGAATCGTGCGCATGCGGTCGTTCCCCCAACCAATTGAATCTGTGTTGAATATAGGTGCACAATGTGCACTTTTCCAGTCAGTCTTCTAAACTCTGTTGGGTGGCGAAGGGGCGACAAGCCCTCAAAGCTGCGCTATAGCTGCAAGACCATGACGCCGATTACAAAAACATCCGATCTCGAAGCTGCCTGTTCCCGCTTTGCGGAATTCGAATTCGTTACCGTCGATACCGAATTCATGCGCGAAAGCACCTTCTGGCCAAAGCTGTGTCTGATTCAGCTCGCCGGGCCCGAAGATGCGGTTACCGTCGACCCCATGGCCGACGGCATCGATCTCTCTCCCTTCTTTAACCTGATGCGCAACGAACGGGTCGTGAAAGTATTTCACGCGGCCCGGCAGGATATTGAAATCGTCTTCCATCTTGGCGGGTTTGTCCCGCATCCCGTCTTCGATACGCAGGTGGCCGCGATGGTGTGCGGTTTCGGCGACTCGGTCTCATATGACCAACTCGTCGGCAAGATCACCGGTCATCGGATAGACAAGACTCACCGCTTTACCGACTGGGCCCGTCGGCCACTCACCGAAAAGCAGCTCTCCTATGCGCTGGCGGATGTCACGCACCTTCGCGATGTCTACCTGTTCCTGAAGGCCAATCTGGAGGAACAGAACAGGGCACATTGGGTTTCGGAGGAAATGGAAGTGCTGACTTCTCCCGAGACCTATCGAATGGCGCCCGAAAACGCGTGGAAGCGCTTGAAGATGCGCGTCCGCAAGCCGTTGGAGCTCGCTGTTTTGATGGAGGTGGCCGCTTGGCGGGAGGAAGAGGCGCAGCGCCGCGATGTTCCGCGCAGTCGCGTCTTGAAGGATGAGGCCATCTACGAGATCGCCGCCCAGCAGCCACGCGACGCCACCGCGCTCGGGGTGTTGCGGACCATACCACGCGGCTTCGAGCGATCGAGGGTAGCGGACGATATTCTGGCGGCTGTCGGGCGGGCGCTCGCCATCCCGAAGAAGGAACTGCCGCCGGTGCCGCGGGGGCGACCGCAGGCGGAAGGCTCTGCCGCGGCCGTCGAACTCCTCAAGGTTCTGCTGAAGCTCGTCTGCGAGGCGAACGGCGTGGCGGCAAAGGTTGTCGCGACGGTGGACGAGCTGGAGCAGATTGCCTCTGACGACAACGCCGATGTCGCGGCGATGAAGGGCTGGCGCGGCGAATTGTTTGGCCAGGCCGCCCTGAAGCTGAAGCACGGCAGGCTTGCGCTCGCATTCGCGGATGGCAGGACGGTTCTGATCGATCTGCCCGAATACGCGATGGACGAAAAGGCGGTCGCGATGGCGGCTGGCGAATAGAGACCAGGAATGCGGAGGGCTTCGCGCGGCCCACGGAATGATTTGCACTAGGCAAAGACGTGGGGTGCCGGTGCTCCCGCACATTGCGGATCGAATACGAAAAAGCCCGCTCCGAATGAGGAGCGGGCTTTCTTG
>NZ_JBANCG010000014.1:0-99859 GCF_037026715.1 Breoghania sp. JC706
GTCGCGCCATCATTCATGCAAGCCCCAGTTTCGATCAGGGTCGTTACGTCGATTGTCGGCCTCCGGCGGGACCGTCTCGGAGTGCCGGGGCTGACCATCCGATCCTGTCCAGTCAAACCGAACGCGCCAACCGGTGCTCTTCCCGCTATTGCTCTTGTAGCCGATGACCTGCTTATGCACTGTGATGCCCGCTAACACCATCGAACCTGATCCGGTGCCGATGTTAGCAATAAAAACGCTGTCGATCAGGCGATGATCCATGAGATCGCGCTCTAGAATTAGCGATGGGTTTTTGACCGCTTGCTCCCTCCTCCTTCTCTCCGCGAGCTGCTCCCTAAGTTTGTCTCCTTCGGCGAGATAAGCCTCTGCTTCCGGCGCATTCGTTGGCGTACAGCCTCTCTTCATCGGAAGGCGTCCGTCCTTGTAGGCTGACAGGATCGCCGAGGCCGCATCAGGACCGACCTCAAGAACGAGATCGAGCCAATTCCTTTCGCGCATGTAGATGTCGGCGCGATCAGCTTTCGACAGAAGACCTCCTTCGAGGACGAGCTTCCTCGCCTTGATGGGCATGATACCAGGCAAACTAGCAAGGAAATCCGTAAGTGAGCGCATCGCCGAGTCCTATAGAGTCATTCGTAGGCCGCTAGAGCAGCAGATGTACTACTGCTGTCGATCGAACAAGATCGCGTCAGCCTTCTCCCCCCAGTGTCAGGCTCGTCCAATCCGGAAAACTGCCGCGCTGAAGGATGGCTTGCACGACACGGACAACAAGCTGATCGGCGAGATCGAGATCGACCTTAGACTTCGGCGGAAGCACACCCGAGTGGACCGCATCCGATCGGGCCTTATATAGATATTTCATCTCATCGAAGATCTTGGTCCGCTCGGCGGCACCCTCACCCAAGAGCCAGGCAGCGCGACTGCCGATCTTATAGGTGATTTCGGTATTCGACGTTCCGAGATCGTGCATCAGCACGATTTCCGCCGCCATGCCCAAATCGAGAGCGCGGTCGACAGGATGGATTGCCAGCCGCGAGCGCCCGAGTCGGTCGATTGCTCGGGTAAGACTATCTCCCTCGGCGAATGCCGCAAGCTGCCCAAAGACGGTCTTGATCATCGCCATGTCCGCTGGGAAAGCCACGAGCGGGTGAGCCGCAAACGGACGGCCTGACATAGTGCCGCCGGCCGACAGCAAAGCGCGGCGATCCGACAGAATTACCGACATCGGCAACTCGACACCGCCACTGGAGCCAAGCAAACAGGCGAGCCGGAAACGACGGCGGATTGCATCACGCGCTGTTGAGGCGGGCTGTGTTATGCTGCTCCTGGCTGGCCCATTTGCTTCGACGGTGCGTTGCTCAAAGGCTGGCTTAACCTTGTAGGACTGGATGAGGAAGCCGGTTCCTGTGGGCATGCTCGGCCACGAATATCGCCAAGGGTAGTCGAACGCGCTGAAGATGTCCGCCGCTGGCGGCACAAGGCGAACACCATCGCCCAGTTCACAGGGCTCGTTGATTTCGATGCCAAGCACCGGCGAAACGTCCTCGTAAACTGCGGCATTCCTCGCCACTTCGTCCGTGAAGAGCGCAACGATATCTTCCGGCGCTATTTTTTCGACAAGCCGGTCAATCGCCCATTCACCGAAGCGGCCCCCAACGAATGAGCCACCGCCGTCACCACTGAACACCCAACACGTCGCGAAATCGGAGAACGGCTCCGCGCCGGAGAGATATTGATCGACGCGGTGCTTCGCCTCGCCGCGCCAGAGTGAATAGTCGCTGCCGCGGTGGATCTCGGCGAGCTCTCCAGCGATCCCGCGCAGGAAGGCTACCGCGTCGGGGGCAGTGTCCGCTCCACTCATTCGTCCCACCGCCCGAGGTTCACGTCGACGAAGCCGGCCGGGTAGCCCCGAGCCATGGCGCCGAAACTGGGCTCGCCTTCGCTATGAACGGCGAGGACATGCTCAGGACCGAGCGGCTGATGTGTGTAGAGGTCGAACGCATGTTTGTCCGGCCGGCAGCCGAGCAACCGGCCATAAGTGGCAACCACGGCCTCAGCCGCCGGGTAACCATGGCGCGAATGGACGAGCGGCATGGCAATCTCCAGGACACGCGGCCGACCGATCCGCTTTAGCATGTCCTGAAGTGCCGCATCTCGCTGCCCAAAATAGGCTGACTCGCCGCCCCAGCTCTCGAGGAGCAATTCAACGCCGCCGTCTTCGACGTCGACGGGATGCGAGACCATCCAGAACTTGTCGGAGCGGGAGTCGAGCTGATCGCTTTGGTACGGGCTGTCGGCGAACAAGCGATCTGCCACCTCTTGGCTGAATGCGCCAGCAGCAACTTGCGCCGCGAAGCGTGATCGGATGGTGTCGAGGCTAGATGGATAAATGCCGCCCTGCCGAAGAACGTCGACTTCTGCGTCGGTCAGGCGGGTATAGTGCCAAGCGCGGATCGTGCGGACTTCCATCAGCCGCATGATATGCTCCTTCACCCACATGAACTCGCCCGCATAAGGATTCTCGGGATAGGGCATGGTGCGATCGGAGGCTTCACGCTCAAGCCATTGGCGGCGCGAGGTGAGCATGTAATCGCGGATGACATCGGTGTGGGCGTCGAGGTCCCCGCGCAACTCGCTGTCGAAGGTTTCGACGTCCCAGACGTCAATGATGGCGACGCCCTCGATCATGCCTCATTCTCGTTTCTTGCTACGATCCGCGCGCATGACGGGCCGACCAACTCCCAAACCCCTTCGATGATCGATTCCAGCGAAACAGCGTCGAGTTCGAGCGATGCGGCGTAAGCACGCCATTGCCGTTGCTTCCCTTCGTCGCCGAACATTTCGACCGAGAGACCTGGTGGGCGTACTTTAGGGATTGGCGTCCGACGGCGTTCGAACGTCGCGCTGATGGCCGCATCCAGATCGTCTGCGGAAATGTCGATCGCGCGTGGGATCGCCCACAGGTCGTAATAGTCCTTCATGCGTCCGTTCAGGACACCAAGCACCACCATTGCCTGGAATTTCTCGGCGATCACCGTGGCGGGCGGATAGGAACGAACCTGCGGAGCGGGAAGATCCAGCAATGTTGGATAATCGAGGCGCTGCGCCGCATCGGCCATAGCGTCTCCGAAACCGATGTCGATTGTGACGGGAATGCGCGTCCTTTCGAGATAGGCCGCGGTTTTGAGGCGAACGCCGCCGTATTCCATCTCTTCTCGAATAACCGTCGCAGCGAGCGCGTCGATATCGAAGGCAAGGCCATCGTCGCTCTCGATCGCCATGATCTCCCCGAAGTCGGCGATCAGGCGGTCAGGATCGGCGTCTCCATGTCCGAGAAAGTCCGCATCCCGCGTCACCCGATTGTTGTCGGCCACCCAGACCGTGACCAGCATGCCGCCTTTCAGGACGAAGCGGTCCCGATGCGCTGAGATTGACAGGCGGTAGAGCAGCCGTTCGAGCGCGAACCGCACCAACAGGATATCGAATGCGCGGCCTTCCTTCCGGGCGATATTGAGCAGCCGGTCCTTGACCGACTTCGCCATATTCGTCGCTGCTTTAGCCATTGGAGGTGAGCGCCTCGAGATAGGGTTGCATCACCTTCCAAGCGCCACCGGCCTTCGCGGCCTGGGCGATTGCGCTCGGAGTTGCCTTGCGTTGCTGGAGAGCAGCGCGCAGGCCTTCTACAGCGACCGAGCGGTCGACCAGTTTGGGGTTTCGGAACAGGTCGGCAAGGGTCTTCGGGATCGAATAGACCGGGACGTCGATGCCCGCGATCACATGATGCTCGATGCCCTGGCGCAGATAGGACTCCGTGAAACGGACCACGCGCAGCGGCGGATAGGACTGCACGGGTGTCCAATCGCTCGTCCCGATCGCCATCCAGACGCGCCGTGGCATCTGGTCGGTCAGTCCATGGAAGGCGAGCGCCGAAACCAGAGCGACCACGCCTTTGGAGACGCGCATGGCGGCTTCTGCGAGGATTTGGTTCTCTTCGACCTCCGCGCCGCGCTTCTGATAAACCCCGCGCGAGATACGCGCGACTTCACCGCTCTCGACGGCGCGCGCGATCGTTTGCGCGCTGACGCCAGCCTCGCGCAGTTCATGCGCATGCATCATGCTGCGCGCATTGAGCAGGCTTCTGAGTTTCGCCTTTTGCGAATTTTGCGCCGAGGGCATGTTACAAATCCTCTAATCTGTCGCGATTTTATCAGAGGTTTCGTCACAAGTCACCACTCCTCCCGCGAGGAAGAAATCTTTGAATTGAACCTCCGATGGGCCACTCCCGGATGACCGTGCTGTTGCGGCGCCGGACACGAATTCCACAAAGGTACAGAAGCTCGAAGTTTGGCGCTCTTTATCCGAGGAATCACTTCACTCGCTCCGGAAATGGACGTAACTGTGAGTGTCGGGCCATGGCGGCAATTATGCTTGCGAAGATGGCAGTTATACAAGAAATAATAAACGCATGGGCGAAGCAACTGCTTGGGAGGGGTTCATTATCTCGATATGTTTCACTGATCTGCATCTCAGTAACGATCTCGTGGGATATCTTCGAGCTCGCGCCTGCGTGGCCCACCTTTTCAATCTCGGTGCCATCAACCAATTGGTCACGGACCTATCTGCTCGGTGCGCTGGCGATAAACGGAGGGGCGCTTGACACCGCAAACGATCGCTCGGTTATTGGCATCCATGAACGCAGGTCGCCTCTTGGTGGTCTGCGGTGCCGGCCTTTCCATGGCGCCCCCCAGCAGCCTCCCATCTGCGCGTGCAGTGGCGGAGCGTTGCTTCGACAAATATCGGCTTGAGTCAGACCCTGATTGCGACGTCGGCCTGCGGGAAAACCTGGAGGCGCTGGCAGAGCACTTCGCTGGCCTCAACACCCTACAATCTGTCTTCATCGAGCACCTCGTCCCGTGGTCGTCTTTTGTTCGGCCTTCGAACACGGGTCATGCCGCCATCGCAGATTTCCTCATCACACGCGCGGCGGTAGCCGGCATATCGAGCAATTACGACACGCTCATCGAGAGACGAGCCTGGGACTATGGCGCGGACTTTCGTGGATCGCTCGATGGAGACGAGGCCACAGCCGACACCGTTCGACAGGCGCCGTTGCTGAAGTTCCATGGCTGCTCCCACCGTGATCGTCCCGCCACCGTTTGGGCGCCGTCGCAACTCGACGATCCGACGATTTCAGCACGCATCGCCCGCAGCAAGGTCTGGATGGCCGCCAACATCCGATAAAAGGATGTCCTCGTTGTCGGTTTCTGGTCGGATTGGGAGTACCTCAATGCGGTGATCGGTGAAGCTTTGATCGATGTGCAGCCGCTGTCCGTCACCGTGATCGACCTGTCGCCAACAAACGCCCTCGAACAAAAGGCACCGCAGCTCTGGCAGATCGCGCACGCGCAGAACGTGGCGTTTGAACATGTCCAAGAGTCCGGCGCCGCAGCCCTTGATGAGTTGCGACGGGCATTCTCATCCAACTACCTCCGCCAGGTCTTGAATGCTGGACGGGCCGCCTTCGAGCAGGCTGCCGGAGTTCAATGCGACCCCGCGTGGCTCGAGATCGGCGACTTCGATAGCGAGGTATTATATGGGCTACGACGAGATGCCGAAGGCGTCTCGTCGGCGGAGCCTGCGACGCTCCTGCGTCCGGCCAATCCGGAAGCGCTCGGTTTCTTTCACTTGTTGCTCCGTCAGGCTGGTGCCGTGCAAAGCGCCGACGGCTACGATTTCAATGGCCGGAGCATTCGCGTCGTCAACGGAGCGCAGAGTGTGCTCGGCACGCTTCGCGGGCGGTTCGTTGAACCGCCGGCAGGGATCGACGCAGAAATTGTGGTCGCCGTCGGCGCGATTGATTTGGGCGTCCCCGATAACGTCATTCGCAGCGGGCGGGCGGGCAATCTGATCCGTCCAGATGCAGGCGGCGAATGGTACGATCTCGCTGGGGCAAGAACGGCGTTGGGCATATGATGGACATCTACATTCAATCCGAAATCCTTCTTCGCGATGCCCAGTATGACACTTGGACATGGACCGGCCCGTCTGGGCCGGTGACGTGTTTTGAAAATGCGGCGCTTATGGGTTTTGTACACGTCTTCGACACGACAGATGCGCTCCTCGCGTCTTGGGAAGAACGGCAAAAACTCGCACTGGCTCGACACGCGACGTTTCTGCGCAGCGCCGGCACCAAAGCGTGGAACGTCTATTCCCTCTTTCTCACTGAGGATGCAGACGCACGCCGGGGGCGTGAGATTGAGCGCATAGAAGAAGATTTCTCGCTAACTCGTAAGATCGCGAGAGCCTCAATCAAGACGGTCGATGATGTCGAGATGGCCTTGCTACCGCTGCTATCCATTCGATCCAAGCCATTACTCGGCGCCGCCAACTTCGAAACGAGACTGCGCGCCAGGCTCAAAGAAATCGCCCCGGACGGCGTTACAGCCTTCCTCAATGATGCGTCCCCGGCGGAAGTCGCTCGCATCTTGGGAGCGAAATCATGAGGCTGGATTTCGTCGAGATATGTGGTTTCCGTGGGTTCAGGGAGGCCGCACGGATAAGCTTCGGTCGCGGCTTCACAGTCATCACCGGTCGAAACGGTGTGGGCAAGAGCACGGTATGTGATGCTGTAGAGTTCGCCATCACGGGTTCCATCGACAAGTATTCTGTCGAGAAAGCCGCTAAGGAAAGCCTCAGCGATTATCTCTGGTGGCGCGGTGAAGGTGTGCCCAAAGCGCACTACGTCATTGCGTCATTCCTCGATGACGACGGCAAGCCGTTCACGATCACGCGGACGCGGGAATCGGGGGCCGACCGCTCGCCGGAAGAGATCGAAGCCGCGCTATGTCGTGGGCCAGTGCCCGATGACGCGCTCAAGCAACTCACCCGCACGTCAATCATCCGCGACGAGTGGATCGCCGCACTTAGTTTGGACCTCACCGAAACAGAGCGTTTCGACCTTGTCCGTGCGGCGCTTGGAGCGATGGAAGGCTCGGAAGCCGGTAGCAGGGCAAAGGAGGTTGTGGCCGCTGCCGAAGCCAATCACAGCAAGGATGAAACGGCCTATGAGGCAGCTCGCACACGGCTAGCCGATCGGCTCACGCAGCAGTCAGAAATCCAGACTGCTCTGACCCGGTCTGGCGACGTATCCTTGGCTCTGCAAGTCGTCGCTGCAGCCGCGCCTGATGCGCCGCCCGAGCTGACCGCGCAACTGTCTGCAGCGCGGGCCGCTCTCGCGAACGGGCGCGCCAAATTGGGTCGCATGAGCGAGGCCATCCAGCTCGGTCGAGACATGGCAACCGCACAAGAAGCCTATAACGACCCGGCTGCCGTTGCCGTGCGCGCAGCGGCAGCCGCCGCGCATGAGCTGGCGCAGCGAGAGCACGAAGCGGCACAAAAAGCAGTCTCTGACGCCGAGCAACGCCTCGCGCGTGAAGAAGATGTGGATGCGGTCGCGGCCTCCCTCGCACTTCTGGTCGAGCACGGGGAGAGCCTGGGTCTGCATGACGATCACTGCCCGCTCTGTGCGGCTCATCGCACTTCAGAGGAATTTGCGGCCGGTCTCGCGATAGCACGCAAGAGGGTTGCGTCGCTCTCGTCGGGCATTCAGACCGCTCGCGATGATCTCGCCAGCGCAAATGCGAATGCGCGCGAGTCGGGCCTCAAGCTCCAACAAACCGCGGCCGCCGTTCAGGCCCATGCGGACGATCTACGAAGGCTGCATGAACAGGAAGCCGCGCATGTCGATTTCTACGACCACTGGAAGCTCGATCACAGCTATATCCAAAACCCCGAGGGCCTCGATCGAGCCGTCGCTTTGGAACGGGATCGGCTGATAGACCTTGAGCGGGCGCTGCTTGTGATGGAGGCATCGCAGGCGGTTTCGCGGATGTCATCGATAGAAAGCAATATCGCCGCGCTGCGTGAAGACATTGAGAAACTGGCGCTGGCGGTTGGCCAATCGCAGACGGCCGTTACGGCAGCCCGCGAAATCGAGCGGTCAGTCAGGCGGGTGAGTGGAGAGATCATTGACGAGCGGCTTGCTCAGATCAGCCCCTTGCTCAACGAACTGTATCAGCGTCTTCGTCCTCACGCCGACTGGCGCACGATCGACTACAGCATCCGCGGTGATGTTCGTCGGTTTCTAAGCCTGAAGGTGGGCGACGGCCTGAATCCCCAGTTTGTCTTCAGCAGTGGCCAGCGCCGCGCGGCCGGTCTTGCGTTTCTGCTGTCTGTCCACTTGGCTCGCGCATGGACGCCGCTGCGATCGCTCCTGTTGGACGATCCCGTTCAACACATCGATGACTTCAGAGCGCTTCACCTCGTCGAGGTGCTTGCGGCCCTGCGTTTCGATGGGCGCCAGATCATTTGTGCTGTTGAGGATCCAGCTCTTGCCGATCTTCTCAGTCGGCGTTTGATCAGCACGGCCACGCAAGGCGGCCGCCGTGTGGATATCGAACTCGGACCACTGGGGGCGACGAGCGTCGTCATGGAGCGGGAGATCTACCCGATGCCGGTCGGTGTTCTGCGAGGTGTGGACACCGCATGAGCACTGAGACTGAGTTGAACAGGCGCCGGGCACATGGTCCCTGGAGCGATCTGGCGCTCCACACAATCGGGTGGCGCGCATTCCAGGACCTGTGCTCGCAAGTTTGCGAGGTCGTGCTCGGCCGCCCAGTTGAGATTTTCCGCGAAGCCAATGATGGCGGACAGGATGCAGTGTTCCTCATCCCTTCCGAGCCCACGACTCCCCCGATCGGCACTGTTCAATGCAAACATACGTCGGACGCCGGCAAGGCGCTGAAAGTTTCGGATCTGACCGCTGAGTTGGGGAACGTCGAGGAACTGGTCAAGGCGGGGCAAGCCGACACATACATCTTCATGACAAACATGAGCGTGGACGCGCCAGTGGCTGTCG
The DNA here is from genome assembly GCF_037026715.1 of Breoghania sp. JC706. Taxonomy (NCBI): domain Bacteria; kingdom Pseudomonadati; phylum Pseudomonadota; class Alphaproteobacteria; order Hyphomicrobiales; family Stappiaceae; genus Breoghania; species Breoghania sp. JC706. The sequence continues at coordinate 8,918 of NZ_JBANCG010000014.1, forward strand.
CCGCACGTGCGAAGCTGCGGGCGCTCGGCGTGCGCAAAGCGCATATTTTTGGCCGACAGCATATTGTTCGGGTCATCAGGAGCAGCGCGCGTCTCCGTGCGTTGGTTCCACAGGTATATGGCCTGGGAGATCTCACGGCGATCGTCGACGAACGCCTCTGTGAACAGTCTCGTGCGCTGCTGGATAGCTGGATTCCAAAACTACGCACCTATGTCCCGACCAAAGCCCACCGCGACGCTGTAAATGCCATCTCGAAACATGGCGTGGTGCTGCTGCTCGGAAATCCATCGAGCGGAAAGTCCGCAATAGGCGCTATCGTTTCAACGATCGCCTCGGAAAATGCTGACAATACCGTCCTTGCTCTGACGAGCCCGCGTGATTTCGAATCCGGATGGAATCCCAACGATCCTGGCCGCTTCTTCTGGATAGACGACGCGTTCGGCTCGAACGTCCTGCGCGACGATTACGTCCAGGACTGGGCATCGGCTTTTTCGAAGCTCCGCGCGGCCATCGCGCACGGAAACCGCTTTCTTCTCACCTCGCGCAAGCACATCTACGAGGCGGCGCGGCGGCGGCTAGGCCAGCGAAACCTTCCGCAGTTTGCCGACGAAAGCGCGGTAGTCGATGTCGGTGAACTGACGATCGATGAGAAGACGCAAATCCTGTATAATCACGTGCACTTCGGCACCCAGACTCAGAGTTGGCGGTCGAGCGTGAAGCCTCATCTCGAGGCAGTCGCCGCTGTACCAGGGTTCCTTCCGGGCATCGCCGAACGTATGGGCGATCCAAACTTCACGAAAAGCCTGGCGCCCCGCGAAAGCGCGCTCGTCCAGTTCATGAAGGAACCGCGCGAGCATCTCGTCGACACCGTCAACGCGTTAGACGACCACCTTCAGGCTGCTCTCATCCTGGTCTATGTGCATCAATCGGGCTTCGACCCGAACGATCATGATCCTTCAGCCGCGCAAGCCGTCGCCGAGCTGACAGGCTTCTCCCTGACGCGCATCCAAGATTGCTTCGCTGAACTGAAGGGTTCCTTCCTGAAGCTCTCCGGGAGCAAATGGACATTCGCTCATCCGACGATCTCCGACGCCTTGACGGAGATCCTGCGACAAAAGCCGCACATGATGGCCGCACTCATCCGCGGCGCGACCATCGACACGATCCTCAGCAGTTTCACCTGTGAAGGTTCATCGCTCATTCGCGACGCGCTGGTGATCCCCACTAGCCTCGACGACGCTCTTGTCGGCCGGCTCGGCCGCACGCCCAACGAGCTGCATCGCAATTGGATGCTCTTCCTCTTCCTGGCCTACAGGGCCAGCGACGCGGTCTTCATCAAAGCCATAAGTGCTTCGCCGGAATTATTGCGCCGCTCATGCTGGCACACGGAACCGGTAGGGAATGATCCGCGTGTAGCTACCTATGCCCGCGCGCATCGGCTTGATTTGCTTCCGGGCGACCTCCGTTCGGAGGTGGCCGACGAGCTTGAATCTGCCGCACTCAAGAATTTCGACGCATCGTTTTTCGGTGAGGAGGACAAGCTCGCCCTCATTCCACCACTTCGGCTGGTCGGCTTGGGTGTTGGGCTACGAACTGCGGTGCTGCCATCGCTCGAAGAGCGCATCGATGAGATTACGGCTGATGCCGACCTAGACGAGGAGCCGGATAGCCATTTTGAGAAACTGCTTGGCGTGCTGGACCATGTCGAGGCTATCGGTGTCGATGACGATGCCACCACACTTATCGATGACGCGCGTGAGCAGGTGAAACGATCGGTCAGGGCGATCGAGGAGCGCAAGCGCGAACGCGACAAAGAGGCCGCAGACACCACAGACTGGACCCATATCGTCACACAGAAGAAGGACGAGGCGTCGACCAGCACTCCGCCTCCAACCGCCACCAAACGCTCGGTGTTCGACGATGTCGACAAATGAGCCTCGCAGCGTCGACGCTGTAAACACGGTGGAACATTCGCCCGCGCAAACACCGCCACGTTCCAGGCAATCCCTGCGAGGAGCAGCCGCGGCTCAGGCGGGGTTTGATTACCAGCTCGACGTCTCGATTCTGGCGGCCCTGCAGCTCCTCCTCATATCCAAGGCTGCGTCGCGCTTGGTCCTGGAACCCGCAAACGAAGAAGATCTCGAAGCGGATCTGCAACCGAATGTGCCCGGCCGCGTGCAATCCAGCGCGACTGTGACCGGTAGCCAGAAATTGGTCGTCCAGGTCAAGCTGGACAACGGAGATCCGTGGCGGGTCGAGGATTTCGAGGCGCTGCTCAAGCACGGTTCCGATAAGAAAGGCAGTCGCCGGAAGGCATTACATCATCTTGACGACTCCAACACGCGCTACCTCCTCGTGACCAATGCTGATGCCGCGGGCGTCGCGAGAGGACTGCTCGTTCAAGGCTTTGAAGAGCTATCCGATAAAACAAGCTTTCCCCCCAGCCTGCATGCGACGCTGAAGAATTCTCCTGAAGGTCGTGTGGCGATCTGGGGAAAACTCACCGAAAAGCAGCTCGCCTCCGACATCCGCGAGCTGATGTCGGACCTCCTGCATGTTCCCAAAGTTGAACAGCAGAAACTCCTTGAACAGCTACGCCTCGAAGCGAAGCGCCGCACCAGAGGAGGCGCCCCAGGCATATGGACCCGCGACGATCTTCTCGCGACCGTGCGTGCGCATGGCGGCTTTCTTGCCAGTTCGGCGAGCCTCGAACATTTCGTCGCACCGGCAAATTTCGATGAGATGGTCCGTCTCCTGAACGATAGGAATGCCGTGGTCCTTCGTGGTCCATCGGGAACGGGCAAAACCCAAGCTGCGCTGAAGCTGTGCGACATGGCACGGCGTCGGGATGGGACGTTGGACATCGTCAGCCTTGGCCCCGACGATGCGCCCACGAACGCGCGCAAAGTGGTCGATACGGGTCCCACCCTTTTCTACGTAGATGATCCATGGGGACAATACAGCCTCGCCGGCGGTAACGAGGCTTGGACCGAGCAGTTGCCGCGCCTGCTGGCGAAAGCTACGCCGGGGCATCAGTTTGTCGTCACGACCCGGAGTGACATGCTGCATGGCGCGGGCGTCGGCAGCAGCCTCGACACCTGGTCCGTCGAACTGGACGCCGTTCAATATCGCGACGGCCAGTTGGGCGACATCTATGATAATCGCATGGACCAACTGCCGGCGCCCCTGCAGACGAAGGCGTATGAATTCCGCAAGGATGCACTCGGAAAACTTGAAACGCCGCTAGAACTCGAACTGTTCTTCAGTCATTTGCAGGTTGGCCCCGAGGCAGACGAGCCAGACCACGCTTTCTGCCGTCGCCTGCTCGAACTGGCACAGCGCGACGCAGTTGAGGGCGTGGTCGTTCGAGCGCTTTCGTCAATGGACACATCCGGCGCTTCAGCCCTCGTTTGGGCACTTCTGGCGTCGCGGGCTCAGTTCGACCGCGCTCGAATGCACCCCCTCCAGCGCGCCCTGCGCGCCTTCGACAGCACACTCAGCGAAACCTTCGGCAAGGTCGTCGACCGGATGGTTGCCGCCCGGCACCTTCGCCAGCCGGCGAGAGTGGTCGCCTTTGCGCATCCCAGCGTCAAACAGGGCTTCGAGGCGTTTGTCAGCGCTAACTGGGTGCGGGGCGAAGCCGCCATCGAAACCCTGATACCGGCCCTTGTCCAGTTGCCAGAGGCTCACAGAGAATGGGGATTGGAGACAGCCACGCGCGTGCTGGAAATGACCCGGTCATTCTCTCGCCGCAGCGATATCGATCAGCCTTTCGACATCGATGCTGCCAGCCAATCATTGATCGACGGCTGGCTCGACGAGAGATTGCTGGATCCACGATCGAAATTTGCGCCCTTGCTCGAACTTGCCTCGGAGGTCGGAAGCGACGCATCCGTCCCCAGCCGAGTGGCGCGCTGGCTCCTGAAAGGCACACAGCGCGGCGCTTCGGTCTTTATCCGGAACTGGCAGCCCCCGATTTTTGACGACGACTGGTATCGGACCGTAGCGGCCGATCCTGTGTCGGCCCAAGTTGCGGCACGGTTCATCCGAGAGGTGCTTGGTTTCGATAGGGGCAACTACGGATCCAGCTTCGCCCAGCGGCTCGACCGTTTCGCTCCGAACCTAACACCAGCCTACTTAGACGCGGCTCGCCAGATGGTGGGCAATGGGTTCGAACTGAACGCAGATGCCGTTGCGACCGGGGCAATTCGCGATCTCGTCGGATTCGAAAGCGTGCTGCAGGCGTCGCTCGACGATCTGGCCACGCTCCACCGCCGATACGCGCAAGACGGCCTGGAAGAATGGCGCGCGATCGAGGACGGAGAGCGTGACCATGCTGCCGAAGAGGCAGCGCAGTGGAACCACGAAGGTGACGGCTACACATCAGGTGTCTTCATCGACGCCTATGTCCGCCGGCTTCGTGCCGAGGGGCGCTGGCAGGTTCTATCCGATCACCCTCGCATTGCTGAATTGGTCCAGGCATGGTCTCAAGATCTGCACAGATCTGCTGACCGCGCGAGCGAGGATGAGCTTAGGGCGCTGATAAATGCCGGCAAAGGGCTCGACGCAGAAACGAATATCTGGGCCGCCGTCCGACAACACTGGCATCCCGCACTGGAGGTCTTGCTGACCGAGCGATTAGGCGCAGGGCTGCTCGCGGCGAACCTTCGCGATGAACTCGCGCTTACCGCTCTGAGTGTCGCACCCTCCGCGCTGATTGCCGCGTGTGCTGCCCAACGGGAGCATCCTGAACGACAGGTGCATCTGCTGTGTAATATGCGGCGCGCTCAGTATCGGCTTGGAAAAAGTGGCCGGGCGCGCAAGCTGAAACGCGTCACCGATGCGCTATCACCGGACTTGGCAGAGATCGCCAACGCCCTGCCGAACAAGCGGAAGACTGCGCATCAAGTTGGACCGGGAGCCCTCGCTCTTCTGACGAACTGCGCAGCGAAATTGGAAGCGGACTCGCTCGCGCTGGTCGTTCCAGTCATTCTCAAAAGTGGCAGCGCCGCCTCAGCAGCGATCGCGCAGTGGCTTGCCGTTTCTTCCCGCAAAGAGCAGGCCATCCAGGCAACGGAAGCTGCAATCGCTACCGGCGACACCCCTCTGATCGAACAAGCGCTCCGCCACGATCGCGCCGATGCACGTCGTTTGGCGTTGCTGCATTTGGCGCAGACCCTGCCGGACCCATTGCCGCCAGCGTTTCTGGCGATGGCGGAAGATCCTGGTAGTCGTGTGCGGCGCGCCTTGGTCTCCATCCTTAGCGAGCGCCCGCATCCGGACCACCTTCGTACCTTGCTGAGTCTGATTTACGACACGTGGTCGAGCGCAGAGCCGCATCATCATGAGCCCGAGAGTTACGATGTGGCCCAGGAGGCCGTTATCGCGCTCGCGGCCAACAAACCTTTGTCGGATGAAATTGGAGATATGCTGCTGCATCTCGCCAACACGACAGATGATCGAGTGCTCAGCCAATACGCGCTTATTGTTGCGGTCCATTGTTGTAGCGCCGGAATCCAGCAGAAGATTTCGAACTTGGTCAACATCCCCGAAGCGCGATGGATACGGCTGGACGCCATGGATGCGCAGGCCGATGCAGAAGCCATCGACCCTTCTATCGTCTCCCAGCTAACGCCCGCGTATCTGCTGAAAGCGCCGCCCATTCTGGCCGCGCCGGCCGCTCACCTTATCGGCGCGCATGCCGCAATCCCTGAGGCCGTGCGGTGTTTTGAAAGGATCGCAAGCTCGAACAAGAGGCGCGCGCTCCTGCTCGTTGGAGCCGCTGCCATGGCGCCACGCGACGGAGACGCTGCCGCTCGTATTATCGATCTTCTCGAACCAGAGCATCCCGGACGCCAATTGCTCTCGACGTCCGAACCTTTACCGGCGTCGATATTGGATGACCTCGGCAAAGTACAGCTCCGAGAGGCAGTCCGAAAAAGACTCGGAAATCGCATCGCATCTGCCGAGAAGTAAAGGTTCTGGTCGCCCCTTTCAGCTACCACATGGACACCGCGACGAATGCTGCATGGTTCGCCGACGCCGTTCCCGTGCCCAGACGACAAAAGACTGCGCACACGAGACTTCGATGCCCGCGACCTGCACATCGCTCGCCCCCCCCCCCCCGCAAACTGAGGACGCAGATTTTCCGTTGACGTGCCGGTCTAATGTCGCAGAAAGCGCTAACGCCTCTTGCCAGAAAGGTATGGGAGCGGGTTTGATACCAAAAATTGCTGCCGATCTGCGGGCCATAGCTTATCCGGTCGAAAGTAAATATCTCCAATTTGGGGCTGGAGGGCTCATGGCAGGCGAAGAACACGTTTCCGTTGCAGTAAGAGATGACTTTCTGGCACGGCAGACCAAGGCGAAGCCGATACCTGCTCTCGCGGAATTATTGTGGAATAGCCTCGACGGTGATGCCACCGATGTCTCAGTGGAATTCGTATACGAAGACTTGGCCGGCGGAATGTCCAAAATCGTCGTCTATGACAATGGTGACGGGTTCTCACGAAACGACGCGCGCGCGCTTTTCGGCAATCTCGGTGGCTCCTGGAAACGCCATATCCGTCAGACGAAGCGCAACCATCGTATGATCCATGGGCAAGAAGGACGCGGCCGCTACAAGGCATTCGCCCTCGGTCAGTCCGCCACTTGGAAGGTGTGTTACGACGAGCCGTCTGGACGAAAGGCATTTGAGGTCAAGCTGCTCGAAGCTGATCTCACGGACGTCACCATAACTGAGGAAGCACCAGCGCCGAACCGCTCGACAGGGGTCATCGTCGAGATCGATGATCTCCGGCGCGATTTCAGAACCTTCGAGAGCGACGAAGGCATTCAGGACATGAACGAGATTTTCGCGCTCTATCTCATGAATTATCGGGCCGTATCCATCTCACTTGCTGGCCAGAGGCTCGATCCTGAAAAGGCGATCGCGAGCCACCATAAAGTTCCGCTGCCGCCGATCGAAACTGCGGAAGGTGCTCGGCACAGCGTTGAGCTGGAGATTATTGAATGGCGAACGGACGCGCGCCGCGTACTATATCTCTGCTCCGCAAGCGGATTTCCGTTCGATCAGGTCGAGACCCGCTTTCACGTGCCCGGCTTCTCTTTCTCCGCCTACCTGAAATCCACCTACGTCGAGGAGCTTCACAACGAGGAGCAGGTTGCCCTGTCGGAGATGGATCCTCTGCTCACCGCGGCAGTCGAAAACGCCCGATCAGCGATCAAAGATTATTTCCGAGAGAAGGCCGCAGAAAAGGCCCGGTCGCTCGTCGACGAATGGATCGCCGAGGATGTCTACCCATACCGAGGCGAGCCGCAAAACGCCGTTGAAAAGGTTGAGCGTCAAGTCTTTGATATCGTCGCGGTTCAAGTTCAGGAGCTGGCGCCGGACCTCGCGATCAGCTCGGCAAAGGCCAAAGCTCTGCACCTTCGTATGCTTCGGAACGCAATCGAGCGCGGACCCGAAGAGCTGCAACTGATCTTGAAGGAAGTTCTAGACCTACCTGCGCGCAAACAGAAAGAACTCGCCACCCTCCTGCAAGAGACGACACTTTCAGCAATCATCACCGCCGCGAAAACAGTTGCCGATCGGCTCAAGTTCATATCTGCCCTAGAGTAGATTGTATTTGATCCTGAAACCAAAGGTCGACTGAAAGAACGAACCCAACTTCACAAGATACTCGCCGAGAATACGTGGATTTTCGGAGAAGAGTATAATTTATGGGTGAGCGACAAGGACCTCCGTCGCGTCCTTGAAAAGCATCGCGATTATCTCGATCCGGACATCTCGATCGACGAGCCAGTCAAGGTGATCGGCAAGGCGCGTGGGATCATCGATCTGATGTTCTCTCGCTCCACCCGGCGGCATCGTGCCAACGACATCGAACACATGATCGTCGAGCTCAAAGCTCCTAGGGTGAAGATCGGGGCCAAGGAGATCACGCAGGCAAAACAATATGCAATCGCCGTCACCTCGGATGAGCGGTTCTCGACTGTCGATGGGGTCCGCTGGCATTTCTGGCTCGTTTCGAACGCCTACGACGATTTTGCCAAGCACGAAATTGAAAGCGGACCCGATCGCGAAAGGCGTCTGATCGCAAAAGGGCCGAGACATATTGTGGGAATCAAGACATGGGGCGAGCTCATCGAGGACAATCGTGCTCGACTACAGTTCTTCCAGGAGCATCTGCAACATTCCGCCGATGAAAGCACCGCGATCAAGTATCTCCAGGAAAAGCACAGCCAATACCTGGAGGGTGTCATTGTGGAGGAACCCGAGGAGAGCAATAGGGATGAGTCTGCGACTGGTGCCTCGGAAGATCCAGAGCAGCCTATCCACCCATCTGCTCCGCCTGCAGCCCCCAGCGACGAGCGTCCGCACTGACATTGACGATGCGAGGTTGATCGAAAGCAAACGCATGCCCGCAGACAGGGCTGGACAGGAGATAGGGCATGCTCACGCTTGAAATCTTCGATGATGGCGGTGTTTTCCGTCATGCTGACGACTATGATCGGATCGTCGAAGAGTTGGATGATGCGCTTGAGCAGCGCGACGGCGGGGCGCTCGCGCCTGCAAAGTACCTCAAGACGCTGAAGGCGCTGGTCGATCGTCATCCTCACTTCATCGATGGCCATGCCCATCTGGGCTATGCGCTCATGGAAGAAGGCAAGCCCAAGCTTGCACTCCAAGCCTGCCTTCAGGGTCTGGAAGTAGGTGAGCGTGCGATCCCCGCCGGCTACGCCGGTTTGATCGAATGGGGCTTCCTGGAAAACCGTCCCTTTCTGCGCGCGGTGCATGGCGTTGTCCTGTCGCAGCTCCGGCTTGGCCAGCGCAAGGACGCTCTACGGCTGATGGAGAAGATGCTCGCCTGGAATCCGAACGACAATCAGGGAATCCGCTACCTGATTGGTTCGGAATATCTGCGTGCTGGCGAAACCGCAAAGGCCGAGCGCATCTTTACGGATGAAGCCTCGCACTACCCACCTTATCACTATGAGCATGCCCTGCTGCACCTGAAGGCCGGTGATCCCGTCTCTGCCGCGACTAGGCTGCGCCATGGTTTTGTCGCGAACGGCTATATCGCCGAGATGTTGTCAGGGAACCCCGAGCCGGCGGCGCTTGCGATTTGGCACGGCTCCAACCTTGCCGAACCGGAAACGGCTCGCGACTATCTGAATCAATGCGGTGACCTGTGGCAGCGAACTCCCGATGCTGTCGCCTTTGTGCGCTGGCTGCACACTCATCCGAAAGTCCTCGCCGAAAGGGTCCCCGTCCTCGAATGCCAGGAGGCGCTGTTATGGGAGCGTGACTTTGAAAAGCGGCAAATGCTGGTCTTGAGAGAGGAGGCAGCACGCGCACGGATAGATGACGTTCTTTCGGCGGAGATCGTTCAGAAGAAACCCGACCGTCACGGGCACCTGATCGAACCATGGCGATATCAACGCACGCGTTTTTGAAGCCTTGAGTACGGCGCCCGGCTTCATGGTTCTCGGGTTCGTCCTATGACCATTGAAGCAGCGCAACCAGAGTCCATGAGGCGGATCGGCCTTTGGTGTCGATCATATTTGATTAATTATCGGACCTTATACGTCAAATATGAGTTAAAGAACGTGCGCCGTTTCCGTCTCAGCGCCGACGAAAGCAGCCTCATAGTCACGCGCCAGCGCGCCAGAAACGCCAACCTGTCTGAAGGCTTCCCGCCATCCGTCCGAAATGCGCTGCGCCATGGTTCGGATGATCTCCCGTGCCTCGGCCTCGGAAATCTCGAAAAATTCGCAGGCTTCCAGTGCGAGGATGATCGACCGATCATGGGCCCCGCCCTCAAGGATCGCAGTTTCGAGATGCGGGTTGCGATCCGGCGCCGGGTTCACGTCGAACACCGGCGACAAGCGCCACTGACCCGCCCCCACATAGAGGAAGCCGTGGTTCTTCAGGTGATCGTCTTTGTTGGACACGAGGACCGTGAAGATCAGACGGCGGTAAAGTTCACGGAAATCGTCAGAGGGGTCGGGTGAGTAAGCCCGCATGAAATCGACGATCTCCGTATAGGAGCCCAGCTCCACTCCCGTTTTGCCGAGTGCGGTGCGCGCGGAGATGTACGGAATCCGTGCGGCCCCACGGCGGTCGAACCGCTGGATCAGCGCGACCGGGAACGGCGTGTCGGCCAGTTCCAACCGTGTCTCGGGCGTGCGGATACCGCAGGCCGCCGCCAGGCGGAGGGTTGCGACCTCGACGCGCTCGATCGGCTGCTGATCGTGGACGGAGGTGAACTTCGCCAGCCACAACACATCGCCGTCCCTGACATTCGCTTTGGGACGAGCGCCGCCCGAGCCGCCGGCGCCGGCCAGCGCCTGCATCTCCTCGGGCGAGATTTCCTTGCCCTGCTCATAGGCTCGCGCAATCGCCGTGATGGTTTCGAGATCGACCAGACGCGGAACGGCGTCGACCGCCTTGCCGCGAATGACCTCGCCCTTGTCATCCAGAAAGCGCAACGCGCCTTGCCGACAGGCATCGTCGGAAAGCGTCAGGTACTCGAATTCGTTGAGACCATTGCCATAGGCGCGTTCGAGCAGCCTGCGTCCCCAACTGTCCGGAGACGCATCGGCGAAAACGCCCGCCAAGGCGTCGCGCATGTTGCCGGGCTGCCCCGAAGTGTGGAATGGACCGGCCTCCAGAAGAAAATCAGGCTGTATGGCGAAGGCGCGCGGGTTTTCGATCCATTCGGGACTATAAGCGAAGGTCGAGAATTGCCGTGGCCCGGCATGGGTGAAACGCAACTGGCCCACCGATGCCCGGGCTTCGCCAAGCGCAACATGGGCGACGAAATCGGCCATCAGAAGGAGGCCCCGTCAGGGTCCACGACATCCTGCTGATCCTGCTTTTCCTCGGCCTGAGCCTTCTGCCTTTTCAGCCTTGCCGCGAAGGAGCGGCCCCTGCGCGGTCCGTGCTCCGCTGCCAGCGCCAGCCCCAGATCGTCCTTGCGGATATCGACCAGGTCAGCGAGCTTCTCCAGAAGGCCGAGCACAACGAGAACGTCGGCAAGCGTTCCGATCGCAACGCCCGGATCACCCCGTTCAAGGCGGGCGATGGAACTTGGCGAGGTTCCCGCACGCACGGCGAGATCCGCCACGGCGATGCCACGCCGCAGACGCGCGTTGCGTATATCCTGGCCCAGCCGTTCCAGCGCTGGTTTCGCCTTGGGAGACCCCATATCAATCATCCATATTTGATGGCATACTGCAAACAAACGGTCATATATGACAAATTAAGCTATTAGTCAAGATTTCTAACCAGTGCCCCGGCAGCGCGAGCGTTTCGGTTCGATATTTGTGACCAGAAGGTGGGGAAGGCCTTCCCCTGCGTCCGAGCCTTGGGTTTCGGCCGACCCCTTCGAGCGGGGAGATCCCCGCAACGCCCCAGAGTGAGAGAGCGGACCGGTTTCCGTGACGGGTGAATAGCTGGGAGAGAGGCTCCCCGCGCCCGTCGTGGAGATTGGTACCATGAACGTGCAAGCACTCGATGCGCGCCGTGACACGAGCGGCGGTTACAAGGTGGATGTCAGCCGTGGCGAGCGGATCGGCCGCGTCTCGTCCGAATGGTTCTCGCGCCCGGCCGACGAGCGCTACCTGTCGCTGTCCGAGTTGGCGCGATCGGTCCGCGACCGCGCCGATCGCAGCCGGACACGCGTGGTGGAAAGCGCACTGATCCATGTCGAGGCCAATCGCAACGATCCGGAGCGGCTGGCGCTCATGTTCCCCGCCGCCGACGCACCCGTCTCGCCGACGCACTGGTCTTTCGGTCAGCTCGCCAGCCTGGTCGGCGCGCCCGCCGCCTATTTGCGGCAGCTCCCCGCCGCGCTTGTCGGCATCAATCTGCAATATGGCCTGAGCTCCAACCGGGCCGAGCAGATCAAAACGTTCGAAACTGACGATGGACGCGTCGAGCTGCGCGCTGTCACCGGCCCGGACTATGGCCGCATCTTCGATCACGAACTGGTCGAGGCGGTACAGCACATCGCTGGCAACGGCACAGGCGACACACGTTGGAAGGTGCCCGGCGTGCTGGACTGGTCAACCGGCGTCTACAATCCGCGCGTCGACATCACCAAAGATACGACGACGCTCTACGCCTCGGATCGCGACGTCTTCCTCTTTCTCGTCGACGATCTGAATCCGATCGAAGCCGGCCGCCTGCCGGACGGATCGCCCGATCTGTTCTTCCGCGGCTTCTACTGCTGGAACTCGGAAGTCGGCGCCAAGACCCTTGGCATGGCAAGCTTCTATCTGCGTGCCGTTTGCCAAAATCGCAATTTGTGGGGCGTTGAGGATTTCGAGGAAATCACCATCCGCCACAGCAAATATGCCGCCAACCGCTTCTCCCATGAGGCGGCGCCGGCGCTCCTGAACTTCTCGAACTCGTCGCCCATGCCCTTCGTCAACGGCATCAGGGCCGCCCGAGAACGGATTGTCGCCAAGACCGACGAGGACCGCACCGATTTCCTGCGCCGTCGCGGTTTCTCCAAGGTCGAGACCGGCAAGATCATCGACACGGTGCTGGCCGAGGAAGGTCGCCCGCCCGAAAGCATCTTCGATTTCGTGCAGGGCATTACCGCCGTCGCGCGTGACAAGCCGCATCAGGATGCCCGCCTCGATATGGAGGGCAAAGCGAAGAAGCTGCTCGATCGGGTCGCCTGAATTACTCAAAGCCGGAAATGCAGATGTCCGTGTTTCCGGCTTGCTATCTGGTTGATCCAATATGTCACAAACAGGCCTACGCGGTGGAGACACCCTCTCGCTCCAGAACCGCTCGCACCTCTTCAAAAGCTGCGGCTATATTGTTGCGAGGAAATCTGATCTGACCAAGCCCCTGAATGTTCGAGAACTCCGCACATCCCTCCTCCAACAGGACTATGGCTTTGGTGAAGCCGAGACGACCCTGAAAAAGCCCTACCTCATGAATGACATTCATCCGGGCACGCTCGGACCCGTCTTTCATTTCATCTTCAGCGGTAAGTACGACCAAGGCACACGCCGCGCCGTCCAGCATCTCTGACAGGCGCGCGATATTTGTGACGCCAGCCACGGGAACGCGGTTGAATTCCTCATAAGGCAGCCCCAGTCGACCCACCACGAAATCTTTCAACTCTCGCCACAAAGGAGATCGGCCGTGGCCAATGAATACATTGGTTCCTATCCGCTCTTCTCTACGACTTTTCTTACTGCGGCGACCCAAATGAGAACCCGCCTTTCTAGCAATTTTACTTAGCTCGCTACATTCATCGGCAGGAATTTGTAGGGCCGCAATTTTTGCAATAACTTCTTGGTGAGGTGCGAGGTGCAGGCCGCCGCTAATCGCATTACTGTCGCGCGACCAAACTTGACCGCTTGGTAGCATGGCGCGACCTAAAACATCTGCGGTTGGCAGAGATATTTTCTCCGCCTCATCTTTTAGCCTTCGGAGAAACTCGTCACTTTCTTCATCCAAAGCGACCGTCAATTCTGAAATAATTTCATCACGGATATCTTCAATTTTTTCACGTATTGCCGCGCTATCACGGATGGCTAGTGTAATATCCGGATTACCTGCTCGCCGCTCGATCTCCTCCTTCACGGCCCCACTTGGATATTCCTGCCAATCGCCAACAGATCCCATGCTGGTAAAACTCATGTCCATTAGCCCCCATTCCGGACTAAACTGCGCTCCTGGTGGCCGAGACGACAAATTAGAATAATAGACATAGGCATGATAACCCATGTTGGAACCACTCCAGGATTCTTGAAGACGCACCGCCTCATCCATTATTTTTTTGAGTTGAGGGTGGTGCACCTGCTTAAATGCCTCAGATAAATTTTGTAAGTCTTCAGCATATCCTAATAAGCTCAATGGATTTCTCCCAGGCAACAAATGGCATTGATTCGATTTTCTTGATTATTGTAGGGCTTCTGTCCCTTTCTGTATCCACATCTTCGGTAGGCGCTGCCCTCCAAGAGTGAGAGGGCGGCGCTTCGCTTCGTGACGGGTTGGAGGTCGAGAGAGAGGCTCTCGGCCGCCCGTCGCGGAGTAAATCCCGATGGCTACTGCCGTTCAGAAAATCACCCTGTCGTCCTCGCGCGACATCCCCTTCAACAAGCTGGTGCTCAGCCAGTCCAACGTCCGGCGCGTGAAGGCCGGCGTCTCAATCGAAGACCTGGCGGCTTCGATCGCTCGTCGCGGCCTGATCCAGAGCCTCAGCGTCTTTCCCGTCGTTGATGCCGAAGGCAACGAGACTGGCATGTTCGAGGTGCCCGCCGGCGGCCGCCGCTTCCGCGCACTCGAACTGCTGGTGAAGCAGAAGCGTCTTGCCAAGGTCGCGCCCGTCCCCTGCGTGGTCCGCGATCGCGACGACGCCATACTCCCCGAGGAGGTGTCGCTGGCCGAGAACATCGAGCGCGCCCCGCTCCATCCCCTCGATCAGTTCCGCGCCTTCCACGACATGCTGACCAAGGGCATGACCGAGGAGGAGATCGCCGCGGCATTCTTCGTGCCCGTCAACGTAGTCAAGCAGCGCCTGCGCCTCGCAACCGTCTCACCCACGCTGCACGACGTCTATGCCGACGACGGCATGACGCTGGAGCAGCTCATGGCCTTCACCGTCTCCGAAGACCACGAGCGTCAGACCCAGGTCTGGGACGCGATCAAGGACGCCTGGTCGAAGGAACCCTATCAGATCCGGCGCATGCTGACCGAGACCACGGTGCGCGCGTCCGACAAGCGTGCCGTCTTCCTCGGCATCGAAGCCTATGAGGCGGCTGGCGGCACCGTCATGCGCGACCTGTTCCAGGCCGACGATGGCGGCTGGCTGCAGGACGTGGGGCTTCTCGATCGCCTAGGACCTGTCCCCATAAAGGGGTTTCGTTGATGTATGAGATTTGATTCAACCTCCCTGATAAGGAGGTTGCCATGCGCCGTCACGAGTTGAGCGATAAGGAATGGTCGATCATCGAGCCGCTGCTGCCGCGCAAGAGCCGGGGCGTGAAGCGTGTCGATGATCGACGTGTCATCAACGGGATCCTTTGGCGTTTCCGCACCGGCTCGTCGTGGCGCGACGTGCCAGAGCGCTACGGCCCACGCACGACGCTCTACAACCGGTTCTGCCGATGGCGCGCATCAGGCGTCTGGGACCAGCTTCTGGACGCGGTGTCAAAGGCTTACGACGGCGACATCGTGATGATCGACAGCTCCTGCGTCCGCGTTCACCAGCATGGTGCCGGCGCGAAAAAGGGGGATCTGAAGATCCGTGCATGGGACAGTCCCGCGGCGGGTTGACGACCAAGATCCATGCGCTGGTCGATGCTGAAGGTCGCCCGGTGAGGATCGAGCTCACCGCCGGGCAGGCCGGCGACGCGCCCATGGCCACGAAGTTGCTGGAGACGATGACGCCGGGCGCAACCGTACTGGCCGACAAGGCCTACGATACCGACGGCATCCGGGCTTTCGTGGCCGCACGCGGTGGCTGGGCGAACATCCCGCCAAGGATCACCCGCAAAGGCACATTCGCCTTCAGCCCCTGGGTTTATCGCCAGCGCAACCTGGTCGAGCGCTTCTTCAACCGCCTCAAGCAGATGCGAGGTATTGCGACACGTTATGACCGGCGCGCCGACAACTACCTCGCAGCTGTCAAACTCGCTGCTCTCAGGATTTGGATCAAATCGTTATGAGTCCGCTGCCTAGAGGCAGCTCGCAGGCGAGGCGCACCGCCACCAACGACCACGCGCACCGGCATCATGCATATGCGGAGGGCACCAGCCTTCACCTACGCCATGATGATCGAAGGCGCTTCACCCCCTTCGTTCAAGATTGGCTGGGCGTTTGACTGGAGGCAGCGGGAGCGCGATTTCAACCAGGTAGCCATGCCCGAGCTCGGTGGCGTTCGATATCGCACGATCCTTCACGAACTGTGGGATACTGCCATGGATGCTTTTCGCATGG
The DNA here is from genome assembly GCF_037026715.1 of Breoghania sp. JC706. Taxonomy (NCBI): domain Bacteria; kingdom Pseudomonadati; phylum Pseudomonadota; class Alphaproteobacteria; order Hyphomicrobiales; family Stappiaceae; genus Breoghania; species Breoghania sp. JC706. The sequence goes on from NZ_JBANCG010000014.1 coordinate 24,888, forward strand.
AGCAGGCGCTCCTCCGCCATTTCGACGCTCTCCGGCATGCGCGCAATCAGGAGGTGGTATCCGCGGTCGCGGCGGACAAGATCCAGAAGTCGTGGATCGACTACCTTTCGAACCACAGAAGGCGGAGCACTCGGGGAGGAAAAGGCACATGAAGAATCCATCCCCCATGGTCAGCAAGAGCACCAGGTTTCCCTTCCAGGTTGCTGTTTCCTGTTGGGTTGACCTGCTCGGCTATGGCGAGATGATTTCCGCCTCCGGGTTCAATCCACTGCACGCCGAAGCGCGCGATGCCCTCGCTCGCATCAGGACTTTTCATCGTATCGTCGCCGAGCACAGCGCGAGATACTTTCCTACATTGGTGATGAATGATGGGGCGGTCGCCTATCGTGATCTCTCCCTGCGAGCGCGCTCACCTACTCACGATTTTCTCGTGCGGGCGTGGAAGATGTTCGAGGAGGTCCGGAACGAGGACATGAAGAGTGGCCATCCAGGACCGCGGATGGTCTTGGCCTGCGGGTTTCGCATGCTGGGACGGCGTGCCGGCCTGGACGCGTCTCGCGACCACTTCAAATCAATCGTCGATCGGTTGCAGAGGGGCGATATCGGCGCCGAGCAAGCGGTACGCGAGGCGGCATCGATGCGGCCGCGCTTTGATATCGTCCCTCAACTGCAAGCGAACTTCGCCTTCACAAAAGCCTATGTCGCCGAGCAAACCGGGACGAAGGGCAAGCTTCCTGGTCCCGCATTCTACGTGGACATGGCGATATTCGGCGACGACCGTCCGCAATGGATTGATCTCGGCCCTGACATTGACTGGGCACACCCCAAGCTGAACTTGCACGCGGTGTTCGCCGAGGTCCGTGGCATGCAGGATGGGCGACATCCGATCGGTGGCCCGACCGATATTCGCGATGGCCTTGCCGTTGCGCAGACGCTCGCCAATGACCCAGATGTCCTTTTGGCGCTACGCGCTGCGGAAAAACGGTAAAGATCGCCTGTGGGTGGCCCGCTCCCCATCCACAGCTGGACTAAACAGATCTGCGTCCGTTAACCCCATGTGATCGCCGCTTTCGTGGCCCAACGCGCCGCAGCAGTGCTTGGGCCGGGATGCGCTTCCGCTTGGACAGAATGCGTTCCGTAGCGTCATAGCGCGTGATCCGCCGGCCCTGACAGGGTATTCGAGAGTCGTAGTGTTCCGGAGAGGCGACAACCGTGCCGCATTACGTTTTCGAATCCGATGATGGTGGCAACATCGTCCGAATCCTAAAAGACAACCAGCCGCACGACCAATCGGTGCATCTGGAGCAGCTATACTCGATCGTTACAATCTACTTCCGGCTCGCATCCGAGCATCTCGCGCGGATGGTGTCGCTCCAGGAGTGTAACGCCAGGCGGTGTGCCGGTCTGCAGTCGTTCCTGATGGGCCTCACGGGACTAGAGGCGTTCACTAATACATTCTTCCAACTACGCGCGCAGGAGCTAGGGAGCGAGGAGATGATCGCACGAATCGCTAAGACCCACGGTTCGCTCTCGCGGAAGATATCCGACCTAGTCGCGATGACGCCGGACGGCCCCCTCGTCGATCAGGAAGCGCTTGTCAAGAGGATCTTCGAGCTCTCCCAATTGCGACACGAGATCATGCATCCCCGCTGGACCCCGTCAGCGCTGACCATCGCCGGACAGGTACCGGTCAACATTATGGGTCTAGTCGAGAACCGCCAGGCGATGTTCGAGGACGAGACGCTGTGCCGGGAGGCCCTTCTCTGGTGCCTGCTAGCCGTCGCGCGGATAGGTGAGGCTCGTGGCCACCAGGAACTGAGCGGTTTCATGTTTCACTGGACCGGGAACTATGGCCTGACCCTGGGTATGATCACTTTACAACTCGGCATTCCCTAATGGGCCTATCGCCCCACCTACCGTCGCCCTGAAAAACCAAAACGCTTATGTCCGCTTTATCCATCGCGATCCAAAAGCTGCCAATCCGCAAACAGGCCTCTTCCCGGACGTACCAGTCTAGCTGAGGAAATGTCAAAAAAGTCCGGCGCTTCGAGCTTTGCCCGATTCTCAATTGCCTCCCATAAACACCATCGACGGTGGCAACAGCGTCGGCACTCGCTTCACTCCGTTCACCCAGGCATCGACCATGTCGGCCCATTCCTGGAGCATATGCCGGCGCTGCGGTTCGTATTCGGCCTTGTTGTAGACGCCGCGTGACGAGCGCCCGTCCTCGTGGGCGAGGCATTTCTCGATCCAGTCGCTGTTGAAGCCCATCTCGTTCAGGAGCGTCGAGCCGGTCCGGCGCAGGTCGTGGACGGTGAACGGCTCCAGCGGCAGCCCCTGCTTCTTCGCCCGGGCCACGACGGCCGTGGTCACGCGATTGAAGGTCGCGCGCGACATGGGGGCATCGGCATCATAGCGGGACGGCAGCAGATAGCGCGAGTTGCCGGCGCAGGTTTTCAAGGCGATGAGGTTGTCGAGCGATTGTTGCGACAGATAGACGTTGTGCGCCTTCGACCGCTTCATGCGCTCCTTTGGGATGGTCCAGACGGCGTTCTCGAAATCGACTTCATCCCAGACCGCGTCCTGCAGCTCGCTCTTGCGCACCATGGTGAGCAGGATCAGGCGCAAGCCGAGGCGGATGGTCGGCAGGGTCGGCACGTGCTCGATCTGCTGCAGCATGATCTTGATCTCGGCCGGTGACAGCGCGCGATCCTTCGGCTGGAAGGTCGCGATCGAGGCCGGCCCGACCTCGTCAGCCGGGTTCGGCACCTTCTCGCCGTGCAGGATGGCGAAGGCGAAGATCTGTTTGACGATGTCACGAGCGTGGACGGCGGTCGCCGGGGCGCCGCGCTCCTTCACCTTGGCGCAGAGCTGGCGCAGATCGTCCGGCGTCACCTCGGTCAGAAGGCGGTTCTTCCAGGCGGGGAGAATGTCGCGATCGAGGATGGCCTTACGCATCGAGCGGGTGCTTTCCGCCATGCGCGCTTCCTTTATCCATAACGCGCTCACCGCGCCGAAGCTGCGCTCCATGGCCTTGCGCCGTTTGTCGCGCTGTTTCTCGTGCGCGGGAGAAAGCCCCTCCGCCACCTGCTTGCGAGCAGCGATGCAGCGCTCGCGGGCTTCGGCGAGTGTGAGGCCATCGGCGCCATAGCGGCCGATCGTCAGCGTCTCCCGGCGGCCGTTCAGACGGTAGTCGTACCGGAAGGTGATTTGACCTGTCGTGGCGACGGAAACGTACATACCGTCACGGTCGGCCACCTTGTATAATTTATCCTTTGGTTTCAGCCTCTTGATGGCCATGTCTGTGAGCATTTGGACGGCCTCGTTGACGATCTAAAACGCCTTTTCGAGCCCCAATTTTACCGTCAAATCTGATACCGTCAATCAACGCGAATAATCGTTATAAAACAGCCTGCTAACTTTGTTTTCCGTGGGCTTCTTCCGTTTTCGGTCTGACGGTAGGGTAAAAATCCGCCTGACGGCGAAAAACACATACCGTCGCGCACACCGTCAGAGCCCATCGCTTGAAGGCGATAGGCTCCGATAGTGATCGATTGACTTTTTGTTTGATTTCAGCTAGTTATGAGGGTGTGGCGATAGTTCGTGAAACGCCACGAACCACATCATTTCACTCCCACTCGATCGTTCCCGGAGGCTTGGAAGTGATGTCGTAGGTGCAGCGGTTGATGCCCTTCACCTCGTTGATGATCCGGGTCGCCGTTTCTCCCAGGAACTCGTGGCTGAACGGATAGTAGTCCGCCGTCATGCCATCGACCGAGGTTACAGCGCGGAGCGCGCAGGCGTAATCGTAGGTGCGACCGTCGCCCATCACGCCGACCGTGCGTACGGGCAGGATTGCCACGAATGCCTGCCAGATGGCGTCGTAAAGGCCATGCTTGCGGATCTGGTCGATGAAGACGGCATCCGCCCGCCGCAGGATCTCAAGCTTTTCCCGCGTGATCTCTCCCGGGCAGCGGATGGCAAGGCCTGGCCCCGGAAACGGGTGCCGGCCGATGAAGTGGTCAGGTAGACCAAGCTCCCGGCCGAGCTCCCGGACCTCGTCCTTGAACAGCTCGCGAAGCGGCTCGACGAGCTTCAGCCCCATCTTCTCCGGCAGGCCACCCACGTTGTGGTGCGACTTGATCGTGACCGACGGGCCGCCGGAGAACGACACGCTCTCGATCACGTCCGGATAAAGTGTGCCTTGCGCGAGAAATTCCGCGCCGTCGATCTCGCTCGCATGCTTCTGGAACACGTCGATGAAGAGCTTGCCGATCGTCTTGCGCTTCACTTCCGGATCGGACACGCCTTCGAGTGCGTCGAGGAAAAGATCCTGCTCCTGCGCATGGATGAGCTGCATGTTGTAGTGGTCGCGGAACATCGTCACGACCTCTTCAGCCTCGTTCAGGCGCAGGAGACCGTGATCGACGAAGACGCAGGTGAGCTGATCGCCGATGGCCTCGTGAATGAGGACGGCAGCCACCGAGCTGTCGACGCCGCCGGAAAGACCACAGATCACCCGCTTGTCGCCGACCTGTTCGCGGATCCGGGCGATCGCCTCCTCGCGGTAATGGCCCATCGTCCAGTCGCGCTTGCAGCCGGCGATCTCGATGAAGTTCTCGTAGAGCGTCTTGCCATTCGGGGTGTGATGCACTTCCGGATGGAACTGGACCGCGTAGAAGTGCCGCGCAACGTCCGCAGTGATCGCGAAAGGCGCATTCGGCGACGTGCCATAGACCTCGAAACCCGGCGCGATCTGGCTGACGTGGTCGCCGTGGCTCATCCAGACCTGCTCGCGCTCGCCTTCGAACCAGCCCTTCAAGAGATCAAGCTTGCCGTTCTGAGGCGTGACGTAGGCGCGGCCGAATTCCGCCGTCTTGTGACCGCTCTCCACCTTGCCGCCAAGCATGTGCATCATTGCCTGCTGCCCGTAGCAGATGCCGAGCACCGGAACGCCGATCTCGAACACCGCCGGAGGCGGCAGGGGCGCCCCGTGCGAAAAGACCGAAGCAGGCCCGCCCGAGAGGATGACCGCCTTGGGCGCAAAGGTCTCAAGGAAAGCATCATCGACGTTCTGGAACGGATGAATCTCGCAATAGACGTTGAGCTCCCTCAGGCGCCGGGCGATGAGCTGCGTTACCTGGGAACCGAAGTCGATGATGAGAATGCGATCGGTCATGCGGCGGCCTGTTCTTGGCGAGTGGAACTTGAAGTCATGCGGCGGTCATGCGTTCTTGACCATGACAGCGACAAAGAAGCCGTCGGTCCCGGTGGAGGCCGGGGTCATGGTTATGGTCTTCATGTCGGCGGACCAGGGATGCGGCTTGTCGAAGCCGAACGTGTCCTGCCAGACCTCGCCAACGGAAACGAGCTCGAACTCCTCGTTGGCCTCGGTGAAGCGGTACACCTGCTCCTCGTTTTCCTCTGCCAGGACGGAACAGGTCGCATAGATGAGGAAGCCGCCCGGCTTGACGAACGCCGATGCGATCGAAAGTGCCTGTTCCTGCTCCGCGATCCGGTCCTCCAGCGCGGGTTCGGAAAGCCGCCACTTGGCATCGGGCCGCCGGCGCCAGACGCCAGTGCCGGTACACGGGGCGTCAACCAGCACCCGGTCCATGCGCCCGACCAGATCATCAAGCGCGCCTTCGACGGGTTGCCGCACCTGAATGTTGCGGGCCCCCGCCCGCGCGATGCGCTCGTGAATGGGCGCGAGCCTCAGCTTGTCGCTGTCATAGGCGTAGATCTGTCCCTTGTTCGCCATCGCGGCCGCCAGAGCCAGGGTCTTGCCACCGCCACCGGCGCAAAAGTCGAGCACCTGTTCGCCGGCCTGTGCGAAAACAAGCAGGGCAGCGATCTGGCTCGCCTCGTCCTGAAGCTCGAACCAGCCCTTTCGGTAGCCCTCTTCCGCCTGGACATGCGGCATGCGCGCAGGCCCCGGGCGCGCCTTGAGCCGGACGCCCGTTGGGGCGATCCGCGTAGACTCGGCACCGAGAGACGAAAGCCGCTTCAGCACCTTCTCCCGCGTCGCCTTCAGCGTATTGACACGCAGATCGATCGGCGCCCGCTCGGCAAGCGCGGCACCTTCGGCCACGGCTTCGTCATCGAAATTGGCGGCGAAGGACGGCCAAAGCCATTCGGGAATATCCGCCTTTACCCAGTCGGGCGCATCTTTAAGGGAATTGGCGGCAATCGCCGCCTTTTCCTTGTCGCTCAATGCAGCCGGCGCGTGACGATCCTCGGCCAGGGCCGCATTCACGGCCTCGGCGTCGTTGCCCCATTCCAGCGCATAGACACCGAGCACGAGATCGCGGGCGCTCTCCGCCCCCATCCGCCAGGCGAGCGATGAGCGTTTGCGCAGAACGTCGAAGACCAGGTTGCCGATCACCGTCCGGTCGCCCGATCCGGCGAAACGATGGCTCGTCCCCCAGTCCTTCAACGCTTCCTGCACCGGGCGGCGCCGGCTTTCGATATCCTCGATGACCTCGATTGCCGCAGAGAGGCGGCCGCCGTCCTTCATACCGTCATCCCTTTGCGCACCCGGCGCGTTTGAGCTGTCTTGAGGCCCTCGCGATCAGACGTGCGAGGGGTAGTTCGGGCTTTCGCGCGTGATCGTCACATCATGCGCATGACTTTCGCGCAACGAGGCCGAGGTGATGCGCACGAAGCGGGCCTTCTCCTGAAAGTCCGAGATCGTTTTGGCGCCCGTATACCCCATTGCCGCACGCAGTCCACCGGCAAGTTGGTGCAACACACTGGAAAGCGCCCCCTTGTAAGGCACCTGCCCTTCGATCCCCTCCGGCACCAGCTTCAACGTGTCGCGAACTTCCGCCTGGAAATACCGGTCGGCGGAACCGCGCGCCATGGCGCCAACCGACCCCATCCCGCGGTAGGCCTTGTAGGAGCGGCCCTGGTGCAGATAGACCTCGCCGGGGCTCTCGTCCGTGCCGGCCAGAAGCGAGCCGATCATCGCGCACGAGGCACCGGCGGCAAGCGCCTTGGCCAGATCGCCGGAATACTTGATGCCGCCATCAGCCACGATAGGAACATCGTCCTTGGCGGCCACTTCAACGGCCTCAAGGATCGCGGAAAGCTGTGGCATGCCGACGCCTGCCACGATGCGGGTCGTGCAGATGGAGCCCGGCCCGATACCAACCTTGACCGCATCCGCACCTGCATCGATCAGTGCTTTGGTCGCATCGGCCGTCGCCACGTTGCCAGCCAGCACCTGAACCGCGTTGGAGAGCTTCTTGACCCTGGCAACCATCTCGAGAACGCGCTGGGAGTGTCCGTGCGCGGTATCGACCACCAGCATGTCGACGCCGGCATCGATCAAACGCTCTGCCCGGGAAAATCCCTCGTCGCCGACGCTCGTCGCCGCAGCGACCAGCAACCGGCCCTGAACGTCCTTGGACGCGTTCGGATTGAGGTGGGCCTTTTCGATGTCCTTCACCGTCACCAGGCCAATGCACTCGTGATCGGAATTGACGACGAGGAGCTTCTCGATGCGGTGCAGGTGGAGGAGTTTCTTGGCTTCTTCCTGGCTGACCGTCTCGCGAACCGTCACGAGCCCTTCCCGCGTCATCAGCTCATAGATGCGCTGGTCGGGATTGGAGGCGAACCGCACATCGCGGTTGGTAAGGATGCCGACGAGGCGCCCGACGTGCTGCCCGCCGGAGCCACCGTTCTCCACGACCGGAATGCCGGAGATCTTGTGCATGGCCATAAGGTCCAGCGCGTCCTTCAAGGTCGCGTCAGGGCCGATCACCACCGGGTTCACCACCATGCCCGATTCGAACTTCTTGACCTGCCGGACCTCTTCGGCCTGCTGATCGTGGGTCATGTTTTTGTGAACAACGCCGATGCCGCCCGCCTGGGCCATTGCGATGGCAAGCTTCGACTCGGTGACCGTGTCCATCGCGGACGACAGGATCGGCAGGTTCAGTTCCAGACCACGCGTAACCCGCGAACGCAGCTCCGTTTCGCCGGGCAGCACTTCGGAATGTCCCGGCAGGAGCAGGACATCATCGAATGTCAGTGCTTCGCGGCTTTGAGAAGGTTCATAAAAGGCGGGCATCGGCCAAGTCCCCTTGAATAAAAAACGGATTACGCCGCGCGCCTTGGGAGGAAGACGGGCGGGCGACGAATCTCTGCGGTCCCGGAGGAGTTGGCGCGGGTCAATACCACGCGCACCCGGCAATGGGAAGTGCAATCCAACGGCCTCAATGCCGCGCCTCGTTTCGACGGGCATGCCCCGGCCTGCCGGTTGCGACGGCCTTATCGGTTTCTGATATACATGAGGATCGGAACCTCAGCTCCCCGCCATCGTTCCCACGCATGAATGGAAAGACCCGCCGGCAGAACACGCTGCGCGCGGCGCCCGAAGACAGGGCACAGCGACCGCGCGATCCCGCCACAACCAGGACATCCCGTTGAACTCCCGACAACGCATCGTCGCACTTACCGTCGCCTGCGCCCTGTTCATGCAGACGCTCGATTCCAGTGTCCTCGGCACGGCGCTGCCGGCAATCGGACGCGATTTCAATCTCGACCCCGTCCGCCTGCACCTGGCGATGACGTCCTACCTGATCGCACTCGCGGTTTTCATGCCGATGAGCGGCTGGATCGCCGACAGATACGGCACGCGCAACGTGTTGCGGATCGCAATCGTCATCTTTGTCGGCGCATCGATCGGCTGCGGCTATTCGACGTCCATTCTCGAACTCGTTCTGATGCGGATCGTCCAGGGCGTGGGCGGCGCGATGATGGTGCCTGTGGCCCGCCTCGCCCTGCTGCGCGCCGTCCCAAAATCCTCGCTCGTGCAGGCGATGACGTGGGTTTCCGTGCCGGCCCTGCTCGGCCCCGTCGTCGGCCCGCCGCTCGGCGGCTTCCTGGTGACGTATGCAAGCTGGCCCTGGATCTTCTGGATCAACGTGCCGATCGGCGTCATCGGCATTGTGCTCGCCACAATCTTCTTCGAAAACCTGCGCGCACCCGACATCCCGAAGTTCGATCGCGTCGGCTTTCTCTATTCCGCCATCGGCGTTGCCGGCACCCTGTTCGGCCTCGAGCTCGCGCCCCGTTCGAACGCCGCGACTCTTCCCGGCTACGGCCTGCTCATCGTCGGCATCATCTCCGCCCTGCTCTATGCACGGCACGCGAGACGTCACGAAGCGCCGATTCTCGACCTGTCGCTTCTTTCGGTGTCGACCTTTCGCGTCTCGATCCTTGCCGGCTCGCTGTTTCGCATCGGCATCGGAGCGATTCCCTTCCTGCTGCCGCTGATGCTGCAACAGTCCTACGGTCGCTCGGCCCTGTCCTCGGGACTGATCACGTTTTCCGCCGCAGCCGGCGCCATCGCCATGAAATTCGTCGCGCCGCGCGCGCTGGCGGTTGCCGGCTTTCGCAAGACACTGACCTGGAACGCTGCACTCGCCGGTGTGTCGATCGCCGTCATCGCCGCCTTCACCGATGCCACTTCGGTTGTGGTGATGCTCATGGTGCTGTTCATCGGCGGCTTTTTCCGATCGCTCCAGTTCACCGCAATCAATGCCATCGGTTTTGCCGATCTGGATGACCGTCAGATGAGCCGTGCGACGGGGTTCTCGGCCATGGTGCAGCAGCTCTCACTCTCGATCGGCGTGAGCATCGCGGCACTCATCCTGCAATTGTTGCCCTACCTGCGCACGGAGGCAACCGCCTCGGAGACCGATTACTCGATCGCCTTCCTGTTCGTGGGAGCTCTGGTGACAGCATCCGCCCTCGCCTTCGCCCGGCTTGAAGCGGATGCCGGGCAGGCCGTTTCCGGCCATGCGGCAACCGTCGGAGGGGCGCACCGTCCACCGTCCGATCCGCGAACCTGAAGACGTTCGTTACCGGTCGCCGTCCGGTTTGCCGCGAAAGCCCTTGGCGAGAACGAAAAGCTCCGGGCTTTCCTTGCGGCTCGACGGCGGCTTGAGGTGGTGAACGGAGGTGTATTCCTTCTTCAGCTCCGCCAGGAGCGCGTTTTCCGTGCCTCCCCGGAAGACCTTGGAGAGAAACACGCCGCCGGGCACGAGCACCTCGCGGGCAAAGTCGGCCGCCACCTCGAAAAGATGAGTCGTGCGCAGGTGGTCAGTCTGCTTGTGGCCGGTGGTGGGGGCCGCCATGTCGGAAAGGACGAGATCGGCCTTGTGACCGCCCAACGCCGCCTTCAGCACCTCCGGCGCGTCGTCGTCCAGAAAGTCCTTTTTCAGAAAGACGACCCCGGGGATCGGGTCCATGTCGAGAAAATCGATGGCAACCACATGCGGGTCCGTATCTGTGGAACCGACGCGGTCCGCAATGATCTGGCTCCAGCCTCCCGGGGCGGCGCCGAGATCCACCACCCGCATGCCGGGCTTGATGAAATCATGCTTCTCGTTGATTTCCAGAAGCTTGAAGACAGCCCGCGAACGATAGCCTTCCTGCTTGGCACGCCGCACGTAGGGATCGTTCAACTGCCGCTGAAGCCATCTGGTGGACGACGACCGGCGCCCGCGCGCGGTCTTCACCCGTACATGCATTCCGCGATCGCCACTGCCGCGCTTGTCGTCGCCGCTCATTTCCGCTCCCAAACACTTCCGTTCGGTCCGTCGTCCGCCACTATCAATGGCGAGGACGGCCCGGCTTGCGCCCCTTGCGGTCCGCAGCCATCAATTCCATCAGAATACCCTCGCGCAGGCCACGATCGGCCACGCGAAGTCTCTTGCACGGCCAGCGCCGCCTTATCGCCTCCAGAATCGCACAGCCCGCGAGCACGAGGTCGGCCCGGTCCGCGCCAATGCAAGGATTATCGACACGTTCCTCATAGGGCATGGCGAGCAGGCGTTCGATCATCGCCGACACATCGGTATCGGCCAGCCACGTTCCATCGACACGCCGCCTGTCGTAGCGCTCAAGCCCCAGATGTACGCCCGCAAGCGTGGTCACCGTGCCGGATGTCCCCAGCATATGCACATCGCCGGAGCTGATTGCATCGCTCAGCATCGCCCCCATGGCGAAGGAGGTCAGATGTTCCGACACATCCTCCACCATCGCCTCGAAGCTCTCCGGCCCGACCTTCGTTCCGCCATGGCGCTCCGCCAGCGTCACGACGCCGAGCGGCAGCGACGTCCAATGGCGGATGAAACGGGTGAGCGCAAGCCCCCGCGCCCCGCAGCGGTTCCTGAGATCAAGCCAGACAAGCTCCGACGACCCGCCTCCGATATCGAACAACACGACGCCATCCGCATCCGGCGCGACCAGAGACGTGCAGCCGGCCACCGCGAGCCGCGCCTCCGTTTCCCGTGTCACGATTTCAAGCGCCAACCCAGTCTCCGCCCGGACCCGCTCGATGAAGAGCGGTCCGTTCTCCGCCGCCCGGCAGGCTTCCGTCGCGATCAGCCGCATTCGTACGGGACTGCCGCAAAGGGCCAGCTTGTCGCGGCAGACAGACAGCGCCTCGATTGCCCGCACCATGGCGGCATCCGAAAGTCGGTGCGAATAGCCGATGCCTTCACCAAGCCGCACGATGCGCGAATAGGCATCGACCACCCGGAAGGAGCGGCCTTCCGGCTTTGCGACCAGCAGGCGACAATTGTTGGTTCCAAGATCGAGCGCGGCGTAAAGCGTACCGCGATAGTCGCCCGCCCTCGGATCGCGTTCCGCACGGGCCCCGCGGGCTTCGCCGGGAAGTGCAGCCACGGCCCCGCTCGCCCGCCCCGGCACGGAGTGCCGGTCCGACGGCGGCGGCGCCCGACGTGGATGTTCCTCGCGACGAGGACCGACATGCACGCCTTTCCCAGACGCGGACCGACTTTCTGCGGGGGCGGATCGGCGCTCCGCCCCCGGACCGGCCGAGCGGATTGCAGCTTTGGCGACGTTGGCCGACCGGCTACCGCGCCGCACCGTATACGCCGCGCGCCCTGTCGTCTCGCCGCCCCCCTCATCAGAACCGGCTTGCCGAGCACGTTCGACCACGCACTCATTGCCGTCGTCCGCACGCGGACTTTGCTCGCGCCCCGCTGGTACGGCGCGTTTGCCGTTTGCCGGCGTTGCGTCTTTGCCCGCGTGAGACGGTCGGGCAGCGCCATGCGCACCCTCCCCGTCGCGGCACCGCTTGCGCCGACGTCGCTTCTTCTGTCTGCGCTCTCCACCCGGCGAACACGTGTCGGCCACGGTTGGCGTCTGCACGGTCGAAGCGCCATGCACCGCCGCTTGCGACGCGGATACACCGCTTTCAACCTGCTTGCCCGACTTCCGGGCCCGGGCACGCTTGCGGCGCTTGGCTCGCTTCTGCGCGCTTCTCGTGTTCGCTTTGGCGGAAGGCTGGCGGATGGATCCACCGTCTTCCGAATCGCTCAAGGTCTCGAACCTCTTGATCGCACAGCGCTTCCTGGAACGGCGCGGCTGCGGCGACCGTTAGTTGCCTAGTTGTGCACAAGTCTATCACCTCCCGGCGTCCCCGCAACCGGCAACAGTTCCTGGCGACGGCATATGACGGTGAACGAACTTCCATCTCCTCCGTGCGAAAAAACTGCCTGCAAAGCCGCGATAGTCCGCCCTTTTCCAAAAGATCCGAAAATACCACGGGTTGAAAATATCCGCCGAATTCCCATAATCATTGAATTGGAAGCGCTTTTTCCCGATTTCGGCCGGCTTCAACAGCCTGTCGAAAACTTCAAAGGGGGTGGTTGATTGTCTCTCGACCCCACGCTATAAGGCGCTCCGTTCACTGATCACAGAGGCGGTGAACAGCGGACCGGGCGACACGCTCTGTATCCGCTCAAATGTTGAAAGCCAAGCAAGTGGAATGGCTTGCGCAGGTTATTTCAACAGGCACTGGGGAATAGGTTAACGGTAGACCCGCGGACTCTGACTCCGTTAGTCCTGGTTCGAATCCAGGTTCCCCAGCCAACTCTTTCCAGTGCATTGATATCATTGAGTAATTCGGAAAAGAATTCCGGATTGACTGCTCAATCGACCGACTGATGCCCAGGACTGGTCCCCATCGGGTTCCGTCCGAGCTTTCGGAAACATTGGGCAATGGCTCGATATCACGCAGTCCCGAACCTCCAGCGCCGCGGTAACATCTGGTATTGGCGCCCTCGCGTGCCTCGGCATATTTCGCAAGCCGACCTTAACCAGAAGCTGTCATTCAGTCTGAGGCAGTCCGACCATGACCGCGCGCGCTACATGGCGCTGCGGCTCAACACGCTGCTCGCCGAACTGAAATTCCGACGGCCGTGGGCATCGATGACCAAAGACAAGCCAATCACAAAGAATCTACGATCGCGCGGGCGAACTTTTGGTAGGGACTTTCATAAAGCCCCCGCTCCCCATGTGGTAGAAATCCTCGGACTTGCCGGGCTCGATTTCGTCGTCATCGATCAGGAACTCGCGCCGATCGAGCTCTCCCAGGAGGAACGCCATCTATAAGGACAAGGATCCTCGCGCGGATCTGTTTGCCGCAGCAGCCAAGCCGCAGTCGACCGGCCTGATCGCCGAGGAACAGGTCGCACTCTTCTATAGCCGGATCCCCAGGAGAGCGCAGCGGATGCGAAGACCTGCTACGTCCGGGGCTGCAACGTCGTGATCGCCTATTCGGAAGTCACGGCCGGTGCCGTGCTGAACTACCGGACAACAGACCGGCGCTGAGGGACGGGCCAAGGAAATCTGCGATACTCACGTTCGCGGAATCTGACCCGGACCGGATCCGGAGGGGACTGTCGGCGGGTGCCAATGCTGCTGCGCGGGGAAATCTGGGGCGTGAAAATCAAGAAGACCGCAGGATTTACAATTTGCCAAAAGATGAGTGCGACTGCTAGACACGACCGATCACAAGCGAACTGCCCACTTCCCCCCAGCCATTTCGAAACATTCCGTTTTCGATATCTGCATGTCCCTACAGGTAAGAGAGATGAAAACCGGCAGGCTCAAGCTCGCTAATCCTGACCTGGTGTGCGAAGAGTTCGATGGTGAACTCGTGGTTCTCGATCTGGAAACCGGAAAATATTTCGGGTTCGATCACGGCGCGAGCGCCATCTGGAACTTGCTGCAATCGGGCATCGCTCCCTCGGCCATAGAAGACGCTCTGGGCAGATCGCTAGACCCCCTGATCACGAAACTCGTCGACCTCAAGCTTGTGACGATCACGTCGGAAGAGGGCGATACCGCGCTCGATCCGCAAACCCGCACGTCACTGGCCTGCTTCGATACGGAGCCGACAGTCGAGGTGTTCGACGATCTCGCCGATCTGATCCGCGCCGACCCAGTGCATGATGTCGATCAGGAAGCCGGTTGGCCTCACCAGCAGAAGGCGTCCGCGTGCTGACGAACATCCGCAAAGTGGACCGGGCGGACCTCGGCCGATTTGCACGGGATGCTCTGGCCTTCGCGAAGACATGTGATGATGGCCGGCTGACGCATCGCCGCTTGCGCCTGCATGGACTGGACTTTGAAGCCGCCTTTGCCGATCCCGCCTACGCGGATGCCTTGACGCGCGTCTACGCGGTCGATGACATGGCCAGTACGCCGCAACGCGGTCTGCGGGTGACCGTGCTGGACGCCACGCTTGTCCCGGACATGCCGCGTTGCGTGTGGTCCGACAGCGTGGTCGGTGGCGGGCCGGTGCGCGATGCCCTTCAGGTGGACGGTCTGATGGGCGTCCACGATCCCGATCGCGATGTCTGGCTGTTCTACGATCCCGAGACTGGCGAGGGCGTTCAGCTCATGCCGACCCCGCAGACGCCCCCTCCCTGGGAGGCGTCGATGCCGCTGCGTCTGTTCGTCCATTGGGCGATGCACGGCATTTCCCGCCCGCTTATACACGCCGGAACGCTCGGGCTCGGCGGCGACTGCGTGCTTCTTGCCGGGCCCGGCGGAGCGGGCAAGTCGGGCACCACACTTGGCGGGATCCTGCACGGACATGCAAGCGTTGGCGACGACTACGTGCTTGCCGAGCTGGCCGACGGTGAGGCCATTACCCGGCCGATCCTGAAAATCATGAAGCAGGATGCAACGGGCCTGCGCCGGCTGGGCCTAGCCCCGGAAGCACCGATATTTCAGGGCCCAAACTGGCAAGGCAAGCTCGAATTCGAATTCGCCCGTCTTTGTCCCTCGGCCACGGTTCCCGCGATGCGGGCAAAGGCGATCCTGTTGCCGCATGTCAGCGGCGAGACGCGGACGAAGGCGGGGCCGGCCTCTTCAAAGGAGGCGGTTCTGGCGCTTGCTGCCAGCAGCTTCGCCCAGCTCTTTGGCACCTGGCGGGCCGATCTGGTGTTTCTCGCAAATCTCTGCCGGCAACTGCCGGCCTGGCGGGTTGATCTCGGCACCGACCCGGCCGAAGTCTCCGGTTTTATCGGCGGCGTCATCGCGAAAGGGCACCCGTGAAGCTGTCGATCCTCATGCCCGCCTACAACGCCGAACGCACCATCGCCTCGGCCCTGAAGTCGCTCCTGCGACAGCGCGATGCGGCGACGCTGGAAATCGTCGTGGTGGACGACGGCTCGACAGACGCGACAGTAACCGTGGTGAAGAGCCTGGCGGCCTCCGCGCCCGAGATCCGTCTGCTGGAGCGCCCCCATTGCGGGATCTCGGCAACGCGCAATGCCTGTCTTGCCGCCATGTCGGCGGAAGCGGATTTCGTTTCCTTCCTCGACGCCGACGACCTCTCCCCCTCGGACAGGTTCCGGCGCGACCTTGCCAAGTTCGCAGCCCGGCCTGAGCTTCAGATGATCTACGGCGCCGCCCGCTTCTTCGAAGAGGAGGACAGCGAACTTCTGGCGCCGGCCCCCTCCAGCCGCACGCTCGACGGGCGGATCATTCAGCTCGGCGCCGGTCTCTATCGCGCCGGCTTCGTGCGTGGGCTCGGGCCTTTCGATGAAAGGCTGGCGCAGGCGGAAGACACGGAATTCATCCTTCGGATGTTCGAACGCCCCGTCGCCCACCTGATCGACAGCGAGGTGGGCGTCTACTATCGGCGCAACCACGGCAGCGTCACGGACGACGTGGAACAGGCACACCGGGAAACCGTGCGGGCATTCCTGCGCGCCGCCAACCGCCGCCGCAAGCTCGGCGCGCCGCCGCTGCCGAAGGGCTTCCTCACCGACACGCATATCGCTGAACTGGCACGATGGAACGATGAACGCCTACACCGCTCTCATACCGGCGTATAACGCGGCCGACTTCATTGGCGAAGCCATCGCGTCGATCCGGGCGCAGAGTGTGCCGCCGACGCAGATCATCGTCGTCGACGACGGTTCAAACGACGGAACTGGCGACGTGGTCAGGTCCAACGGCGATGACATCATCGTCATCCATCAGGAAAACCGTGGCGTCGGCTCGGCGACCACGGCAGGCTTTGCCGCGGCAACGGCCCCGCTCGTGGCCACTCTCGACGCCGACGACATCTGGCTGCCGCACAAGATGGAGACGCAGCTTGCCCGGCTCGCAGGCGAGCCCGCGCTTGCCGGCGTGTTCGGCAACATCCTTGCCTTTCATCGTACAAGACAACAGCCAACCGGATCCCACGTAGAGGGCTGGCTGCGTTCGACGATGGCGATCCGACGCGCGGTATTTGAACAGGCCGGCCCGATCATCGATCCCCCAGGGGGATGCGGAGACATGGTGGATTGGCTGGCACGCGTGCGCGAGGGCGGGCACCGGCTCGCCATGCTCGACGAGACACTTGCCCTGCGCCGTATCCGGCCCGGAAGCCTCAGCAACAGCGGCGCGGCAAAGCGCGATGGCGGCTATCTGTTTGCCGCACGGCAGGCGATCCTCCGCCGCAGGGCACGAGAGGACTGACCATGGGCCCAGCACCGGACGCGGCCGGGTCTAACGGGTTGGCACCCCAGCCGAGGCGTCGGCCCTTTCCCTCCCCCGAATGGGCATGGCCACGCGGCCCGAGAGAGTTGCTGATCATTGCCGCGGCCTGTGCCAACGAGGCGCGCGCGGCCGCCACGCTCCGGCAGTGGCTGGCGACCACCGACTTCGATGCCGCGACCTTCGCCGATCAGCGGTTGCTGGTGCGTGCCGCGGACCGCTTTCCCGCCTCCCGCCTCGCCATTCACGAACGAGGCCGTATCGACGGCATCGTGCGCATGCTGTGGAGCAAATCCCGCCTTGCCCTGAAAGGGGCCGAACCGGTGCTGCGGGCCCTGTCGGAGGCGGGCGTGCCGATGCTCGTCATCAAGGGCGCGGCCCAGTCCGCTCTCGACATGGCAAGTCTCAAGGGTCGCATCGCCCACGATATCGACATCGTCATCCATCCCGACGACTACCCGCGTGTGCTCGATGAACTCGAGACAGCCGGCTGGCGTCCCGACCACGGCGCCTCGTTTCTCTATCTGAAGGCGCTGGGCACCCGCTTCCACGGTATGAACTTCCTCAAGCCGCCCGCCGGCGACATCGACATCCACAGTCGTATCTGCCGGACCGTCTCTCACACCAATCCAGCAGAGACCGGCATCTGGGAGCGGGCCCGCGCCGCATCCTTCATGGGCGCACGTGTCCTGGTGCCAGCCCCTACCGATCTCTTCACCATCGCAATCGCCCATGGCGCGGTTGACGCCCAACACCATTGCGACTGGATCGTGGATTGCACCCGGCTGATCGGTGAAGGGCGCATCGACTGGCCGTTGTTCTTGAAGACGATCCGCTCGCTCAACATGCTGCCGCATGCGGCAATCGCTCTCGGCTACATGGAAAAGGCGCTCGACGCTGCGATCCCGGCGGAGGTACTCGCGGAGGTGCGGCACGAGGCCAGGGCAAGTCGGCTCACCTATCTCGAAGCGCTCTTTCTTTTCCGGGCGCGTGATACGCATTCGATCATCAGCGGTCTCGCCCGGCGAGCCTTCAAGCAGCGCCATCTGGAGCGGATTCGGGCGGTAAATGTGGCCGAGACTGACGGGACTTCGAAACGAACCCGAAAGATGCGGCGAACTGGGGCGACAGGACTTGATTTTGGCGGTGCGGAACCCGTCCTGATCCGGCGTCTTCCCCTGGATGCCGGGCAACTGCGGTTCGGGCTTGTCGTTGATTTCGGAAACGTGGGCGTGGCACGTCGACACATCCTGGAAGTCAACACCTCCGATCGCCACCTGTTCAGGCTCAAGTTCCGGGACATGACCGGACGCGGGAGAGCGGTCGCCACAGCTGCAATTGCTTTGCCCGATGACATAGACCCGGCGGATGTCTGGATAGAGTCGCGCCCGGCAGGCCCCCTCCCCCTGCGCCCTTCGCCGGAGGATCTGCGGAAATTCGGGGCCATGCCGTTTCGCATCGCCATTGCGTGACGAACACCAAAGACCGCGGGTGACAAGGCACGATCAACGCCAATAACTGATCCTCAGGACGGGCCTTAATCGGGCGCCGTCAGAGCTGGGGAACCATTGGCATTGTCTCGATATCACCCCGCCGCGAACCTCCAGTGCTGCGACAACATCTGGTACTGGCGCCCTCGCCTGTCTCGGCACGTCCGGATACCAGGTGTGGACGACGTCAGTCGTCGGAATTGAGAGCAATACGGCCAGATAGCCGTGGTCCGCTGTGCGCCTCCCAAGTCGGTCGCTCCATCGCAGAGGTGGGCTGCCTACACGCTGGACTCAATCATTTGAAGATTGCCTGCATCCCGTGAGCCAAACGTCGCCATGCCCTTCAGGAGCGCACGTTCCCTCCATCAGTCGTTCAATCCGACCAACGCGTTCGTTAAGCGCAGTATCATCCTCACGGAGATTATAGGATGCAGGCGCGATAAGAGCGGCTACCAGACGGGTGAATTCGCTCTTGTTCAACTCGGCTGGCATTCGTGAATAGATCGCGGAACTTGCCCGATAAAAGCCCGTGATCCAGCCTTCTGGACCTTCCCCCATTTCCAGCGTATCGAGCCAAAGTGCAAGAATCTGCTCCTTGGAAAGCCGACTTTCCAAGCCGATTGCGTATCCGGTCTGCCTAATTTTCGCGATGCCCGGGCGAAAATTCTCAAAGGCGAGGCGCTTGGCAGCCGATTGCGTGATCGTCGTGCTCCCCGCTCCAGGCGTGGAAAAATCCACTCCTGAGTGTTCGTTGAAATTCGGGTCTTCTACCGCCAGCAGTATCGCCAGATGTTCCTCGCCAAGCGATGCTCCATCACGTCCTTGGGCGATTAATTCATCTGCTCGCCTAGCGAGTTGCGGCGCATCGGAAAGAGCGTCCCAATATCCACTCCCGCCATACAGAGCAGCCGCAAAAACCGAGGCAAGAACGAAAATAAATACAGACCTAAACATCTTTCTCATTATACCACCCGAAATAGCTTAAGGAAAAAATAATACATTTCTAAAGTAAAGCCTTCGAAACGAACCCTTCGCTTCAAGATAAGGAGGGCAAACCCGGTCTACCTAGGGTGCGCTTGGAACTGCCCGAAATGGTCGGCAAACAGGGAATCCACAGTCGCAACCTAGCGCCTCCATGCCGAAACGGGGGCTATCGACACACCGCGCCAGCCGGAAAAGCGACACACAACCAGCCACCCTCCTCACACCCTTCGCGATCAGGATCGGGCCCAAGCCGGATCCTGATCACTCCGTTCAGGCCGGGCGCTTTGGCTTGCGGCTTTTGTGTTTCGACGGCTTGCCGCGATCGGCTCCCGGGGCCTTGTGTTTGCGCGGCGGCTTGCCGTCGGACCTGTATTTCGGTTTCGCCGGCAGCGGCCTTGCGCCCACCTCGCCGGCCGGCGCGATCCGGATGCCTTTCTCGAGGCTACCGGGTTGCCTGAGATGCTGCGCAAAGCCGTCGGCCTTGTCGGCGGAAATCTCGAAACGGGTTTCGGTATCGTCGATCCGGATCGCACCGACATCGCGTCTTGTCACGCCGCCGGCGTTACAGATCATCGGCAGAAGGAATTTCGGATCAGCGCGCTGCCGGCGCCCAAGCGAAATCGTGAACCAGACGCCGTCTTCCATGGCAGGGCCACGCGGCTCGCGGGACGGCGCCTGTTCTTCCCGAGATCGCCGTGCACGCGCGGGTCCCTTGCCCTGCAGGGCCTCGGCGGGAAGCGGCGAGAGTTCCTCGGGAACGGGGTTTGCGGCCAGTTGCTGGCGAAGGAACGCAGCTGCGATACGCTCAGGACCGGCCCGCTCCAGCAACTCCGCCACGAAATCCGCCTCCAGCTCGTCAGGCTCCGCGGCGGAGGCGGCGGCATCGAGGATCCGGCGTCGGTAGCGTGCCTCGATCTCGGCGATGCCGGGCGCGGCGCGCACGGTCGCCGTCAGCTTGGCGAACCCGAGCACACGGTGGGCAGCACCGCGCCTGTGTTCGGGAACGATGAGCACGCAGACCCCCTTTCGACCCGCGCGGCCGGTCCGTCCGGACCGGTGCAGCAGGGTCTCCGGGTTGCTCGGCAGATCGGCGTGAACCACGAGGTCGAGGTGTGGAAGGTCGATGCCGCGTGCCGCGACATCGGTCGCCACGCAGACGCGCGCGCGCCCGTCCCGCATGGACTGCAGCGCGTTCGACCGTTCCGACTGCGCCATCTCACCCGAGAGGGAAACCGCCTGAAAGCCGCGATTGACGAGGCGCGCCGTAAGATGGCGAACCGCTTCGCGCGTGTGGCAGAACACCAGGGCGCTCTCGCTGTCAGTATCCAACAACGTATTGATGATGGCGTGCTCGCGCTCGTCGCGCCGCACCAACATCAGCTGGTATTCAATGTCCGCATGCTGCTCGGTCGGCGCGATCGTCTCCACGCGCACCGCATCGGTCTGCACCGCACTGGCCAGTTCGGCGATACCACGTCGCACGGTTGCGGAAAAAAGCAGCGTTCGGCGTTCCTCTGGCGCCGCGCCGAGGATGAATTCCAGGTCGTCGCGAAAGCCAAGGTCCAACATCTCGTCGGCTTCATCGAGCACCACCGCACGAATGGCGCCGAGGTCAAGCGCGCCCCGCGTGATGTGATCGCGCAGACGGCCCGGCGTGCCGACAACAAGATGGGCGCCGCGTTCGAGCGCACGTCGCTCGCCGCGGATATCCATACCGCCCACGCAGGTCGCGATCCTGATCTGAGTTTCTGCAAAGACCCAGTCGAGTTCGCGTTGAACCTGAATGGCGAGTTCGCGCGTTGGAGCGATGATCAGGCCCAGCGGTGCAGCAGCAGCATCGAAACGATCGGCGTCTCCAAGAAGTGTCGGCGCGATCGCAATGCCGAAGCCGATCGTCTTGCCCGAACCTGTCTGCGCCGAGACGAGAAGGTCAGCTTCGCGATATGCCTCGTTCGTCATCGCCAGTTGAACGGGTGTCAGCTGGCTGTAGCCCTTCGCCGCCAGCGCGGAAGCGAGGGCCGGATGTATGGCTGCGTTCGGGGGGGTGGGGGTAGAGTTGGTATTCGGCGTCATGGTCACCATCTTTGTTGGCCGCCGAATATCACAATGCGTGCGCATTGGGCAGCGATAGTTTGCCAGGTATCTCCGCTCTTTTGGAAAGCGGGGTTGATGATGAACACCGAGCTGCCTCATCTGACTGGTACAATGGGGTTTCTAAGGTGTGGATCCCTGAAGGAGACAGGAACAGCGTCGCCGGTGACCACCGCGGAAAAGCCCACCGTATCGAATCCGCCCCTCACGATTGCCCGGAAGAGGGACTTTCCCGAAACCAGTGTGGGCCGATAAAGCGTTAGCGTCCCTCTTGGGCATCGAAGCGAGCCCTCTTCTCCCGGCCGAGTTCGAAGTCGGAAATTCCAAAATTGGTATCGACTGGCCGAAATGGCCGCTTCCGAAATCACCATTTCCAGTGCGTTGTCGCCGGAAAGCGAAGAGCGAGCGGACAGATGGTGCGGCCACGGGGCTTCACGATTTCGGCCAGAAGCGAGATCGATTGCCGGATCACGGATTAGCGCTCCAATCGAACCTCTTTCGTCTCTTCGGCGCCCCGAAAGAAAAACACCGCTCCCCCTTCATTCCGCTGCCAAAATGTGTCAACTTATATTGACACTCAAGATTGGCGGCTTTCCATGTCCAAACCTTTTCCGTTCTCGGCGATCGTTGCTCAGGAAGATATGAAAAGGGCCCTGCTGATGGCGGCGGTCGAGCCGCTTCTGGGAGGGGTCCTGATCTTCGGCGACCGCGGCACCGGCAAGTCCACCGCCGTCCGCGCCCTCGCCGACCTGTTGCCGAAGATCGAGGTCAGAAGCGGTTGCCGGTTCAATTGCGTTCCAAGCGAACCGCAGGAGCATTGTCCGGTCTGCAATCGTAAAGACGGCGAAAAACCTGCGAAATCGGTAAAAATTCGAACGCCCATGGTCGATCTGCCGCTCGGAGCCACGGAAGACCGCATTTGTGGCGCGCTCGATCTTGAAAAGGCGCTGGTGGCCGGCGAGAAGGATTTCGAGCCTGGGCTCCTGGCCGCAGCAAACCGGGGTTTTCTCTACATCGACGAGGTCAATCTCCTCGAGGATCACCTTGTCGACCTGCTGCTCGACGCAGCCGCTTCGGGTGTCAATGTCGTCGAACGCGAGGGCCTTAGCATCCGCCACGCAGCCCGCTTCACCCTGGTCGGCAGCGGCAATCCGGAAGAAGGCGATCTCAGACCGCAACTGCTCGACCGCTTCGGTCTCAGCGTGGAAATCAGGACGATCGTCGATCTCGGCCAGCGCATCGAGGTGATCCGTCGGCGTGACGCCTATGAAGCCGACCCCGACGCGTTCTTTGAAAGGTGGTCACGCAAGGACGCGGCGATCCGCAACAACGTCGTCAAGGCTCGCCGTATCCTGCGGCAAGTGGAGATCCCCGACCATGTGCTGGCTCGCATGTCGCAGCTGTGCATGAGCCTCGGCATCGATGGCATGCGCGGTGAGCTGACCCTGATGCGTGCCTGCCGAGCGGCAGCGGCCCTGGCCGGCCGGCTGGAGGTGACCTGGGACGATGTATCCGACATCTCGCCACTGGTGCTGTGCCACCGGTTGCGCCGCGATCCGCTGGACGACGCCGGCAGCGCGCCGCGCATCGAACGGGCCGTGGCCGCCGTTGGTGCGGAGGTTCTGGTTGGGCATGGATGACCTCGGCGCCCTCCTCGACTTCGAAGCGGTCTTGCCGTCGGCCGGGCCGGATCCGTGGCGGGATGCCCTTCTCGCCGCAAGAATTCTCCGGGCAGGCGGAAAATCTGTCGGCGGCCTTTGGCTGAAGGCACGCGCCGGCGGCGTGCGGGACGCCTATCTGGAATATCTCCGCGCTGCTCTCTCGCCCGACGAAAACTGGGTTCGCGTGCCGACAGCCGTCCCCCTTTCGGCACTGACGGGCAGCATCGACATTGCGGCGACCGCTGTTGCGGGGCGCCTCGTGAGCCAGGCCGGATTGCTCGCCAGGGCCCATCACGGCGTCCTGCTTGTTCCGATGGCGGAGCGCTTGGAGCCATCCGCCGCCGCGCTGATCGGCAATGCGATGGATACGCGAAAGAGCACCAGGGTCGGACGTTCCGACCGGGAAGCCGAGTGCGACCCGACAGAATTCACGGTGATTGCGATTGATGAGAGCGCCGGGCCGGAAGAGAGGCTTCCAGCCGCGCTCGCAGAGCGGCTTGGCCTAGTCGTGGACCTCAATGCCGTCTTCTGGAGCCGGATCTCGGCTGCCGATCCCGAGCAATGCGCTGCCGGCCGGCCGAACCATCTTAAGGTCACCATTGCCGACGATATGGTGAGGCTTCTCTCCGCGATTGCCGGCGCCTCGGGTGCCGCGTCGCTGCGAACGCTGCAGCATCTCGTCAGCGTTTGCCGGACAGGCGCCGCCCTTTCCGGTCGAACGCACGCCAGCGAAGAAGATGCCCTGACCGCGTTGAGGCTATGTCTGGGGTTGACGCTTGGCCCACAGCAACAACCTGGCCCCGATCATGCTGAGACGCCTTCGCAGGAAGGTTCGCCGCAAGGCTCATCGGACAATGAAAATGACGGGGAGCCGCCGCGGAGATCGCCGGACAGCGCGGAGGACGGCGAGCGCGCCCTCAACGCACTTGCCGCACTCCTTGCAGCCGTCGAAGCCGGCACGATTGATGGGCTGCCGGACTTTACGCCGGGCCGGGCGAAAGCCTCCATCCGCGCCAGGTCCGGCCAGTCCGGTGCCGCCCGCAAGAATACCCGTCGCGGCAGGCCCGTTTCCGTCGCACGTTCTGCCCCCTATCCGGACGCCCGTCCGAATGTCATCGCGACTTTGCGCGCTGCCGCCCCCTGGCAGCTTATCCGGATGCAAAAGCGGAAAGATCTGGAGAGCAAGCTGGGCGTAACGCTGCCCGCTGCCGCCAAACGACGGCGCCCGCTGATCACGCGGGATGACTACCGCTATCAGCGTCTGCGGCACGAGACCCCGTCGACGGCGATTTTCGTCGTTGACGCGTCAGGCTCGACCGCACTGGAACGGCTGGGGGAAACCAAGGGCGCCATCGAGCAGCTTCTGGCGCGCTGCTATGTCCGTCGCGACGAGGTCGCGATGATCGCTTTTCGCGGGACCGCGGCTGAAACGGTTCTGCCCCCGACCCGATCGCTGGTGATGGCAAAGCGAAAGCTTGCCGACCTGCCAGGTGGCGGTCCCACCCCGCTTGTCGCCGGCCTGGTGCGGGGGCTGGAAATGGCGCTTGGCCTGCGTCGCCAGGGCAGCACCCCGATCCTCGTGCTCCTGACGGACGGGCGCGGCAACATCGCGCTGGACGGCACCCCGAACCGAGCGCTTGCCGCTGAGCAACTGGTCGGCATGGCTTCGCGCTGCCGCAGCGAGGCGATACGCTCCATCTGCATCGATATCGCGCGGCGGCGGCGAGAGGCCGTCACGGGGCTGGCGCAAGCCATGGGCGCGGACCTCCATTTCCTGCGTCACGCAGATGCGCGTCAGATGTCCGATGTCATCAACACCTCCCTTGAGGAGGCACGCCCGTGATCGTGGACCGCACCTGGCTCGACTGGGAGACGGACGGCCGGGCTTGGCCCCATCGCGAGGCAAGCCAGTTTCACTCGACGTGCGGATATCGCTGGCATGTTCAGACTTTCGGGCACCGGCAGGCGCCGGTGCTGGTGTTGCTTCACGGCACCGGGGCCGCATCCTTTTCCTGGCGCACCCTCGTTCCTCTCCTTCAGGAGCGGTTTCACGTCGTTGTACCGGACCTGCCCTGCCACGGCTTCACCCGCCCGCTCGACGATGCGGATCTATCGCTGGAGGGGATGACCGCCTCACTCCACGGTCTGCTTCGGCATCTTAAGGTTCGCCCGGATTTCGTCCTCGGACATTCGGCTGGCGCGGTAATCGCGCTCGCGCTGGCAGCCGCCATTCGCCACACCAGCGATGGCAGGGCGGGACAAGTGCAAATGGTCTTCGGCGTCAACGGCGCACTCGAGCCGATTCGGGGCAAGCGCCTGTTGTCTCCGATCGCCAAGGCGCTGTTCGCCACCCCCCTTTCCGCCTCCATGTTCTCCCTGCTGGCGAAGGCAACGCCGCTCGGAAGCAACTTGCTCGCGGCCACCGGATCCAAGATCGACCCCGAAGGCCAGGCCCTTTACCGCCTTCTGCTCGGGTCATCTGGCCATGTCCATGGGGCACTCGGCATGATGGCCGCCTGGGACCTGAGCCAACTTCCTGCCATGTTGCGACGCCTGCCGGTTTCCCTCGCGCTGCTCGCTGCTCGCGACGATCCGATGGTGCCGGCGAAGAGCTCCGAACATGCGGCAGCCCTTTGCCGGGATGCGCGCCTGACGATGGCGGAAACCGGTGGACATCTGCTCCACGAATGCGACCCCGAACGTGTCCATGCCTGGATTTCCGCCGCGTTGCACGATCGTCGCAAGAACGGGTCTGATGCCGCATGACGATCGCACAAAGCCCTCATCTTTCGGGACTGGCCGCGCACGGTGACCGCAAACCTCACGTCGTTATCGTCGGCGCCGGCGTGGGCGGTCTCACGGCCGGCGCGCTGCTTTCGGCACGCGGCTATCGCGTCACCATATTCGACCCTCTCGACGCACCGGGAGGGCGCGCCTACGCGTATCGGCAGAATGGTTTCACTTTTGATGCGGGCCCGACCATCATCACCGCTCCCTGGCTGTTCGAACAGCTTTGGTCCGCGTGCGGCGGCTGCCTGAGGGACGATGTGGACATCAGACAAAACGATCCCTTCTATAAGGTCCGCTTCGATGACGGGACGGTCTTCAGCTACTCCGGCGATCAGGCGGCGATGGAGGCGGAGATCGCGAGAATTTCACCGGAGGATGTCCCCGGCTATCGCAGCTTCATGGCGGAAAGCCGCAGGATCTATGAGGTCGCCTTCCTTCAGTTTGCCACACAACCTTTTCACAGCAAGTCATTCACCGCCAAGGCGCTGGCCAAGCTTGTCCGTCTGGGCGGCTACCGCTCGGTCTATGCACTCGTCTCGCGGCATTTCCGGCACCCCAAACTGCGCACGCTCTTTTCCTTCCATCCGCTGCTCATCGGCGGCAATCCGTTCACGGCGACCTCGTTCTACTGCCTGATCGCGCATCTGGAGAGCAAACATGGCGTCCACTATGCCCTCGGAGGCACAAATGCGCTGGTGAACGGCATTGCAAAGCTCGTCTTACGCAACGGCGGAACGATCCAGCTTGGCGAGACGGTCGAGACCATCCTCACCTCCGGGCGCCGCGCGACCGGCGTGCGTCTCGTCGGCGGCGAAACGGTCGAAGCCGATGTCGTCATCTCGAACTGCGATCCGGCGACAACCTACGGCAAGCTGCTGAAGGACTTCCCACGCAAGCGCTGGACCAATGGAAAGATCCGCCGCGCCGATTACTCCATGAGCCTTTTCATCTGGTATTTCGGGACCAACCGTCGCTACGAGGATGTCGGCCACCACACCATGTTGTTCGGCCCGCGCTACCGGGCTCTCCTCAACGACATCTTCAGGAGCAAGACGCTCGCCCCGGATTTCAGCCTCTATCTGCACCGGCCCTCCGCGAACGACCCGTCCGTCGCGCCGGCCGGCTGCGACGCATTCTACGTCCTGAGCCCCGTCCCTCACCTCGCCGGCGGAACCGACTGGGCCGAAATGGCCGAGGTCTATCGTGCCCGGATCGCCGCCCGCCTGGAGGAGACGATCCTTCCCGATCTCAGCCGACACGTCGTCACGTCGCGCGTGACCACGCCGATAGACTTCCGCGACAGACTTCTTTCCTGGCAAGGAGCCGCCTTTTCGCTCGAACCGAAGCTTTTCCAGAGTGCCTGGTTCCGGCCGCACAACAAGAGCGAGGAGCTTGACAATCTCTATCTCTGCGGCGCCGGCACCCATCCGGGCGCAGGTCTGCCCGGCGTGGTCTGCTCCGCCCGGATCGTCGCCGAGCTCCTCCCCGATCCGGCCAATTTCGCTCCGTCATCCATCGGGCAAACGATCGGGAGGGATCGAGCGTGAGCGATATCGTCCCTTGCGCGTTCAGCGACATGCCCCCTGCCCAGCCGGTGAGGCAACGCCTTTCCCGCGGAGCATCTTACGGATTTTCCGGGCATCAGTCGGACCTGAGGGCCTGCGCCGCCGCCATCCGGAAAGGCTCCAAGTCCTTTCACCTCGCATCAATGATGCTGCCGCGTGAGACACGTCAGGCAGCTCAGGCGCTCTATGCCTTCTGTCGTCACGCCGACGATCTGATCGACGACGCCCGGGCGAGCCCAAAGGCACTGAACCAGCTCCAAGGACGGCTCGATCTGATCTACCGCGGCACACCGGCATCTTACTCCTGCGACCGCGCCTTTGCGCGGACCGTTGCCGAGTTTTCGATCCCCAAAGCCATTCCCCAGGCCCTTCTGGACGGATTTGCCATGGACATCGCAAATCGTCGCTACCGGACCATCGCAGACGTGAAGGACTACGCCACCTGCGTTGCCTCCACCGTCGGACTGATGATGTCGCTGGTCATGCGAACCGGGGAGACGCACGCGTTGGCCCGCGCTGCCGACCTCGGAATTGCGATGCAATTGACGAACATTGCCCGCGATGTCGGTGAAGATGCTCGCAACGGTCGCCTTTACCTGCCTCAGGACTGGCTGGAGGCGGCCGGCGTGGACCCACAAGACTTCCTCGACGAGCCCTGTTTTTCCCCCGCGCTCGGCGACGTCATCCGGCGCCTTCTGCAGGAGGCGGACCGCCACTATCGGCTGGGCCACGCCGGCATCGGTGCACTGCCGCCAGCCTGCCGCCCGGCCATTCGGACAGCGGCGCTCGTTTACGAGGCTATCGGCTCAGCCATCGCGGCCAACGGATATGACAGCGTGTCGCTGCGTGCCCATACCAGTTTCGCCGGCAAGTTGGCGCTGATGATGCGGTCACGCGCGGCGAACGTCTCCAAACCGGAAGAATCGGCTGCCCTCCTGGCTGCGGCACCCGACCCGGCGGCCACCGATCTGGTTGCCGCTGCGGCTATAGCCTTTGCCGCAAAATCGTCGAAGGCATGCACCGGGCGGACCGATCCGGGCCGGTTCCTGACGATCATGATGCGTCTGCAATCCAGTACCAAAGATGAGTGGCGCTCCCGGCGGCTCGCCGCGCGGGAAAAGGCTGCCAGCCTTGTTTGAGAGCTACTTCGGACTGATCGAAGCGATATTCGTCTTCGCTCTCGCGATCGCCTTTTACCTCTGGCAGCGCAGAGATCTCCGGAAGGCGCGAGACGCGGCCCGCGCCAAGGAGGCAAAAGAGCGTGAGCGCAAAGCCGCCGATTAGCCGAATGGCCGGCGCGGCATGCGAAACGGCAGCATCAGCCTGACCAGCGGATTGGCCAGTCGCCTGCAGCACAGCGTCTCGTGAACCATAGTGACGGGATCTCCGGAGAGCGATGTGCGAACGAGCGCGCGGTTGTAGAAGGGCGTGTCCTCAAGCCGGCGCAAAAGCTTCGGCGAGGCTCTGGGATCGCACGCGATCCCCCCACGAACGCCCCACAAACCAGTCGGAAGCGGGCTGCGCGGCGGGGGCGAAAAGTAACTGGACCGGCCGTCAGCGGCCTGTGTCAGCCCGATTGCGCGCCGCCGACCGTCCTTGAGGACTGCGTCGTAGAGGATCAACGCGGCATCTCCGCCACTCCGCCCCCGCGCCCAATCCCAGCCGCGAAAATCGGCTTCCACCGGCCGGTCGCCTGCGTTGAAATCATGATAGGCCTCGCCTTGCCACCCACCTTCCGGCAGGCTGTCGCTCAGGACGGAGATCCGAGCCCGTGGAAAGACCGGTCGCCAGATGTGATGGCCCTCCGGATCGAGTTCGTGGAGGCGATCGTTCTCTATTTCCGGTTCAACCACGATCCGCCCGGAGATCTTCGCGGGCAAAAGACGTTGCCCCGGCCAGGGAAGCGCAATTTCCTCGAACATGATTTCCAGCCCGCCGGAAGAATAGACGAGACGACTGTTACCGATGCATAGTGTCGTCCTGGAGCGGGTCAGACTATTGCGCCCACGCTCGGTCATCGCCCAGGCACGTCCGCCGGGGCCATAAAGCGCTATATTGATCGCGACGTGGTTCTCAGGCTCCTTGCGGCCAGCCCAGTGATAGTAAGGCGAGAATACCGAACCGACGAAGGCAATCACGGCGAGCGCGAACTGGCCGCAGTCGCTGGTCGCATCCACATACCACCAGCAATAGCCACCGGGCGGAACCGGCCAATCGAATTCGGGCCGCCCAAGCCCAGATCGGCCATCAGGCAGTCCGCCGCGATTTTGCCCGACAGCGCCGCCATCGGCAGCCCTGCCCCCGGATGGACGCTCCCCCCGGCCAGATACAATCCCTTGAGCGGCCCGCGCGCGGCCGGGCGCCTGAACGACGCCATCCAGCCGTGCGTCACCTCGCCGTACAGCGCCCCGCCCGTGGCCGGATAGAGCCGATGGAACGTATCCGGTGCCGTCAGCACCTGCGCCCCGCCGTCGCGGCCGAGTGTCAGTCCATTTGCCGAAAGACGGCGGTCCATCGCTGCCAGACATTTTTCCAACTCGCTTTTCGTGTAGGTGCGCCGATCGCCGTCCGCCGGCAGGTTCATCAGGCAGTAGATCCGCTCCGCAGCTCCGACGGGCACGCCGGCGGGCAAGGCCCCTGCCGAATCCCGATCTTGCGCGCAGACGTAGACTGTCGGATCGGCGGGTGGTGTCCGATGCTCGAACACAGCCTTGAATTCGGATTCGTAGTCGTCGGAAAAAAACACGGTGTGGTGGGCAAGGGGCACGCCTTCGGTCCTCGCGAGCCCACAGACAACCAGCGCGGACTGGGAACGACTGCCAGGAGCGGCGCGTTGACGCCTGCTTTTGCCGCTTGCAAGCAGACCCGACAAGGCGGCGACATCGCCGTTGAAGATGACCTGAGAAGCCGGAACGACCTCTCCATCCGCCAGCCTGACGCCCGTGACGCGCCGTCCGGATGCGTCGGCGAGGATGGCGTCGACGGGCGTCCCGTTCCGAAAATCCGCCCCTAGCCCGACCGCCAGTGCAGCGAAGCGTTGTGCCAGCACGTGCATTCCGTGCTTCGCAATCCAGACCCCTTCCCGTTCCACATGGGCGATGAGCATCAGGGTCGCCGGGGCTAGGTAGGGCGATGATCCACAGTATGTGGCATAGCGGGCGAACAGCTGCTTGAGCCGCTCGTCCGTAAAATAGTCATCGAGTGCGGCCCAGAGCGTTGAAAACGGTCTTAAGGCGAAGAGCGCACCGGCCTTCGACAGACCGATCCGTCGGGAAAGGCTCACCGGATTTGGGCGCGTCGCGTCGATGAAAGTGTCTTTCAACAGCGCATGAACCCGACTGCTGTCGGTGGCAAACCGCCGATACCCGTCCGCCTCGCGGCGCCCCGCGAACGCCTCGACCGCCTCGAAAGTCCTCGCCGGGTCGGCGTAGAGGTCGAGGGACCCGCCTCCGCTCCAATAGTGCCTGGCCAACACATCCGCCTTTTCCAAGGCGAGTTCGTTGTCGAGGCTGCTGCCGCATCCGGCCAGCAGATCGTCGAAGACCCATTTCATGGTCAGCACGGTTGGTCCGGTGTCGAACCTTCGCCCTCCCGCCGACACTTCGCGAAGCTTTCCTCCGGGGGCATCGGAGGCCTCCACAACGAGGACCTGGCGGCCCGCCGTGGCCAGCCTCAAAGCCGCCGCAAGGCCACCCATGCCGGCGCCGACGACCACGATCCGGTCTTGCGGTTTCGATGAGGCCACTGGTTGCCCTTCAAGTTGACTTTCATTCCCGATGTGTCACTTTATATTGACAGTTTATCGTCAATACAATTAGACATTCACGCCAAATGAGGGAGCGGCCCCATGGACCTGTCGGAACGCATCGAAACCGGGATGCAGACTGCCATCCGATATGCCACCGCAAACGGTTGCCCGCAGAAACTGGCAGCCGCGCTGCGTTATGCGGTCTTTCCAGGGGGAGCCCGCGTCCGCCCCAGGCTGTGCCTCGCCGTTGCCTTGGCCTGCGGCGACCGTGACCCAAGGGTCGCGACCGCCTCCGCAACGGCAATCGAACTGCTGCATTGCGCTTCCCTGGTGCACGACGACCTGCCGTGCTTCGACAATGCTGCCACCCGTCGCGGCATTCCATCCGTCCACGTCGAATTTGGCGGAGAGATCGCTGTTCTCGTCGGAGATGGCCTGATCGTCGCGGCGTTCGAGACAATTGCCCGGGAGACCCTGCACGCACCGCATCTGACGGCCCGCATCATCTCCACCGTCGCCAACGCGGTCGGCGCGCCATATGGGCTGGTTGCGGGTCAGGCCTGGGAAAGCGAGCCGAAGATCGACATCGCCGCATATCATCGCGCCAAGACAGCATCGCTCTTCACCGGTGCCGTATCCACCGGCGCGCTTTCCTCCCAGGGCAATCCGCTCGACTGGTATGCTCTGGCAGACGCCCTCGGTGCCGCCTATCAGGTCGCCGACGACCTTTACGACGCCATGGACGAAACCGGCAGCATGGGCAAGCCTGCCGGTCAGGACGCGCTGAATGGCAGACCCAATCTGGTGGCTGAACTGGGCTTGGGAGGCGCGCTGAAACAGCTTCAGGCGCTGGTCGATCAGGCGGCAGACAGCGTGCCGGAGTGTGACGGCGCCGACATGCTGCGCGCTCTGATCCAAAAGGAGGCCAAGCGCCTCATGCCGGCGAAACTCGCCGCTAGTGCGGCCTGAGGATGGACGGCCAGGCCGACATTGGTGACAGCCCAGCCAAGGCCGCCAAGCCGGGGCCGGCGATATCGCGATTGCAAACCAGAAAGCCGCTATCTCTTGGGGCGCGCTTGCGCCAATGGCGCAACGACTTGATCGCGTCCGCGAAATTTCGCAACCAAATGCTGCGGTTTCCAGGGACGCGCTGGCTCGCGCAACGAAAGGCGAACGCCCTGTTCCGGCTGACCGCCGGTTTCGTCTTCAGCCAGATCTTGAGCGCCTGCGTAACGCTTGGCGTCCTCGACAGGCTCCGTCGCGGGATCCTGAGCACAGACGCCCTGGCGGAGGCCTGCCATCTCGCCCCTGCGCGCATGCGGCTGCTGCTGGAGCAGGCCGAACGCCTTGGACTGATCAGGCATGCGGGCCGCGACCACTGGACCCTAGCCGATGCGGGCACCGTGGTCGCCGCCGACGCCGGCTTGAAGGCAATGATAGAGCACCACTGCCTTTTCTATCGCGACCTCGACAGGCCCGCCGAACTATTCGGAACTGCCGAGCGCGATACCGAGCTGAAGCGCTACTGGGCCTATGCCCGTTGCCCGGACCCGTCAGGCATCGAGACAGAAACGGCGAATGCCTATTCCGGCCTCATGCGAAGCAGCCAGGCGATGATGGCGGACTGCATTCTCGCAGCGCACGATTTCGGCCGTTACGAATCAATCCTCGATGTCGGAGGCGGCGACGGGACCTTTCTGGCAACGGCCGCCGCCGCCTATCCGGATCTCAAGCTGCAGCTCTTCGATTTGCCGCCCGTCATCGAATTGGCGCGCCAGCGATTTGCCGAAAGCTGCCTCGTCGAGAGGATCGAATTTCACAGCGGAGATTTTGCGAAGGCCCCGGTCCCAGCATCCGCGGACTGCGTCTGCCTGACCCGGGTGCTGTGCGACCACGATGACGATCGCGTCCTGACGATACTCACTAACCTCCACGGATCTCTCAAATCCGGAACCCGGATCATGGTCGCCGAGGCGATGGCGGGAAAGACCGAAGGCGCCCGGCTCGCTGCGGTCTATTTCAACCTCTACTTCCTCGCTATGGGTTCCGGCAAATGTCGAACTGATAACGAAATCAGAAACTTGCTGAAATCTGCCGGTTTCAGGCGCCCGTACACAATTGCCACCGCGAGCCCACTCCTGGCCACGCTCGTTTTCGCCACGCGCTAGCGCCGGGCATCGTCCAGTGTCAAAAAGTGTAAAATTTAATTGACACTTCATTGCGTCAATTTACAATTACACTTCAAGAAACGCCGAACCCAGATGCGGGAGGCACGGAGATGTACACCACAGCGGTCGTTTTCCAGGAGCCCGGCTCCCTGCAGGTCAGACGTCTTGCGTTGACCAGGCCGGGCTGCTCGGACGTGGTCGCTGAATCTCTTCTCAGCGGCATTTCCACGGGCACCGAGAAAATGCTGTTCGATGGCTCCATGCCGCCATTTCCCGGGATGCGCTATCCGCTGGTCCCGGGATACGAGACAGTCGCCCGCGTCGTCGAAGCGGGACCGGACTCAGAGCACGCGATCGGCGATCTCGTCTTCGTGCCGGGAGCGAACTGCTTCGAAGATGCGGCAGGCCTCTTCGGCGCAACCGCCGAACGGATCATCCTTCCTGGCGGCCGCGCCATTCCGATCGCAGATGATCTCGCCGAGGACGCAGTCCTGCTTTCGCTCGCGGCCACTGCCCATCATGCGGTGAAACGTGCCCATGCGCCGGCGGATCTCGTCATCGGACATGGTGTTCTGGGCCGTCTGATCGCCCGCGTTCAGATCGCTCTTGGTCACAAGCCGCCGCGCGTCCTGGAGACTTCCGCAGATCGCAGGAAGGGAGCGGACGGATATGAGGCGGTTGATGCGGCTTCCGAGTCCGCCGGCGCGCCTTGTGCCTGCATCATCGACGCAAGTGGCAACCCGGCGGCGATCGATGGCGCCATTGCGCGGCTGGCCAGAGGTGGCGAGCTCGTACTCGCCGGGTTCTACGGAGAGCGGGTCGGCTTTGCGTTCGCCCCCGCCTTCATGCGCGAGATCTCCATCTCGCTCGCCAGTGAATTCAAGCCCAACGACATTCACGCCGTGCTTGCACTGGTCGCCTCAGGCCGCCTTTCGCTGAAGGGGCTGATCACGCACAGCGCCCGGCCCGCCGACGCGGAAGCCGCCTACCGCACCGCCTTCGGCGACCCGGCCTGTCTGAAAATGGTAATCGACTGGAGGACTGCCGGATGACCCTGCACGAGCCGATCGGCCAGCACCAGATGCGCGATTTCCTGCGCGCGGAAGCGGAGATCGAACCGGATGCCCCGGCAACGGGTCCGGTGACCAAGGAAACGCAGATCATTGCGATCTACGGCAAGGGTGGCATCGGCAAGAGCTTCACGCTTGCGAACCTCTCCTACATGCTTGCCCAGCTCGGCAAGAAAGTACTGCTGATCGGCTGCGATCCGAAAAGCGACACCACGTCTCTCCTCTTCGGAGGACGCGCATGCCCGACGATCATCCAGACCGCCTCCAACTGCAAGCAGGCCGGGACGGAAGTCACAATCTCAGATGTCTGCTTCAAGCGGGACGGTGTCTTCGCGATGGAGCTTGGCGGACCGGAAGTCGGACGCGGTTGCGGCGGACGCGGCATCATCCACGGTTTCGAGACACTCGAAAAACTCGGTTTCCATGACTGGGATTTCGACTTCGTGCTGCTCGATTTCCTGGGCGATGTCGTCTGCGGCGGCTTCGGCCTGCCGATCGCGCGCGACATGTGCCAGAAGGTCGTCGTCGTTGGCTCCAACGACCTGCAGTCGCTCTATGTGGCGAACAACGTCTGCTCAGCAGTGCAATATTTCCGCAAGCTCGGCGGCAATGTCGGCGTGGCGGGACTGGTCGTGAACAAGGACGACGGAACCGGCGAGGCGCAAGCCTTCGCAGACGCCGTCGGGATCCCGATCCTTGCCTCGATCCCGCAGGACGAGGACATCCGCCGCAAGAGCGCCAACTACCAGATCATTGGCAATCCCGACGGGCGCTGGGGGCCTCTCTTCGCCTCGCTTGCCGCCAATCTCGCGTCGGCACCGCCGGTCCTTCCCAACCCTCTCGATCAGGACGGTCTGCTTGCCCTTTTCGATTCCAGCGAAACAGGGGCCGATTTCCGGCTTCAGCCCGCATTGCCTGAAGACATGTGTGCAGCCGGCGCGCTGAACGCTCCGTCTCTCGAAGTCATCTATGACACCGTTTAACCGACCGGACCTGGACATGGATACGCACCCCACGGAGCTTGAGCTTGAGGCCATCGCAGGCGACGTCGCGTCCGCTGCCGACAGCGGCTGCCACGGTGGAGCAGAACGTTCCAGGGCCGCGGCCCGGGCTGCCGGCAACGACGCCCTGATCGACCGCTACGAGGCCGACTATCCGAAAGGACCGCACGACCAGCCGCAATCCATGTGCCCCGCCTTCGGCTCGCTCCGCGTCGGGCTGCGCATGCGCCGGGTGGCGACGATCCTTTCGGGGTCCGCTTGCTGCGTCTACGGGTTGACCTTCACCTCCCACTTTTACGGCGCCAAGCGCTCGGTCGGCTACGTACCGTTCAATTCCGAGACCCTCGTGACCGGGAAACTCTACGAAGACATCGTAGAGGCCGTGCACACGATGGCCGATCCGGAGAAGTTCGACGCCGTCGTGGTGACGAACCTCTGTGTTCCCACCGCCTCGGGCATCCCGCTGAAGATGCTGCCCCGCCAGATTGACGGCGTGCGTATCGTGGGCATCGACGTGCCTGGCTTCGGCGTTCCGACCCATGCGGAAGCCAAGGATGTCCTCTCCGGCGCCATGCTCGCCTACGCGCGCCAGGAAGCGATGGAAGGCCCCGTCCTGCCGCCGCGCGACGGGCTGAAGGGCACGCCGACCGTCAGTCTCGTGGGCGAGATGTTCCCGGCCGATCCGGTGGTCATCGGCGGCATGCTCGCGCCGATGGGACTGGCGGCGGGGCCGACCGTCCCGGTTCGCGAATGGCGCGAACTCTATTCCGCGCTCGATTGCGCGGCGGTGGCCGCTATTCATCCCTTCTATACGGCGGCGTTCCGGGAGTTCAAAGCGGCCGGACGCACTGTCGTGGGCTCCGCTCCGATAGGGCTGGAGGGCACGGATGCGTGGCTGCTTGCCATCGGCGAGGCGTGCGGCGTCTCGCCAAGGAAGATAGATGCGAGCCGCAATGCCATGTTCGGCGCCATTCGCGCGGCGCTGGCCCAGAACAGCGTCAAAGGTCGCATCACCTTGTCGGGCTACGAGGGTTCGGAACTGCTGGTCGGCCGACTTCTGGTCGAACTCGGCGCGGACCTGCGCTATGTCGGCACCGCCTGCCCAAAGACACCCTTCAGCCAGGCCGATGCCGAGTGGCTTGCAGACCACGGCGTCGAGGTGCGCTTCCGCACCTCGCTGGAACAGGATCTGGCCGCCTTCGAGGAATTTCAGCCCGATCTCGCCATCGGCACCACCCCCGTCGTGCAAAAGGCCAAGGAAAGCGCGACGCCGGCGCTCTATTTCACCAACCTGATTTCCGCCCGCCCCCTGATGGGGCCGGCAGGCGTCGCCTCGCTGCCGGGTGTTGTCTCGACGGCGATTGCCAGCAAGGACCGCTTCCTGCAGATGCAGGATTTCTTCAAGGGCGTCGGCCACTGCGACACGGCCGGCATCTGGCAGGACGTGCCGGAGGACAAGAGCGGCTACCGGGCGAAATACGCCAGGAAGACCCAGAAATCGCAAAACGCGGTCGACAACGGGGAGAGCGTCGGATGCTGATCCTCGACCACGACCGCGCCGGCGGCTATTGGGGCTCGGTCTATGCCTTCACCGCCATCAAGGGCCTGCAAGTCGTCATCGACGGACCTGTCGGCTGCGAGAACCTGCCGGTAACCTCGGTTCTGCACTACACCGATGCGCTGCCGCCGCATGAACTGCCGATCGTCGTAAGCGGGCTGTCGGAGGACGAGCTGGGTCAGCACGGCACCGAGAACGCGATGAAGCGCGCGCGCGCGGCGCTCGACCCGGAGCTGCCTGCGGTGGTGGTAACCGGCTCGATCGCCGAGATGATCGGCGGCGGCGTGACGCCGGAAGGTTCCAATCTCAAGCGTTTTCTGCCGCGCACCATCGACGAGGACCAGTGGCAGAGCGCCGATCGCGCCCTCAAATGGCTGTGGACCGAGTTCGGCCCCAAGACCCCGCCGAAGCCGCGCGCCCGCAAGGAGGGCGCGAAGCCGAAGGTCAACATCATCGGCCCGATCTACGGCACCTACAACATGCCCTCCGACCTCGCCGAGATCCGGCGTCTGGTGGAAGGGTTGGGGGCGGAGGTCAACATGACCTTCCCGCTCGGCAGCCATGTCGAGGACGTGCGCAAACTGGCCGATGCCGAATGCAATGTTTGCCTTTATCGAGAGTTCGGCAGGCTCTTGTGCGAGACGCTGGACCGGCCCTACCTCCAGGCGCCGATCGGCCTCCACTCCACGACCGCCTTTCTGCGCACCCTTGGCGAAATTCTGGGGCTGGATCCCGAGCCGTTTATCGCCAAGGAGAAGCACACCACCCTGAAGCCTCTTTGGGACCTTTGGCGGTCGGTGACCCAGGACTTCTTCGCCACCGCCAATTTCGCGATCGTCGCCAACGAGACCTACGTGCGCGGCGTCCGCACGTTCCTGGAAGACGAAATGGGGCTGCCCTGTGCCTTCGCGGTTCCGCGCAAGGCGGGCGCAAAGACGGACAACGGCGCAATCGCAGACCTCGTCGCGGCGCGAAAGCCCATGGTTCTGTTCGGTTCTTTCAACGAGCGGATGTATATGGCCGAGGCGGGGAGCCGAGGCAGTTTCATCCAGCTCTCCTACCCGGGCGCGATCGTGCGCCGGCACACCGGCACCCCCGTGATGGGCTATTCCGGCGCCTGCTGGCTGATCCAGGAAATCTGCAACGCCCTGTTCGACATGCTGTTTCACATCCTGCCGCGCGCCGGCGAGCTTGACGCGATCGAGCCGACGAGCGCGCGCGCCCCGGACATGACCTGGGACGCCCAGGCACAGTCCGCGCTTGAGGATCTGATCAATCGGGAACCGGTGCTCGTCCGCATTTCGGCGGCCAAGCGGCTGCGGGAGGCGGCCGAACGGGAAGCCCGGCGAGGAAATGCGTCGCACGTCGTCTTGGAACATGTCGAGCGGGCATCGGCACGCCCGCCCGTACCAGCCTGAGATCTGGAACCATGGCGCCTGCGAGATCGAGAGGAGGTTGAGAAATGGTCTCTATCGCAAGTCCTGAAGAGTTCACCCGCCGCCATCGTGAGCGGGCATCCGAGCGCCTGATGATGAGGCGGCTCTTCTTCGTGGTCTATCCGCTCTGCCTCGCCGTCGTCACCGTGACCCGGCTCGGCAAGCTCCTCGCCCCCCGCGACGGGACGATAGAGGGGTCCGTTTTCGCCGAGGCGAGAGCATCGGCATACGCCCTGTTGGGTTACGCGTTCAGCGTGTGATCCCAAGCCTTTGCCGGTGTTCTCGACGTCGGCAAGAGCCCAGTGGGACTGTTCATCCGGCTTCACTGGAACCTGGCCGCGGGGGCCCCGCGGCGTTCGAGACTAGGAGGTGGATTTGATGGCGGAACCATCAAATGTCTCACTTTCGGGTCTGACCGAAAGCGAAGCGCAAGAGGTCCACGGATTCTTCATCCAAGGCTTCCTGATATTCACGGCGATCGCGATCGTCGCGCATATCCTGGTCTGGCTGTGGCGTCCCTGGATCCCTGGTCCGGATGGCTATGCCTCTCTTGAAGGCATCAACCAGACGGCTCAGGCGCTTCTGCCGATGCTTGCATAGGGGGATCGCAACATGTGGAGAATCTGGCTCATGTTCGATCCGCGCAGGGCGCTCGTTGCCCTGTCGGTCTTCCTGTTCACGCTCGCTCTCCTGATCCACTTCATCCTGCTGAGCACGGACCGCTTCAACTGGCTTGAGGGCAAACCCCTCAAGACCGGGGCGATCGAGCTGTCCGTTCCGGTGGGCTGGGATCTGAGGCTGATCGGCTGAAACGAAAAGGCGGCGGGCGCGGCCGCTTACGCGGTCCTGGCCGCCGCCGTACACGAACAATCGTCATACACGGGCAATCGTGTTGCACGACAGGGGCGAGCCCCTTGGGGAGGAGACTATGGCGCTGCTGAGTTTTGAACGCAAATATCGTGTGCGTGGCGGGACGCTGATCGGCGGCGACCTCTTCGATTTTTGGGTCGGTCCGTTCTACGTAGGTTTTTTTGGTGTCACGACGGCGTTTTTCGCAAGCCTCGGGACGGCACTGATCGTCTACGGCGCGGCCCTCGGACCCACCTGGAATATCTGGCAGATTTCGATCGCGCCGCCCGACCTTTCCTACGGCCTCGCGCTGGCTCCACTGAAGGAAGGCGGCCTATGGCAGATCATCACGGTCTGCGCGATCGGGGCCTTCTGCTCATGGGCGCTGCGCGAGGTGGAGATCTGCCGGAAACTCGGCATCGGCTATCACGTGCCGTTCGCCTTTTCCTTCGCGATCCTGGCCTACGTCACGCTGGTGGTGGTCCGCCCGCTGCTGCTGGGAGCGTGGGGACATGGCTTCCCTTATGGGATCTTCAGTCACCTCGATTGGGTTTCCAACGTCGGCTACCAGTACCTGCATTTCCATTACAATCCGGCGCACATGATTGCGGTGTCGTTCTTCTTCACGACATGCCTCGCGCTGGCGCTTCATGGCGGGTTGATCCTGTCGGCAGCCAATCCGGGCGCCGCTCGTGAAGGCGACGGCAGGCGGGCCGAGGTGAAGACCCCCGAATACGAAGACACATTCTTCCGCGACATCATCGGTTATTCGATCGGCACGCTGGGTATCCACCGCCTCGGCCTGATCCTGGCGCTCAACGCAGGTTTCTGGAGCGCGGTCTGCATCGTCATCAGCGGACCGTTCTGGAACCAGGGCTGGCCGCAGTGGTGGAACTGGTGGCTCGAGCTGCCGATCTGGAACTGAGGGGCCCCAGCCATGACACAATATCAGAACATCCTTACCGTCATTCAGATCCACGGCCCCGTCGATGACGGCATCGACCTGCCGCGAGGCGACAGCGAGCGCGTTGGAAGTCCCCGCGTCTCACGGCTTCTCGGATGGATCGGCAACGCCCAGATCGGACCGATCTATCTCGGTTTTCTCGGCACCCTGTCCCTCGTTTTCGGTTTCATCGCCTTCGAGATCATCGGTCTCAATATGCTGGCTTCTGTCGACTGGAATCCGATCCAGTTCGTGCGCCAGCTCTTCTGGCTGAGCCTCGAACCGCCGTCCGCGCAGTATGGCCTGAAGGTCCTGCCGCCGCTCGGCGAGGGAGGCTGGTGGCTGATTGCCGGCTTTTTCCTGACGCTATCGGTCTTGCTGTGGTGGGTCCGGGTCTACCGCCGCGCACGGCAGCTGGAACTCGGTACACACGTGGCATGGGCATTCGCCTCGGCGATCTTCCTGTTTCTCTCGCTCGGCTTCATCCGGCCGCTGCTGATGGGCAATTTCTCCGAAGCCGTGCCCTTCGGCATCTTCCCGCATCTCGACTGGACCGCGGCATTTTCGATCCGTTACGGCAATCTCTACTACAACC
This sequence comes from Breoghania sp. JC706, assembly GCF_037026715.1. Lineage (NCBI taxonomy): Bacteria > Pseudomonadati > Pseudomonadota > Alphaproteobacteria > Hyphomicrobiales > Stappiaceae > Breoghania > Breoghania sp. JC706. The sequence goes on from NZ_JBANCG010000014.1 coordinate 65,658, forward strand.
CCTTCCACTGCCTCTCGATCGTCTTCCTGTACGGATCGGTGCTGCTCTTCGCCATGCACGGAGCCACCATTCTGGCCGTCGGCAAATATGGCGGCGAGCGCGAGCTGGAGCAGATCACCGACCGGGGAACGGCGTCCGAGCGCGCGGCTCTCTTCTGGCGCTGGACGATGGGCTTCAACGCCACCATGGAATCCGTTCACCGCTGGGCCTGGTGGTTCGCCATCCTCACACCGCTCACCGGCGGGATCGGCATCCTTCTGACCGGCACCGTCGTCGACAACTGGTACCTGTGGGGCATCGAGCACGGCATCGTCCCCCCGGCGCCGCACGTCTTTCCGGGCGTCGTCGACCCGGCAGCGCAATAGGGAGAAGAACCATGCAACTCTGGGTACCTTTTGCCGCCTCGGCCGGATCGCTTCTTCTCGTCGCCAGTTTCTTCACCGCCGGCTGGGATGCCCCGCCGGTGGAGTCCACCCAGATCGGCTACCGTGGAAGTGGCATGTACCTGGAAAAGAGCGTGGAGAGGCAAGCGGCCCTGAAGGCCGCCAACGTCGCCCCCCCGGCGCCCTGGGAGGCAGACCCCAGCGGCGACCGGGCTGGAACCATCTATGAGAATCTCCAGGTTCTCGGCAACCTCTCCGACGACCAGCTCAACCAGTTCATGGCGTCGATCACCGAATGGGTCGCCCCGGAACAGGGCTGCGAATATTGCCACAACCTGGAAAACCTCGCCTCTGACGAGAATTACAGGAAGGTCGTTGCTCGGCGCATGATCCAGATGAACCAGGCGATCAATGTCGACTGGGACGCCCATGTCGGCCAGACCGGAGTAACCTGCTACACCTGCCATCGTGGCAAGAACATTCCCGAAAATCACTGGATGATGGAGCCGCCACCTGCCAACTTGTTCAGCCAGGCCGGAATGAACGGCGTCAATGACGCCGCCGGCAAGTCGTCGCTGCCCAAGGCCGCCCTCACCGATTATCTTCTCGGCGACGAGCCCATTCGCGTTCACTCGCTTTCCGCGCTTGCCGCCGGTACCAATTCGGCGGGTGTGAAGGAGACCGAACGAACCTTTTCCTTGATGGTGCACATGTCGGAATCGCTCGGCGTCAACTGTGTCACCTGCCACAATTCCCGCGCCTTCAACAGTTGGGACCAGAGCCCTCCCCAGCGCGTTACAGCCTGGCACGGCATCAAGATGGTCCGGACGCTGAACAACGACTATCTGACGGGCCTGACGCCGATTTTCCCCGAAAATCGCAAGGGGCCGGATGGCGACGTCTTCAAGGTCAACTGCGGCACTTGCCACAATGGCGTGCAGAAACCGCTCTACGGCGTCTCGATGCTGCAGGACTATCTCGATGCCCTCGACAAGAAGGGCCCCGCCGACGCGCCCGACTATTCGACCTACGTGCCTGGAGAAACCAAGGTGATGGGCGCCGCTACGTCCGATGCCTCGCCCCCTCCCCCGGCACCGGGCCCGGGCCCGGGCCCGGGCCCGGATCAAGCCAACTGAACACCTTCAGGAACGGCAAGCAGGAACGACAAGAAGGGAGCTCTCGGGCTCCTTTCTTTTCTGCCAGCGGAGTTTTGTCCGGAAGGAAGACCGAAGGCCCGCCACTCCCCCAGGATGGGTTGGGCGTTTTTTTCGTCAGAATTTCAATTCGGGAAATCGGTTCAGATAGATGCGGAACCATGGCGTGAACGCATCGGGACACGCGCCGAGCTCGTATCGCAACTGCGATGGTGCGATCCAGCGCACCGCTTCCACCTCACTCGGGTCAGGATTGATCTCTATCGAATCCGCTGCGACCTGTGCGCAGAAAAGGGTGACGCGTTCATGCTCGCTGAGCCCTTCGCCGACGCTTGCCGCATACTCGACCGTCTGACGACGGATGAGCGGAACGGAAAAGCCGAGCTCCTCTTGCAGCCGGCGGCTGGCGCAGTCTTCCAGGGTCTCGTTCCAATGCGGATGACTACAGCACGTATTCGCCCATTGCCCGGCGCAATGATATTTCACTGCCGCCCGCTTCTGGATGAGGAGCCGGTCGCCATCGAAGACAAAGACCGAGATCGCGAGATGCAGCACGCCTTGGACATGCGCCGCCATCTTCTCCACCGGGTAGAGACTGCCGTCGTCGGCTATTGCCGGGATGATAATGGTCTTGTTCACGTCGGAGCTGGTCCGGCTTAGATCGGGCACGTAAGGTCAGGCCACGGCCCGGGCGAGGGCACATTGTGACCACATGGCGCACAATGCTTGCGCAAGATGCCGGATGTCGGCATCGGAATGCGCCGGGGTCGGCGTGATGCGCAACCTCTCGGTTCCGACCGGAACAGTCGGATAGTTGATCGGCTGCACGTAGATGCCGAAATCGCGCAGCAACACGTCCGAGATCCACTTGCATTTGGACGCATTGCCCACCATCACAGGCACGATATGGCTCGGGTTTCGCATATGCGGAATACCGCGCGCGTCGAGAGCGGACCGGACCTTGGCAACGTTCGCCTGATGGGCCTGACGCTCGACCGAGCTCTGCTTGAGATATCGGATGGATGCCGTGGCGCCGGCGGCAAGGGCGGGCGGCAGCGCGGTCGTGAAAATGAAGCCGGAGGCGAAGGATCGAATGAAATCGACCAGAACGGCCGGTCCGGTTACATAGCCGCCCATCACCCCGAAGGCCTTGCCGAGCGTTCCCTCGATTACCGTCAGCCGGTCCATCAGCCCCTCGCGTTCGGCGACACCGCCGCCGCGCGGGCCGTACATCCCCACCGCATGGACCTCGTCGAGATATGTCATCGCGCCGAACGCATCGGCGGCGTCGCAGATTTCCGCAATGGGCGCGATATCGCCATCCATCGAGTAGACGCTCTCGAAGGCCACGAGCTTGGGCGCATTCGGGTCATCGGCTGCCAGAAGTTCGCGCAAATGAGCCGGGTCGTTGTGCCGGAAGAGACGCTTCTCGCAGCGTGCATGGCGGATGCCTTCGATCATCGAGGCATGATTGAGCGCATCGGAATAGACGATGATGCCGGGGATGCGGGACAAGAGCGTTCCCAGCGCCGCCCAGTTGGAGACGTAACCGGAGGTGAAGATGAGTGCGGCCTCCTTGGCATGGAGGTCGGCGAGTTCTCGTTCCAGCAACACATGGTAATGATTGGTGCCGGAGATGTTTCGAGTTCCCCCTGCCCCGGCGCCGCACTTGTCGATGATTTCCTTCATCCGTCCGGTCACGATCGGGTTCTGGCCCATTCCGAGATAGTCGTTCGAACACCAGACCGTCACCTCCCTGGTATCGCCCGTCTCGTCGAAGAAGGTCGCTTTCGGGAACTCGCGACACTGGCGTTCAAGCTCGGCAAAGACGCGGTAGTTGCCGTCAGACCTGAGACCCGAGAGTGCGGCTTCCATATGGTCGAGAATGTTCATCTTGGGTTCCCCTTGCTTCTCAGGTGCCGTCAGGACTTTTCGGCCTGTCGGTCCGCGCCGGCGGTCACCGGTGCTAGCTTTGGTTGAATTCTCTTGGGCCCGCCGATCGGCGACCTGCGTCCGGGAACCGCCCAGCGCCAAAGGGCGGTATCGGAGACCGGCAGCACAAGAATGAGATGTTCGACGATTGCGAGCGCCATGAAGGCCGCCAGGAGGATATGGCCCACGAGCGCATAGTCGTGCTGTGCCCGCAACGCCCCTGCGATCAGCACGGCGAACAGCCCCACCGCCACCGCGAGCAGCAATGGAAAAAGCGGCGTTGTCTGGCCGGTGTTGAAATAGGTTCTGAGATGCAGGATCGCCGGCGGCATCAGTCCGCTGATCGAGTGCCGCGCGCCTAGGAAAATCAGCACCTTTGCCGAGATACGCATGCCCCAGAGGAGGCCGAAGGTCGCGAGGGCAAAAAGATTGTCGCTGCCGCTGAGCGTCAACCACAGAATAACGCCGGTGAACAGCAGCGCGATTTCATGGTCACAGACAGCCTTCCATGCGGCCATGAAGCGGGCAAGTCCGGTCAAACCCGGCGGGCATTCCTCCTTGCGCCGACCTGTGACCATGCCGGTCAGAAAGGTGGTTTCGTGCCAGGTCCATACAAGCAGCGCCCCTAAAAAACCCGCATAGGATCCAAGCGGCGTCTTCTCACCGCTGCCATAGAGCATCAGCAGGAAACCGAGGACACCGACAACGGTAACCGCCGGAAGCAACTGCCATGCGCCAAGGCCTCGCCTCGTCGACCAATGAACCAGGGCGAGCACGAGCCCGGTCGCCAGCCACCAAACACCGATGGCTATCAGGACCGCAATGAACGGGCTCGCGAGGGTCATGGTTTCAGCCCTACCAGACCGGTTGCAGACGAGAGGTGTCGGGCAGCGTGTTCTTTCTCGAGGGGATCATGTACATCCTCAGGAAATTCAGGCCTGCGGCCGCCCCCCAGCCGAGCCTTGCGACGCGCCCGGCGATGCCGCCTCTGGCTGTCGCCGCCCGCAGCTTGCGATTGATCCGCTCCATCCGCCGGAAGCCCTCGACCAGCAACGGGTTGTCCAGATCCAGGACCAGAGGGAAGCACTGACGGGAAATTTCGGAGGTCAGCCTAAAGACCTTCATGTCGTAGTCGTCGATATCGACACCCATCGCCTTATGGAACGCCGGGCGCATGTGGTCACGCACATACATCGTCGCGAAGACGGCGAGCAGGAAGAACTTGATCCACAGCTTGTTGCGCCCTTCCAGCAGGCGCCGGTCGGACCGGATGATCAACGAGAACGCCTCGCCGTGGGTGAACTCGTCGTTGCACCACTGGCGGAACCAAAGAAAGATCGGATGGAACCGGTGCTCGGGATGCTTCTCCAGATGGCGGAAGATCGTGATGTAACGGGCGTAGCCGATCTTCTCCGACAGATAGGTCGCGTAGTAGATGAACTTGGGCTTGAAGTAGGTGTATTTCTTCGCCTTGGCGAGAAAGCCCATATTCACGCCGATGCCGAAGTCCTTCAACGCATCATTGATGAACCCCGCGTGCCGGGATTCATCGCGGCTCATGTAGCCGAAAAGCTCGCAGATTTCCTTGTTTTTGCCGCGCCGCTTCATCTCCTTGTAGAGAACGCAGCCCGAAAATTCGGAGGTCAGCGAGGAGACGAGAAAATCGATGAGCTCCTCTCGCAGATCGGCAGGAAGGGCCTCCAGATCGATCGCGTCCCAATTCTCGTTTCGCTTGAAGTGGTTTTTGTTCGGATCGCTGCGCATCTGCGCGATCAGCGCATCCCATTCACCGCGCACGGGTTCCACGTCGATCCTGTCCATTTCGTCGAAATCGGTCGTATAGAACCGGGGGGTCAGCATTGTCGAAACCAACGCGCTGCGCGTCGTATCGTTGAGCGTATCCCTGCGGCTCTCGACGCTCGCTTCGTGCTCGGCCAGGTCTGAATTCGAGACGAGCTTGTTCATGACAGCGCCCTTTCCGTGAAGCTGAATTCACATAATTCCATCATCTCGAAATCGCCGGTCGCTCGCGTCCAGGCGCGTTCGATGAAGCCCGCGCGCCGGATCGTCGCCTCGCGGCGGAAGCTACGGCACTCGCCATAGGGAATTGAGACGGGAGCGCCATGGACCAGGACTTCGTCGCCGGGATGGACGACGACCCCGTTGTCGAAGCGGACATGGGCGCCCAACTGGTCGAACGTGTTGTTGATCTCCACGGTGCAGTCGACCGTTTCCCTGCGCCGCATAATGTCGAAGATGGATATCATCGGCCTTTCCCTCCCTGGGCGCCGAGCAGTGCCGCGAAGGCCGCGGCGTTGTCCTTGCCGAAAGCTTCCAGATAGATGCGTTCTCCCGTCGCCGTGTCCGACAGGCTCACGGCGCCGTTTTCCCATTTGATCAGCCGGTATGGCGTCGCCTCCGCCACGTTCGCCACCATCCGCATGCGCTCGAACGCGCGCAGCGAGCCGCGCACGAAGCCGCCCGTCTGCGTCTCGTAGGCAGCGATCTCGATGCCGCTTACGGCATCGGTGACGACCACGCGGTCGTTTTGCCCGCGCTCGATGGTGATGTCGCGCATGGCAATCGGCGCGCCGGTGCGGTATTTGAGCACCCCAATGCCGGTAATCTGACCAAAAACCACGGCGCCGACGGCGAAAAGAAGCAGCGCGGCAGCGGAGAACAGGATGCGTTTGGGAAACGCATTGGCCCCCTTTCCCGCGGCAGGCGCCAGGTAGCCGAGATGAGATGCCGAGGCCATCAGTTCCCTCCCTACTCTGCGGCCGCGATCGCCGGCGGCAGCCTGCGCTGCGGCGCTGCCTTTTGCGTTAGAGACGCATGGCCGGAGGCGAGTGCGGCATGTTGCGTGATCGCAAGCACCAGGATGTCCGCCACGGCCGAGGCATCCGCCAGACAGATCTGGCCCGGTTCGGGCTCGGCCAATCGCCATGCCCGGACGTGCGGCCACTGCACCAGCCAGGACATGCGATGCCCCGGAAGAAGCTGGATGGCGATAGAGCCCGCCTTCCCGCCGAGTTTGCCAATCGAAACGGCATTGACCTGCGTAAAGGGCAGATTGAGCGTCATGGAGAAGGCAACGCCGAAGCGCAGCACAACCCGGCGCGACGTGATCGTGTAGAGCGTGGTCTTTTCCACCGCGAAGGCGAAGAGCTCCAGCAAGCCGAGAACAACGGCGGCAAGCGCCGTCAGCACGGCAACGGAAAAGACGATTCCCGCCAGGGGTCTGCCGTCATAGAGCCCCCCGATAAGAGCCCAGACGCCCAACACGACGAAGTAACCGGCAATCCAGCGGTTCTTGAGAACATGGCGCGCCACGAGCCTTGCGGACGGACGCCCCTGCCAGAGCATTTCCTCGCCTTCCGGCAGAAGGCCGGGAAGGCCAGGCACGGGCTCTATTTCGTGTTCGCGCGCAACAAACTGTTTCACAGCAGGGCCTCCCGGCGGTTGCGCAGGGCATAGAGCAGACCGCTGCCGTAATACGCGGCGATCCGATCCTCCTCCAGCCGCGTTACGGTCCGCGCTGCGGCCCTGGCCGGCACGAGGGCGAATTGCTCCGACGTGATCGCATGCACGTAGAGATAAGGCGCCCGTGCGCGACCGCGCTTGATGACCACGAAATTGTTCGGCAGCAGCACCCCGAAACCGTCCTCTTCGGCGTCCGGATCGGTTGTTGCCTGGCCTTCCACATCGACCTCGTAGTACCGGATCAGATGTTCAGACCGATCGACCCACACATCCCGGACAGTGCCGGCCACGAGGCGGTCGCATCCGACGACGGCGAGACCGCGCGGGTCGATCTCGCCCGCCGCGATCTCGAAGCCGGTCGCCATGCGCATCGGCACGATACGGGCCTCGCCGTGGGCAGTAAGATCGGGAACGTCCTGCCGCATTGCCCAGGAGCCCGGCCCGACGCCCGCCAGCATCGGATCGCCGACCGGCTCAAGCGGATATCCGGAGGCCCGGGAGATCCGCTCGGCATTCGCCGGAGGCGGGTCGCGTCTGAAGTTCGGTGCCTGAACGGCACCTTGCCCGTGAGGCAGCAAGAAGGTCTTGGCAGGCGGCACGAAGAGCCACGGGCTCTTGTTGTAGGCGCCCGAAACATCCGCTTCCAGCGGATAACCCTCGCGACGATCCTCTGTGCGCAGATACCAGATGAGGCCTGCGAAAAATATCCAGAACGCATAAAGCACCACCTGGGCGACATCTATGCTGCCGACGATTGTCCCGGTCATGGGTCACTCCTCCTCCTGAGCGCTCCGGCCCGGCTCAGCCGGGCATCTCGGCCAGCCCAAATCGAATGTCGCTGCCGCGTTGCTGCCGGTAGCGATGCCCGGCCAGCGGGCCAAGCACCGCCAGGCAGATGAACAAAAGCCCAATTTCGATGTGATAGACGACGAGGTAGCCACTCGCAGCAGTATCCATGGCGGCGCCGAGCACGTGGTCGAGCGCCAGCATGTTGACGGTGTTCTTGATCAATGCTCCGAGGAGCAGGCTGACACCGATGGCAGTGGCCTGAACGGCGCTCCAGGCGCCCACCAGGATGCCACTGTCTGAGCGTGCGGAAACACTCATGGCCGCCAGCATGGTTCCGACCGCGAAGAGCCCGCCGCCAAGGCCAACCCCAGCCGCCCCCGCATAGAACAAACCGTCTATTCCGAGGGGATAGGCGAAGATGACGCTTGAAAACGCGACGATGCCGACCAGCAGACCGCGCGCGGCGACGCGATAGACATGCGCGCCGTGATTGAGATCGTGGGCGGCCCAGGCGAAGCCGGCCATGGTTCCGGCGGCCCAGAGCCCGGTCAGCAGCGTGGTCCGACCAACGCTCATGCCCAGGATCTCGCCGCCATAGGGTTCCAGAAGGATGTCCTGCATCGAGAAAGCCGCAGAACCGACCGCGACGGCGAGCAGCAGCCGCAAGGTGCCCGGCTCGCGCCGATAGTCGGCCAGCGCATCGAAGAACCCGATCAGTTCGCGGTCCTTGGCAGTCCGGCCTGGATTACGTGCTTCCTGCTTCCACATCGCAACGACGTTGAGCGCGATGGTCAGGACGGCCGTGCCCTGGATCACCTGGATCAGTTGTTTCGGCGTGAAGTCGACCAGAAATATGCTGTAGAAGCCGGACGCGGCCATCATGCCGACCAGCAACATCACGTAAAGAAGCGCGACGACCCGTGGCCTTTTCTCCTCAGGAACGATGTCGGTGGCAAGTGCAAGACCGGCCGTCTGCGCCATATGGAGACCGAACCCCGTCAGCAGGAACGCTAGGCTCGCCCCCGCCGCCCCCGCCCATGACGGCCCAAGTGTCTGCGATTGCAGCAGGAGAAGCGCAAACGGCATGATCGCCAGACCGCCGAACTGCAGCAGACTGCCGAGCCAGATATACGGTACGCGTCGCCAGCCAAGCACAGATTTGTGGGTGTCGGACCGATACCCGAAGAAAAGCCTCAAAGGTGCCGCGAGCACGGGAATGGCGACAACGGCGGAGACGAGGGCGACCGAGACACCGAGCTCCACGATGAGAACGCGGTTCAAGGTCCCTGTGAGAAGCACCAGAATGCAGCCGGCCGAAACCTGGAAAAGCGCCAGCCGCAGCAGACGCGGCAGCGGCACCTGCGGTGTGGCGGCGTCCGCGAACGGCATGAAGCGCGTTCCGGCCCTCTGCCAGAGCGCGATCATCTTTCTGTTTGCCGAGCTGAGGATCATGACCGCCTCACCTCCACCGCTTCCGACGTATAGAAGCCGACCGAAATCCGGTGGGTGCGTCCCGGCTGCCAGTTCGTCATGCCCTGCTGCTGCACCACGTCGCCGACGAGACGGACCGAATTGGTCGGATAGATCGCGGGCGCGCGGTTTCCGCGCGGAAAAACCTTACCGATCGCCAGCATGGCCATAAGCACTCGGGAGCTCGGTGCCAGGGTGAAGATAAGGCGCTTCCGGGCGCGGGCGGCAAACTGTTCAAGGACCCGCTTGGCGTCGCTCGGGGAATAGTGGATCAGGACGTCCATCGCCATCACGGCATCGAACTCCCCCAGAGCCGGGTCAAGCATGTCGCCGCTGCGAAAATCGACGCTGCCGGCAAAGGGGGCGCCGCGCTTCGCCTGCAGGTCGGCGGCGCGCTCGCGAGCAAAGGAAATCATCTGCGCGGAAAGATCGATACCCACGACATCGGCGCCGCGAGCCATCAGATCGAGCGATAGCACGCCAGAGCCACAACCCGCGTCGAGAATGCGCCATCCGGTCAAATCTCGGGGCAACCAGCCGGAAAGCGTGCGGCGCATTTCCTCGCGTCCTCGCCGCACGGTCGCCCGGATGCCGCCGACCGGTTGTTCGCTCGTGAGCCTCTTCCAGGCTTCCAGCGCCGTGCGGTCGAAATAATGCTCGATCTCGCCGGTCCGTCTGATGTAGCTCGCCTGTGTCATGATCGCTCCCAGCGCCTCACTCGAAACCGAGAAACTCGAAGATTTCCCGGTCCTTCATTGGCTCGGCGTTCAAGGCTTCCGTGCCTGACCACAACTGCTCGGCCAACTGGATGTATTCGTTCTGTATGGTCCGGATTTCCGGCGCATCGCCCATTTCGAAGAGCGTCGCCTTCTTCAGCCGGCTGAGACGCACGTGATCGGAATCCGGCACATGCGCCAGACGCTTCAGGCCGACGGCCGTGTTGTATCGATCGATCTGGTCGGTCTCGCGCGAGCGGTTTGCAATGACGCCACCAAGGCGCACTTCGTAATTTTTCGCCTTCGCCTTGATCGCCGCAACGATCCGGTTCATGGCGAAGATGCTGTCGAAATCGTTGGCGGCCACTACAACGGCCCGCTCCGCATGCTGGAGGGGAGAGGCGAAGCCGCCGCACACCACATCGCCGAGCACATCAAAGATGACGACGTCGGTGTCATCGAGAAGGTGATGTTCTTTCAGCAGCTTCACCGTCTGTCCGACAACATATCCGCCGCAGCCCGTGCCCGCCGGCGGGCCGCCGGCCTCAATGCATTGCACCCCGTTGAAGCCCTCGACCATGTAGTCTTCCGGCCGCAGTTCCTCGGTGTGGAAGTCCACCTGTTCCAGGATGTCGATCACGGTCGGGATCAGGCTCTTGGTCAGCGTGAACGTGCTGTCGTGCTTGGGATCGCAGCCGATCTGCAGCACCCGCTTGCCAATCTTGGAAAAGGCTACGGAGAGGTTGGACGAGGTCGTCGACTTGCCGATGCCGCCCTTGCCATAGACGGCGAAGACCTTCGCGCCGTCGATTTCCATCGTCGGGTCGAGATGCACCTGGACGCTGCCCTCCCCGTCTGCGCGCTCTTTCAGCCTCTCGGCGAGACGCGCCTCGTGCGCCGCGGTCTTCGGATGGGTATGGATGTTCATTCAGCGGCCTCCGTCGCCAGACCTTCCAGCCTGTCCTCGAGTTCTTCTCCCGCCCGTCGCAAGGCTTCGAGCGTCTCGGTGTCCGGGTGCCAGAAGTCGCGTTCATGCGCTTCGATCAGCCGGGCCGCGACCCGCGCCGCGGCAGCCGGATTGAGATCGGCGAGCCGACGGCACATGATCTTGTCGAGCACGTAGGTTTCCGTGATCTTCTGATAGATCCAGGGGTCGACGCCCCCGGTCGTCGCCGACCAGCCAAGCGTGTTGGTGACGTTCGCTTCGATATGGCGGACGCCTTCATAGCCGTGCCGAAGCATGCCCTCGTACCATTTCGGATTGAGGGTCCGGGTCCGGGTTTCCAGCGCGACCTGCTCACCGAGCGAGCGGACCTTCGCCTCGCCCTGCGTCTGGTCGGAAATGTAGACGGGCAGATCCCCGCCCCCCTTGGCTTTCGATACGGCCTTGGAGAGACCGCCCAACGTGTCGAAATAGTGCTCGATCGTCGTCACGCCGATCTCGACAGAGTCGAGATTCTGATAGGCGAAATCGACCTCGGCGAGTACCGCGTCGAGCAGCGCGCTCTGCCGGCTGGTCTTGCCGTTGCGACCGATCGCGAAGCTCTTGCGGCTGGTATAGGTTTGCGCGATTTCCTCGTCGTCGTTCCAGGCGGACGACGAGATCAGCATGTTGACGTTGGAACCGTAGGTGCCGTCCGCATTGGAAAAGACCCGATAGGCGGCAGCTTCCAGATCGCAGTCGTGGGCCTCGCAATAGGCCAGCGCGTGCTTGCGGATGAAATTGCGGTCGCAGGGTTCGTCCGCGGTTGCCGCGAGATAGCTCGCCTCGGCGAGCATGCTTGCCTGGATCGGAAGAAGATCGCGAAAGATACCGGAAAGCGTCATGACCGCGTCGATACGAGGACGGTTCAGCTCTTCCAGCGGGATCAATTCCGCACCACAGACGCGATTGTAGGAATCGAGCCGCGGACGTGCGCCCATCAGCGCCATGGCCTGTGCGAGCGGTGCTCCGCCTGTCTTCAGATTGTCCGTCCCCCAGAGCACGATCGCAACCGTCTCGGGCAGCTTGCCGTCGGAGTTGACATATCGCTCCAGGACGCGAGCCGCCTGCCGCGCGCCATCCTCCAGCGCGAACCGGCTCGGAATGCCGAACGGATCGAAGCCGTGGATATTGCGCCCCGTGGGCAGCAGGTCCGGTGTTCGCAGAAGATCGCCAGAGGGAGCCGGCGGGACAAAACGACCATCAAGCGCGCGGACGAGGCCGTCCAGTTCCCGGTTTTCAGCGAGCTCGCGATCGATCCGCGAGAGTTTGCGAACCGCTTCAAGTGCCTCCCGATCCAGATTGCGGGTCGCGGCTTCGAGCGCGACACCGTCTGAACTGGCAATCACCCGGCATAGCTCAATATCGGCAACGAAACCGGTCCTGGTCTTCAGGCCGTTGGCCATATGCGCCAGCATCTCTGTGCGTTCGGCCAGAGCCATACCGCGCCCTGCCACATGCAGACCGTTAGGGATCAGGGCGTATTCGGTCTCCGCGACGGCGGAAACCAGATGCTGCACGAAGGCATCCTGGGAAAGCTCCGCCGTTTTACCGGTCAGGTCGAGCTGATCGGCTTGCAAGCGGATGACATCCATCAGGCGCTCCCGCTCCTCCCGCGCCGCGGGCGCCGTCGAACGATACTGATCCAGGCTGGCTTTCAGGCTGTTGAGCCCCTTGTAGAGACCCGCTTCAGTGATCGACGGCGTCAGATAGGAAATCAGCGTTGCGCCCGAACGGCGCTTCGCGATCGCCCCCTCGGAAGGGTTGTTGGCCGCATAGAAATAGAAATTCGGCAGAGCCCCGAGCAGCCGGTCGGGCCAGCAGGTGCCAGACAGGCCAGTGTGTTTCCCCGGCATGAATTCCAGGGCGCCATGCGTTCCGAAGTGCAGGACGGCGTCCGCGCGGAATGTCTCGCGCAGGAATGTGTAATAGGCGGCAAAAGCGTGGTTCGGCGCGAAGCCGCCTTCAAACAACAGCCGCATCGGATCGCCCTCATAGCCGAAGGGCGGCTGGATCGCGACGAGCAGATTGCCGAACTGGCGGCCCAGGACATGAATACCGCGACCGGTGGAAAGGACCCGGCCGGGCGCCGGTCCCCACTGCGCCTCAACATCGGCAAGATGACGCTCCTGGCGCACGTGATCGTCCGCCGATACGGTTGCGTGAACGTTGGCCTGCGTGCCAAAGCGCTCTGCATTGCCGTTCAGGATCATGTCCTGAAGCGTGTCCGCATCTGCCGGCACCTCGATATCGTAGCCTTCGGTCGAAAGCCGCTTCATGGTCTCAAGAAGGCTTTCGAATACGGACAGGAAAGCGGCCGTGCCGACGTTGCCGCCGTTGGGCGGATAGTTGAAAAGCGTCACTGCGATCCGGCGGTCCTTTCGCGGCGTTTGCCGCAGGCGTGCCATCGCGGTGAGACGATCCGCCAGAAGGCCGACGCGTTCCTCGTCGGGCCGCATGCAGGCCCGGCCGGAAGGACAGGCGCCGAGCTGGCGCGCACAGATGCAAGGCTCCTTCTTGCCCGCAACGCTTGAACGGCCGCCGATCACCATGGCACCGACGGCCCCGTCGAGTTCCGGGATGGCCACCATCAGCGTCGTCTCGATCGGGGTGAGACCCTGGGTGGAGGCCTGCCAGCCTTCCCGGGTCTGAAACTCGGTGACGCAGGCCGACAGATAGGACACATCGAGTTGCATCAGGGCTTCCGCCGCAGCCGCCGCATCGCTGTAGGCCGGACCGCCGACAAGGGAAAAGCCCGTCAGCGAACACAGCGCATCGACGGTCGCCTTGCCGTTCGCGTCGGTCATGAACGCTTCAATGGCCGAGCGCATGTCGAGCCCCGAACAGAACACCGGCACGACGCTGTATCCGCGCGCCTCCAGAGCGGCGATGACGGCATCGTAATGGCCGGTATCGCCGGAAAGGATGTACGTGCGCAGGAGCAGCAGCCCGATCGTACCCTTCACCTTCATACGCGTAGGCACATCCTTGAGCCGCGTCGCGATACGCGGTTTTGCGCGCGGGTGATAGAGCCCCTGCTCCGGATAATCCTTCGGTGCCGCCGCCATGACGTGACTGCGCAGCGGCTGACGCTCGCCGGATGCGTATTTGGCGACCAGCAGCCGAACCATGTTGGCGATGTTCTCGTCCGAGGCTGAGATCCGATATTGCAGGGTCAGGAAATAATTGCGCACGTCCTGGGCGGTGCCGGGGATGAATTTCAGCAGCTTCGGCAGGCGTCTCAGCATGGCGAGCTGCCGTTCTCCCGCGGTCTTTCCGCTATCCTTGCCGCTTCGGGAACTCGCGCCACGCAGCTTTTTCAGAAGCGCCAGTGGTCCGCTCTGCTCGCCGCTCATGCGGAAGCGGCCCATGGCCGTGTATTTCATGATGGTGCCTGCGGACATGCAGCAGACCATGGCGTCGCAGGCGAGATGCCGGTCGCGGAGCGCGTCGGCGATTGCCGTGACGTGCTCTTCGACGAAGATCATCGAGACGATGATGATGTCGCCGGTGCGGATCGCGTCGCGGCACCGGGCCAGAGCCTGCGGGTTCTCCGCCCAGTCAGTAGCGGCATGCATGCTCAGGTGGAGCCCCGGCAGATCCCGGGTCAACAACCTGCGCGCGTCCTCGACGGCTGCCGCGACATGATTGTCGAGCGTTATCATCACCACCCGGATCGGGAGGCAGCTATCGGGCGAAATGGGCTTTCGCATCGTATAACGTCTCCACTGTGATCGGATGAATGCCGTTCGCCGCAGCGAAAGTCTCGGTATTGCGCCGCGCCTTGCCCCTGACGAAGAAGGGGACCTTCCTCAATTCGTGTTCCGCATCGTCGGTCCACAGCTCCGCCCGGGGCCGCGTGATCGGCGGCGTTGTGTCGGGTGAAACCGGCGACGGAACCGGGCTATGCGCCTGCAGATGAGAAGCGATCGTCTCGTCATTGAATTCGAAATCGTCCCGGAACATCGTGAGCAGATGTTCCTCGAGCCCCATCATGAGCGGGTGCACCCAGGTATCGAAGATGACGTTGGCGCCCTCGACCCCCATCTGCGGCGAGTAACGTGCCGGGAAGTCCTGCACGTGCGCCGGTGCGGAAATCACGGCACATGGCAATCGCAGGCGCTTGGCGATATGCCGCTCCATCTGAGTACCGAGCACAAGCTCGGGGCGCGCCTCGACGATCGCCTCCTCGACCTCAAGATGATCGTCGGTGATAAGGGCCTCGACGCCGTGCTCCTTTGCGGCGACCCGAATGTCGCGGGCAAATTCGCGCATGTAGGTCCCAAGCCCACAGACCGTGAAGCCCAACTCGTCGGCGGCGATGCGGGCCGCCGCAATGGCGTGGGTGGCATCCCCGAAAATGAAGACGCGCTTGCCCGTCAGGTAGGTGCTGTCGACCGATCTGGAGTACCAGGTCAGCCGCTCCCGAGGGCTTTGGTGCTGCCGGCCGTCAAGACCGGCGAGTACGCGGGCTTCGGCGACGAACCGCCGCGTCGCCGCAACCCCGATGGGAACCGTCGACAGGAAGGGCATGCCGTGGGCCTTCTCAAGCCAACGCGCCGCGGTTTCGGCGATCTCCGGATAGAGGACGATATTGAATGCGGCCTCAGGCAGGCGGGCCAGATCCTCAGGCCGCGCGCCGAGCGGCGCGACGATCCGGACATCGAGACCGCTCGCCTGCAACAAAGCTTTGATTTCGTTTACGTCGTCGCGATTGCGAAAGCCGAGTGAGGTCGGGCCCAGAATATTGCAGCTGTTTGGAGCAATCATCGCCGGGCGGGACCGGTTGGCGCTGCAAGCGCGCACGAGCCGATAGAAGGTCTCCGAAGCGCCCCACGTTTCCTTCTTCTGGTAGGAGGGTAGATCCAGCGCGACGACGGGAATGTCGAGCTCCAGCGTTTTGGCGAGGCCACCGGGATCGTCCTGAAGCAATTCGGCCGTGCAGGAGGCCCCGACCAGCAACGCGTCGGGCTTGAACCGGGCGACGGCGTCACGGCAGGCAGCCTTGAAGATATCCGCGGTGGACCCGCCGAGATCCCGGGCCTGGAAAGTCGTATAGGTAACCGGAGGCCGCGAATTCCGTCTTTCGATCATCGTGAAGAGAAGATCGGCGTACGTATCGCCTTGTGGCGCGTGCAGAACGAAGTGCACGCCTTCCATCGATGCGGCAACGCGCATCGCGCCGACATGAGGGGGCCCCTCATAGGTCCACATGCTCAGCTGCATGGCGCGCCCTCCCCGACCACGAGCCCCCGCGAAATAACGGCATCGCGCCGCAACGGGCGGGCGAACAGCTCCGCCAGATCGCCGGCCTGCTCGTACCCCTGGATCGGCGTGAAGGCGAACTCAATCGACCACTTGGTAAGACGGCCCTCGGCCTCGAACGGATTTGCGAGCCCCATGCCGCAGACGATGAGATCCGGGTCCGCAGCGCGGCAGCGGTCGATCTGCAGATCGACGTCCTGGCCTTCGGAAATCGCGACGCCCGGGGGCAATAGCGCAAGTTCACCCGCCGCATGCTCCCGGTGCAGATACGGACTACCGACCTCTACGATGTGGGCACCGACTTCGCGCGACAGAAAACGAGCGAGCGACGGCTCCAGTTGAGAATCGGGAAAGAAGAAGATCCGCCGACCTTCAAGCCAGGAACGATAGGCCGCCACAGCCGCCTGGGCACGGCGACGTGGTGCCTGGGTCACATCCTCGAAACGCGCCGCCGGCACGTCGAAAGCGTTCGCGATCGCCTTGAGCCATGCGGTCGTGCCTTCTTCTCCGAACGGAAACAGGGCATCAATGCGCCGCGCGCCACGCGCCTCCAAACGTGCGGCCGTGGCGCCGAGATAAGGCTGCGCCAGAATGAACCGGGTGCCTTGGCCGATAGCCGGAACGTGGCGACTGGTGCGACCGGGAAGGAAGTGGACCCCGTCCAGGCCGAGCGCCCCAATCAATCGCGCGAGTTGATCCTCCACCAGATCCGGAAGGCATCCAGCGACGACCAGGCGCGCGCCGTCGTCGCTTGCCCCAGGCGAGGGCGCCTCATCGATCAGCGCCGCCAGGAAGTTGTCCTCCCCTTGTGTAAAGGTCGTCTCGATGCCGCTTCCGGAGTAGCAAAGCACCCTGTGTCTGGGGGCATGAACGCGGTCGAGCCGCTCGGCCGCCTTTGACAGATCGAACTTGATCACCTCCGACGGGCACGAGCCGACGAGGACCAGCATCCGGATGTCGGGACGGCGGGCCAGAAGCTTGTCGACGACCCGGTCGAGCTCGTCGTGCATGTCAGCCATGCCGGCCAGGTCGCGCTCTTCCATGATCGCGGTCGCGAAACGGGGCTCAGAAAAGATCATCACGCCGGCCGCCGACTGCATGAGGTGGGCGCAGGTCCGCGACCCGACGATCAGAAAGAAGGCATCCTGTATCTTGCGGTGGAGCCAGATGATGGAGGTGAGCCCGCAAAAGACCTCGTGCTGGCCACGCTGGCGGATGTGGGGAGATGGGCTGCAGCCGACCGAGAAGCGCTGGTTCATCGCGCGCCCTCCGCGGGCTGCAGCCGGCTATCATCCGCACCGGCGAGTTTTTCTCGCCGCGCCGTTCGATCGAAACGCGCCCGGCGCAGTTTCCAGACGAACTGTCCTGCATTCACGACGTAGGTGGCGTAAGCGGCCAGCGCGAGCACCATCAGGCCTGAGGGGCTGAGCGCAGAGGTGAAAAGCGCCGCCAGATAGGCCGAGTGCAGCGCGAGGACAAGAATGGAGAAAACGTCCTCCCAAAAGAACGGGCGGGCGAACAGATAGCAGCCAAACACCTGCTTTTCCCAGATCGACCCGGTGATCATGATCGCATAGAGCGCCAGGGTCTTGATCACGATGGAGGTGGTGGCCGCAACGAGGCCGTCTCCGGTGACGAGATAATGGAGAATAAGGATCAGGCTGATCAGAAAGACGAGAAACTGGATCGGAGCGAGGATGCCCTGCACCAGAGTCCAGATGCTCTCGTCGCGCCGCCGCCGCTCCTCCGCGGTATAAAGCAGCCTTGGCTCGACCGACTTGCTGTTTGCGACTGCGGACATCCATTCCTCCCATCCGGAACCCATGGCGAGTCCGGCATATGAGAGGAGGGTAACGCCGACACGGCGGAAGTGTCAACTTTGAGTGACGTATATTTTAGTTTACATATCGGTGAGGGCGAGGCATTCTTGAGGCGCTTGCAAAGCATTCGAAACCAACAATCGCCTACGCCTGAACTTTACCCTTTCCGCAAGGCCAGGGAGGCCGACCTCAAAATGAGGACGAACGGCACCATAGACCCTCCCGCCGATAAGTCAGGCGCACCCTGGAATACCGATTCCAGCGAAATCTTTTTTGTATCCCACCGAGCCCACATGTTAAGAAGTTCGCAGCTCAACCGAGGCGAACAAGCAACCCTTCGCAGCCTCATTCAAGGACCTGTGGCTGCGATGACTGCCGAGCACCTATCCGGCTTGTTGGACACCGGCCTTGAAGGCAACGTTCGCTACGTAAGCGCGATAGCCAGCATGCGCGATCGTGTTCTTGCCTCTGGCTCCCGGCTTTATGATCTTCTCGACGATCTGCATCGCGAGGTTCCGGCTCGCTTTTCAAAAGACGAGCAGATTCCGGCACCCTCCCCCACGGCGGTGAAGATCATGCTCCTTGAGGCCGTTGCGCGACAACTCGGCAGGGATTGGGCCGCAGATTGCGCGAGTTTCGTTGACGTCACGATCGCCTCCACCCGGCTTCAGGACGCCGCCATGGCGCTGGCGGTCGAGGCGGGAGGCGACACGGTCACCACAGGAGCTCCCTTTGCAGCTCTTGTACTGCCGCGCCATGAGCAACACACCCTTATGTCCCATCTCACCGGCGCGCTGTTTCAGACGCTCGGATGGCAGCAGCAGGTTGTGCCGCACGAATCGTTGATACGGGCGGACGTATCACGGATGGTCGCGCGGGCGGATGTCATCTGTATCGGCTGGAGTAACATGCGACTAAAGCCGAATGTCAAACGACTGATATCCGAAATTAAATCGCATTGCGGGCACAGAACGCCCCTGATGATAGCCGGCGGCGCAGCAGCGCTTGACTCGGTCGAATATCTCGTCGAATTAGGGATCAACTGTATTTGTGACAGTGCTTATTCGGCTGTAAATATTGCAGAAAATTTCTACAATTTAAAAAAAATAAATCGTTTTTCGAAATTGGAGGGCAGTGCAATCAAAAGACGAATGAGCAGGATCGATCGGCAATCCCTATGACGCTTCAATCGACACATGGCGAACAGCAAGATATCGGGGTCGAGAGTGATTTACTTGACGGTCTGGGGGCGGATGCGCTCACAGTATTGATCGGTCTCGGCGCCGACATCGTCTGGCTTGTTGATGAGACCGGGATCGTACGGCACGTTCATTATCGAAACCGGGAACTTGACGTCTATGGCCTGTCATCGGTCGTGGGCAAACCCTTGCGGGACAGTGTCACGGGGGAATCGATCCCCAAGATCGACGCCTTGCTCGGCCCCACGACGAAGCAGCGCCCTGTCCGCGGCTATCAGGTCAACCACAGCGCTCCCGGACAGCCCGACCTGCCTATTGCCTACAGTGCCGGCAGAACGCCAGGCTTTCCTCTCACGATCGTCGTCGGCCATGAGATGCGCCGCCAAATGCAAGACCAGCAACGGCTGGTCGAAGCGCAGATCGCGATGGAGGCCGATTACCGAGACCTCAGGCAGGCTGAAGCGCGCTATCGAACTGTCTTCAAGATGTCCGAGACGGCTCATCTGGTTCTTGACGGAGAAAAGCGGACCGTCCTCGAGGCGAACGCGGCCGCCGTGCAGCTCCTGCTCGGCGGCACAGGCAACCTTACAGGTAAACCGGTCCGAGACTTCTTCAAGAAGGCAGATCGGGACAGGCTCGCCGATGCCATCGGAGAGGCGAAGCATAGCGGCGAACCAGTCGATATCTTCGCGTTGCATGGCGCCAAGGGCGGAGAAATCGATGCGCGCCTGCGCGCCTATCGGGAATACGGCGCGACGAACCTGATCGTGACCTTGCAGCCGGGCCCGGCCGGCGACCAACCGCTCGCGCATCGGGCGGCGACGGTCGCCAACGTCACTGATTTCGACCTCGATCTGCTTCCCGAAGCGGCCCTGACGACCGACAAGGACGGCACGCTTCTGGCGGCGAACACGATTTTCTTAGACCGGGTTCACGCACCGACGCACAATCAAGTGCTTGGGCGCAACCTCGCCAATTGGCTGGGCAAGTCGGCCGTGGAGATGAACGTTCTCTATGGGCGCCTTTTCGATGAACGAACCATCAGCGGCTTTTCCTCGATCGTGACCGACATGCTTGGCGAGGAAAGCCCGGTGTCGCTCTCCGCGCGTTACGACGACCGGTCGGGAATGGTCCACCTGCTGGTTGTCTCGCACTCGGACACCGCCGACAAAATCGCGCTGCAACCGCCGGCGACGCAGGAGCAGGCGGAGGGTTTTGCGAGCCTCGTCGGCAAGGTTCCCTTGAAGGAACTGATCCGCGAGTCCCTCGACGTCGTCGAGAAGATCTGCATCGAGGCTGCGCTTGACAAGACCAGGAACAACAGAGCCAGTGCCGCGGAGATGCTGGGCCTCTCCCGCCAAAGTCTCTATATAAAATTGCGCCGACATGGGCTGGAGAACTACCGCCCCGGCTCGTGAGGCCTTTCCCTTTCCCCGAAGCCGTCAACTTGGCGGAGTGGCAGCCCCGCCGACGCACGTAGGAGTGTCAATTAATATTGACACTTTTCAGACCGGGGCATAGCATTCCGGGCATGGACCTCACACGCCAGCCACCGCAGACATCCTGGCCCAGCGCCGGCGCCGTCATAGAGCTGCTCAAACCGATCACCTGGTTTCCGCCGATGTGGGCCTATGCCTGCGGCGTCATCTCCGCCGGACCCGGCTTCGGAGAGCGCTTCGGTTTCGGTTTCCTCGGAGTGCTGCTCGCCGGCCCGCTTCTGTGCGGCACCAGTCAGGCGGTGAACGATTGGTACGACCGGTTTGTCGACGCCATCAACGAACCGAACCGGGTCATTCCATCCGGCCGCATGCCCGGCCAATGGGGCCTCTACATCGCGTTCGTCATGTCCGCACTTTCCCTGCTGGTCGCGTGGGCCCTGGGGACATTCATTTTCGCCGCCGCCCTTCTCGGTCTTGCGCTGGCCTGGGGGTACAGTGCCCCTCCCCTGCGCTTCAAGCGAAACGGCTGGCTCGGCAACGGTGTGGTCGGCTTCAGCTACGAGACCCTTCCATGGCTCACGGCGGCGACCGCGATGACGGGATACGCGCCCGCCGCGCCGTTGTGGACCGTCGCGCTGCTCTATGGCGCTGGCGCCCACGGGATCCTGACGCTGAATGATTTCAAGTCGATTGCGGGCGACACGGAGATGAGTGTCAAGACGCTGCCGGTGCTCCACGGCGCGCGGCCGGCAGCGATCATCGCCTGCATGGTCATGGCCGCGGCGCAGACCGGCGTCGTTCTCACGCTCTGGTTTTCGAACCTGCCCGCCTACGCCCTGGCTGTTCTGGCGCTCCTGTTCCTGCAGTTGGTCTGCATGATGCGCTTCGTACGCGATCCCGTCCGCTTCGCGGTCTGGTACTCGACCATCGGCGTCGGGCTCTTCGTATCGGGAATGATGGTAACCGCGTTCGGGCTGCGCAGCCTCGCTGCGATAACGGTCTGACGGGCACACCACGCGCTTCGGGATGCTCGCCGGACGCCCCTCGCGAATGGGGAGGAAACCATGCAGACAGTTTTCGATGTGGCCATCGTCGGTGGGGGCCCCTGCGGCGCTACCGCGGCCGAAAGGCTGGCGCGGACCGGCCATTCGGTCGTGCTGGTGGAGCCTGGCAACCGGATCAAGCCGTGTGGCGGCGCCATCCCCACCCGGGCCATGCGCGACTTCGATATCCCCGAAGAGCTTCTCGTCGCCAAGGCAAATGCCGCCCGGATAATTGCACCGTCTGGAAAAGCAGTGGAGATGCGGGTCGGCGATATCGGCTTTGTCGGCATGGTCGACCGCGAGACCTTCGACCCTCACCTGCGCGCCCGCGCCTGCAAGGCGGGCGCCCATCTCGTGGCCGGCAAGCTCGCCGCAATCGAGGAGGAAAGTTCCGGAATTCTAAGCCTCGCGATAGAGCGATCGAACGACACCGGCCCCGCCTTGCAAGAGACCGTGAGAGCGCGATTGGTGATCGGCGCGGACGGCGCGAATTCGACGGTCCGACGCCTTATGTTTCCGAAAGCTCGGAAGCCGCCCTACGTCTTTGCCTACCATGAGATCATTGAAAGTCCGGCAGACGCAGATGCCGACCGGTTCCGGGCCGATCGCTGCGATGTCGTCTATGACGGCCACATTTCGCCGGATTTCTACGGCTGGGTTTTTCCGCATGGCAATCGGACGTCGGTTGGCTGCGGCTCGGCGGTAAAAGGTCACGACCTGCGCCGCGCGACCTCCGCGTTGCGCCAAAATGCCGGCCTTGCCGAGCAGCGGACCCTTCGACGCGAGGGCGCGCCCCTGCCGCTCAAGCCCCTGCGCCGCTGGGACAACGGCCGGAACATCGTGCTGGCGGGCGACGCAGCCGGCACCGTTGCGCCCTCGTCCGGCGAAGGCATCTACTATGCGATGCTGTGTGGATCCCTCGCGGCCGATGCCGTAACAGCCTGCCTGACGAGCGGCAAGGCTTCTGCGCTTCGTCAGGCACGGCGCCGGTTCATGCGAGAACACGGGCGCATCTTTTTCATCCTCGGCATCATGCAAGCGGTTTGGTATCGCAGCGACAGGCTTCGCGAGCGGTTCGTGTCTCTCTGCGCCGATCCCGACATTCAGCGTCTGACCTGGGAGTCCTATCTCGAAAAGCGCCTGGTACGACGGGACCCGCTCGCCCATATGCGCATCTTCTTCAAGGACATGACGCAACTGCTAGGCTTGCCGGCAGGTCAGAAATGAGTGTGCTGCTTGGCCTTCTTCAGTCCGGCTGGATCGCCTTCGCGGCGATCGGTTTCCTCTGGATCGAGTTCGCGCTTCTGACCGTTCTTGCCCATGTGCCGGGCCATCGGTTCAAGCTGCTTCTTCCCAATGTTCTGGCCGGAAGCTGTCTGCTTGCAGCGTTGGGTTTCGCACTGCGGGGCAGCGCCGTGGCGTTTGTCCTGCTCTATCTCAGCCTCGCCCTCGTGGCCCATGGCTGGGACGTTGTCTCGCGCCTTCGAAATCAGCCGGCCGAATTAAGGCGCAAGACCGAGAAATTAAGCAATCCGGCAGCCGTAACCCACGCCAGATAAGGCAGGAACAGGATCGCGGCGAGTTGGGACGCCGGCCAGGCGGCGACGATGAAACACGCAATGGCGAACCATAGAAGAGCGATATCTCCCAAGGCGAGATCCATGCGCCTCCGCCCGAAGAAAAGCGCAGACCACGCCGCGTTCAACACGATCTGCAACGCCCAGAAAAGCAGCGGGAGCGACCAACCGGCCGCATCCCACACAAGCCAGCCGGCATAGGCAATCAGGATGTACAGGACCGTCCAGACCGCGGGAAAGGCCCATTTCGGCGGTGTCCACGACGGTTTGCGCAACGTCTCGTACCACGGCCCGGGCTTGAAGATGGCCCCGCTCGCTGCGGCCAGAATGACGATAACGATAAAAGACGCAGCGGCGACCATTGGCAGGCTCCGTTCCAGAACTGGCTAACTTGCCCACCACATAGGGGCACTTCGTTCCAAAGAAAGGCCCCGCGAGCTTTCTTAACGGCAGACCAGTCTGTCTTATCGCAGCGAAGGAGGAAAGAAATGCCGACGATAAGGATCATGCTTGCAGCCACCGCGGTTTTCGCCGCCGTCCCGTCAGCCAATGCGCTTGAAGGCGACGCCGAAGCCGGAGCGCAGGTCTTCAAGAAATGCGCTGTCTGTCACAACATCGAGAGCGCTGACAAGAAGGTCGGCCCTTCGCTGCAAGGGGTCATCGGGCGTCAGCCCGGCACCGCCGCGGGTTTCAACTACTCGAAGGCCATGATCGCCTTCGGCCAGGGCAAGATCTGGAACGAGGATCTTCTCAAGACCTATCTGGCCAATCCGCGCGAGGTGGTGAAGGGAACCCGCATGGCCTTTCCCGGTCTGAAGAAGAATGAGGACATCGCCAATGTCATCGCCTACGTCAAGCAGTTCAGCCACACGAACTAGGGACGGGGGAGCCGAAATGAGAGGCGAGTCATCCGCCGCGCCGAAGTTCCGGCGGCGGCGCCCTCTCGGGTGCGTAGTGTAAAAATAAGTTTACACTTTCTCAAAGATCTCCGAGAATGAAGGCAATCTTGACCGTTCGTCGGACGGGCGTTGCGGCAACAAGCGCCGAATAGGATCGGCCAAACCAGCAAACGCCGGCAAGCGAACGGGCTCATGCGCGGGAGGAAACGCTATGAGCTTTACTACCGGGATCGATGCCGCCACCCCATTGCTCGACCGGGTCAAGGATCCGCGCGATCTGAAGGGCCTCACCGACGAAGAACTCATCCGTCTCGCCGACGAAGTGCGCACCGAGATTATCGACATAGTCTCCGAGACCGGCGGCCATCTAGGTTCCGGTCTTGGGGTGGTTGAATTGACCGTTGCGCTCCATGCGGTCTTCGACACGCCGGAGGACAAGGTCCTTTGGGACGTCAGCCATCAATGCTACCCGCACAAGCTCCTGACCGGGCGGCGCGATCGGATGCGAACCCTGCGCAAGAAGGATGGCCTGTCGGGCTTCACCAAGCGCAGCGAGAGCATTTATGATCCTTTTGGCGCGGCTCATTCTTCGACCTCCATCTCCGCAGGCCTCGGCTTCGCTGTGGCGCGGGATCTCAAGCAGGAAGCCGGGCATGTCGTCTGCGTCATCGGAGACGGCGCCCTCACGGCTGGCATGGCCTATGAGGGGCTCAATAACGCAGGCGACCTGAAACGCCGGCTTATCGTCATTCTCAATGACAACAACATGTCGATCTCACCGCCGACAGGCGCAGTATCGCGCCATCTGAACGACCTGGCCGCAAAGACCGTGACCGATCGCGAACGCAGCCTGTTCGAGGCAATAGGCTTCGCTTATCACGGCCCTGTCGACGGCCATGACGTGCCGGGCCTGCTCGCCACCCTGCGCGAGTTGAAGCAACACGCGGACGGGCCGATCCTGCTCCACGCCATAACGCGAAAAGGCGCCGGATACAGCCACGCCGAGGCGGCCCCGGACAAATACCACAGCGTCGCGAAATTCGATGTTCCGACCGGCGTTCAGGCCAAGCCCGTTCCGAAGGCAGCCAGCTACACCAAGGTGTTCGCCAACGCCCTGGTCGGCGAAGCGATGACGGACGAACGCATCGTCGCCATTACCGCGGCCATGGCGGAGGGAACCGGCATAGACCTTTTCGCCCGCCATTTTCCCGACCGCGCCTTTGATGTCGGCATTGCCGAGCAGCACGCCGTGACATTCGCGGGAGGCCTCGCTGCAAGCGGCATGCGGCCGTTTTGCGCCATATACTCCACCTTCCTGCAACGCGGCTACGACCAGATCGTCCACGACATCGCCTTGCAGAACCTCCCCGTGCGCTTCGCCATCGACCGGGCCGGACTTGTCGGCGCAGATGGTCCGACCCATGCGGGCGCCTTCGATGTCGGCTACCTCGCGAACCTGCCGAATTTTACCGTGATGGCAGCCGCAGACGAGGCCGAACTCGTCAACATGGTCAGGACGGCCGCGCTACATGACCAGGGCCCGATTGCCTTCCGCTACCCGCGGGGCGAGGGAACCGGCGTCCGTCTGCCCGAAGCGGCGACGGCGTTGCCGATCGGCAAGGGGCGCATTATCGACATAGGACATACCGCAGCCCTGCTCAGCTTCGGAGCCAGACTGCAGGAATGTCTGGAGGCACGCGCGCTGCTGGCGGCCCTGGGGATTTCCGTCACGGTGGCGGATGCTCGTTTTGCCAAGCCGCTCGACGTCGAATTGATCGAGGACCTGTTCTCGACGCACGAACTGCTGGTGACGGTGGAGGAAGGCGCTACCGGAGGGTTCGGCGGCCTGGTTCTGCACCATCTCGCCGAACGGGGGCTGCTCGACGGCCGTTGCCAGATCCGAACCATGACATTGCCGGACCGCTTCCTTGCCCAGGCCTCGCCTCGGGAGATGTACGATGCGGCAGGCCTCAACGCACGGCATATCGCCGGCCTCGTTCGCTCTGTGCTTTCGGGCGAACGAAATGACCTGATCATGGTGGGCGGGGCGGCCGGGGCGCGTATTCAGGAACGGCCGCGCTGGATGCAGCGGGCGGAGGACCGATGAGAACGGGAGCATCGATTTCCCTAGAGGAAACCATGTTCTCGTTTGGCGGAGAGAAGACCATGTAGTAACATTTACGCAGTGGAGGAGCTTGCCTGCCAGTGCCGAATTACCGGGAGGGGGAATTGGCATACAGAGAAGACGGCAGCGACCGGGCGGAAAAAAACAACGCGCCGCCCCGACTTGCTGAAATCGGCCAGAGACTTGGGGCAGATAAGAAAACAAAACTGTCCTCCCAGGATCTGACGGTTCTTGAAAAGAGCGTACGAGGCCAGGTTTCCGGCCTTGTCGGCGCCCTGCACCGCAACCTGAATGGGGCAAGCGGCGACACGGATCGCGTGCCGGACATCGACCACCGTCTTCATCCGGAACTCCATGAGCTGGCTCGGCAAATGCCGGGTATGGACAAGGCACTCTCCTACCGGGAGACCTTCCTCAAAGCCCTGATCGATCCGGATCCAGCACATCACCGCGACTTGATCAACGAGTTGCTTCTGGCGGACATCCCGCTTCAAACGCTCGCCATCCACCTGCTATGTCCCATCGCGACGGAACTTGGCACCTTCTGGTGCAACGATGACGCCGATTTCATGCAGGTGGCTGTCGCCTCCACCCGTCTGAGCAATGTTGTAAATCACCTGAGCCATGCCGGCCCGCAGACGTCACCGCCAGCATCCGCAAAGCGAATTCTGCTCGCCAGGTCGCGAGGAACGAAGCACACGCTCGGCGTAACCCTGGTCCGCATGTGCTTCCAGGATCTCGGCTGGATCGTCGACGGCGGTGCGGATATGGAAATCGGCGAGACGATGTACATGCGCTTGTCCAGCCGTCCTTATGACATGCTCGGCCTGTCGATCGGCCAGCTGGAGGAAGCCAGGGACTGCAGGGAGGCCATTGACCGCTTCCGCTCGGACGCGACGACGCGCCCCACCAAGATAGCCGTCGGAGGCGCAGCCGTCTTGATGCATGCGAACGAATTCAAGACGATCGGCGCCGATATCGTCGCGCGTTCGGCCCTCGAAGTCATCAACCTCGCCGACCGCGCCGCCGTGTGAACGCTCCCGGTCCGAGCCTTGGCTTGCCGGATCATGGAGTTTTCCGGCAGGCATCATGGCGGCGAGTGGCGAGACGATGCGGGAGTGCGGACACATCTGCTCAAGCACGTCGCGCGACGGATTTTCCAAATCGATGATGACGAGGTCGAGCTCAAGCTCGAAGCTCCGCTGCAACAAGAGCCGCCTGTACCTTGTGCGCGGTCATGTCGTGAACGCCCACTTCGCGCATGCGATAGACGAGAATGGCGGCGCCGCACAGGCAGCGTAGGCCGCATCGCCGACCGCCTGACCGGGACGACTGGCTTGTGGTGCGGGGTCGGGCCGGCTATTCGCTATATTGACGAAAAGCCGAGAGCAAAATCCCATGCCAAGATCTGCCCTGATCCTGCGCCACCTCGCCTTCGAAGACATCGGCAGCTTTGGCGCTGTTCTGGAAGAGCAAGGTTACCAGCTCGTCCACGCCGAAGCGGGCATCGATCCGCTGCCGGCTCCGCTCGATCCGGATCTCGTCGTCGTGCTTGGTGGTCCGATCGGCGTGAATGATGCCGAAGCCTATCCCTGCATTCCGGCCGAACGCGATTGGCTGGCCGTGCGCCTTGCCGACCGTCGTCCGACACTCGGGATCTGCCTCGGCGCACAGCTCATGGCGGCGGCCCTAGGTGCCCGGATCGCCCCCATGGCTGCCAAGGAAATCGGCTTCGGACCGCTTACGCTCACGCAAGCCGGACGCGAGGGACCGCTCCGCGCTCTTGAGGCCGTGCACGTACTGCATTGGCATGGCGACGCGTTCGAGACGCCGGCAGAAGCCCTGAACCTGGCGACGACCGAAGCCTGTGCGTCCCAGGCCTTCGCGCTGGGACAGACCGTTCTCGGACTGCAATTCCATCCCGAAGCCGGTGAACTGCCCGCCTTGGAACGCTGGCTGATCGGCCACAGCGTGGAGCTGGCGCAAGCCGGCATCGCCCCGCAAAGCCTGCGAAGTGCGGCGCGGGAACATGGGGACGCGTTGAGGCGAGCCGGCCAGTCGATGCTCCGGTCGTGGTTGCAGGCCCTTCCCGTATGACCGAAATCACCCTTCTGACCGGCCGCGCCGCCCCACTGCCCGGCCGCGATGCGCTGAGCGGCATCGCCAAGAAACCGGTGGGGCGGCCGCTTTGCCTGGGCCTGGAAGGGTTTGAAGGCGACGAACAGGCCGACCGCCGCGTCCATGGTGGCCCCGAAAAGGCGGTGCACCATTATCCGTTCGATCATTACGCCGGCTGGCGGGAAGAACTCGGCGACCTACCGCCCCTGCTCGCGCCCGGCGGTTTCGGCGAGAATATCTCGGCGTCCGGCCTGAGCGAGGCAACAGTGGCCGTTGGCGACATCTTCCGGCTGGGAACCGCGCTTGTTCAGGTCTCGCAGGGGCGGCAGCCCTGCTGGAAGCTCAACCACCGCTTCGGCGTGCCGGACATGTCTCGGCGCGTACAGACGACGGGACGCACCGGCTGGTACTATCGCGTTCTGGAGGCGGGCATCGTGCTCCCGAGCGACCGGATCGAGTTGGTCGACCGCGTCTCCCCTGACTGGACCCTCCGCCGGCTCTGGCACGTTTTCTACGTCGACCGTCTGAACCTTGATGAGCTCAAGGGCATCGCAGCGCTTGATGTGCTTGCCGAAAGCTGGCGCAAATATGCGGTGCGGCGCCTCGAAAGCGGACGGGTCGAGGACTGGGGCAAGAGGTTGGACGGAACGGCATGATCGCGCCGCGCCCGCAAGGCGCAACGGCGTGAGAAATACTTGAGATCAAGTGAGATGGCTGCAGTTTTGCGCTGTCCGCGTGGCGCTATGATCCTCGCGCAGAAAAACGAGGATCGTCACGATGATCGCCTATCGCCCGTTGACGGGTGTGGATGACGCGGCCGTCTGCCATCCAGGTGCCGGGACTTCGAAGCTGGGCGGGCACCACTTGCGCGCTCCCGGTCTCCCCTTCGCCGCCGCTTGCCGGGCGGTTGCCTGGGAAGCGGTTATCGCGAACGACGGGATCGACAACCAAAGCGGCCTTTCTCAGCATCCGCCCAGGCAACAGGAGCCGGACCGATGACGTCGTTCATCACACTTCCGGGCATCGGCGGCTCCGCGCAGACGCACTGGCAAAGCTACTGGGAAGCCGACGACCCGTCGTTTACTCGGTTCCAGCCAGCCGATTGGGACCAGCCGGACCTTGACAATTGGCAGAACGCGCTGGAAAGAGCGATCGATGGCAGCAGGACGCCGCCCGTGCTCGTCGCGCACAGTCTTGCCTGCCTGCTCCTCGTGCACAGCGCCGGGCAAATCGCCGGTCGGGTGAAAGGCGCCTTTCTCGTCTCGGTGCCCGATCCCAGCTCCGCCTCCTTTCCGGCTGAAGCCGCGAGCTTCGCTAATCCGCCCGGGCAGGCCCTCTCCTTTCCGGCGCTTGTCATCGCGAGTTCAAACGATCCCTACGCCACACCCGCCTACGTCAGGAAATGCGCGGGCGAATGGGGCGCCGGCCTCATCGAGATTGGGGCCTGCGGACACATCAATGACGCAAGCGGCCTTGGTTCGTGGCCTCTCGGACGGATGCTCCTGGACGCATTCTGCGCCGGATTGAGAGACTGACATGGCCCCTCTGTCCGCCATCATCGCCTTTTCGATCGCAGCAGGGCTGCTGACCATCACGCCAGGACTGGATACCGCCCTGGTCCTGCGGACGGCGACCGTGGAAGGCGCCGGCCGCGCCATGCAGGCGGGCGCCGGAATTGTCGCGGGCGTATTGTGCTGGGGTCTCGTCGCATCGGTCGGTCTTGGGGCCGTTCTCACCGCGTCGCAGTTTGGCTACAGGCTCCTTCAATACGGAGGCGCCGCGTATATTGTCTGGTTGGGCGCGCGGCTCGTCCTTGACGCATCTCGCAGCGCCAAGAAAGAGTCGGGGACACCGGGCGACCAATGGCCGGGAGCCCGGCAGCGCAATGCTGGCAACTGGTTCGGGCGCGGGTTGATGACAAACCTACTCAACCCGAAAGTCGGCATCTTCTATGTCGGTTTCCTGCCGCAGTTCATCCCGCCGGATGTCCCGGTCGTCACATTCGGCATTGCGCTCGCTGCCCTGCACGCCCTCATGGGCCTCATGTGGTTCGCCGTCATCGCGATGGCCACGCGACCGTTCGCCCGGCTCGTTCGCAGCCGGCGTTTTGCGCGTGGCGTCGATGGCCTGACCGGTTCGGTCCTGATCGCCTTCGGGCTTCGTTTGGCTTTCGAGAGCCGGGGCTGAGACATCAAGAACGCGGCGTCGGCGAGACGGACCGCCCTGTCCTGCCGAACCCTGCCGCTTGCTCCTAACGGAGTGCCCGGAGCTCAGACCGGCTGCGGGCCGCCATTCTCTCCAGAATGGCCTTGATCCCTGAAAGTGCGCGTTCGAGATCGGGGCCAGAGGGCGCGCCGATACAGAGACGGATCCCGGCATGCGCAATCTCGGTTGAAGGTCCCGCTGTGGTGCTGGACGGCGGCGTCACCAGAACGCCCAGCGCTTTCGCCGCAGCGTCGAGCGCCTCCGCGTCGGACTGGTCCAGCGGAAGCCAGAGATGGTAGCCGACATGGATCGGCCGGACGACGGCCCCACCCAGAACGTCCATTGCGAGCGACCGCCGGCGACCGGCCTCCTCCTGTATCGCCGCACTGATGGCATCGGCACTGCCGTCGAGAAGCCATTGTTCCATAACCGAGCAGCTGAGCGGGCTGACCATCAGCCCGCTTGCGTGCATCGTGGCCTCGGCGCGGTCCAGCCACGCCCGCGGAACGACGAGCCCGCCCAGCCGCAAGGCCGGATTGAGCGTCTTCGAAAGGCTGTTGATGTAAAAGACGCGCTCCGGCGCAAGGCTCGCGATCGGTGGATAATCGGATTTTGGCGCAAGTGCATAGACATCGTCTTCAATGATGACGACATCGGCCTCGCGGCACACGCCGACGATCGCTTCGCGTCTCGCCCGGCTCATCGAGCTCGTGGTGGGATTCTGCATCGTGGGCGTGAGATAAACGGCTGTCCTGCCCCGCTCGCCTCTCGCGAGTACCCGTTGCAGCACGTCCGGCCGCATGCCTTCACCATCCATGGCGATTGCCACCAGCCGAACGCCGAGATGACGCGCGAGACTGATTGCGCCGGGATAGGTCTGCTCCTCAACGAGCAGCGTGCCGCCTGGAACGCACAGCGTCGACAGGCTGACCGACAACGCGTGCTGGGCTCCGTTGGTCAGCAGCAGGCATTCGGGATCAGCCTCCATGCCGTGCCGGCGAAACCACCGCGCCAGTTCGTTTCGAAACCGGACGTGCCCGGTCACCGGGGGATAGGCATTGAAGACATCGGCATCGACGCGCCGGGCGATGGCCGTGAGGGAACGCGACAGGAGCCTTTCGCTGATGACGGCCGGCGGAGCGTTTCTGGACAGGTCGATAACCGGCCCCTTGCGGGCTTCGGCAACCGCCACGAAAGTTCCGCGTCCCTTGACAGAGCGCACCAGGCCGCGCCGTTCGAGGATCCCGTAAGCCTTGGTGACCGTGCCCAGCCCGATGCCGAGCCGCCACGCAAGATCCCGGTGCGCCGGAAGCCTCGCACCGATATCCAGCCGTCCGGCGATGATGTCCTGCGACAGCGCGGCAACGAGGCGATCGCACGGAGACTTCATGTCCCCCGCCAGACGGGGCTCCCAGGGAGACTGCAGGCGCATGCGCATCCTCGATAGCGTCACGTGACACTTTTATATTTTGAGACAAGTGTCATGTCCACTATCGTCAAAAACCTGCCAGCGTCCCATTGCGACGCTGGCATCCAGAAGACGACCGGAAGACAATTGGTGAGGATATGGAGACAAGCCCGCCGCCGCCGAATGAATGCCCTTCAGCGCCGGCTCAAGCCGTCTCGGCCCTCAGAGGAGCGTATCGACATCTCAGGCGGAGCCGCTGGATACAATCGGCGGACACCCCATTTTCCTCAAAGGCATGCGCGCGGCGAGTGAGCAATCTTTGCAGAAAGCTGAGAATTCCTCTCGCCGCACCATATGGGCGAGAGAATGCGCAGCGCTTCTCCTTCGCCGCCCAAACGCCCTTGGCAACGCCATGACCGGAACGATGCACCTCCCCGTCCCCCTGAACGCCCTGCGCGCCTTTGAGGCCGCCGCGCGCCACATGTCCATCAAGTTTGCCGCCGAGGAAATCGGCGTGACGCCGTCAGCGGTCAGCCATCAACTGCGGATACTCGAAGATATTCTCGGCGTGGAGTTGATGCGCCGTGTCGGACCGCGCCTGGAACTGACAGAGACTGGACGGCAGCTTTCGCCAGACCTGACCGAGGGGTTCACACGGATCGTCGGGGCGGTCGGAACGTTGAGAAATGACCGCAAGCTGGGACCGTTGCGCCTGTCGATGCTGCCGACATTCGCCGTCCACTGGCTCTCGCCCCGGCTGGCCGACTATCCATTTGCACGCTCCGGGTTCGAACTCCTGATCTCCACCACCCAGACTGCCGTCGATCTGGGCGCCGGCGTCGCGGACGCTGCAGTGCGTCACGGTTCAGGACAATGGAGCGGCGTCGTTTCCGAGCGGCTCTTCGATGAAAACGTCACATTGCTGGGGCGCGCCGCGGACTGGCAGGTACGGAACGAGGTGGATATCCGCAAGGCAATCTCGGGGATGAACCTGTTTCTTTCCCAACATCGGCGCGAGGATTTCCGGCGCTGGAACGAAACATTGCCGGGCGGCCCGGTCGAGCCGGCGGCAATCACGATCGTCGATACATCGGGCCTAGGTCTCAAGGCCGCGATCGACGGCGCCGGCATCGCACTTGCCGGTGTCGAGATCGCGGGCTGCGATATTGACGCGGGCCGCCTCCTGCCGATCCTGAAGCACAAGATTCCGGTGAATGCGGGGTACCACCTCTGCTACCCCCCGGCCCTTAAGCGCGACCGTCGCATCAAAAACATTCGCGCCTGGATGCAGTCGCAAGCCGCGAAGATGGAGCATGTGAGTGCACACGAACACCCATGATCGCGACGCCTGACAAGCGCCTCCTGTGCAGCCATTTTTTCGCCACCTTCGGCCTTGATTTCCTTCCCACCTT
This sequence comes from Breoghania sp. JC706, assembly GCF_037026715.1. Taxonomy (NCBI): domain Bacteria; kingdom Pseudomonadati; phylum Pseudomonadota; class Alphaproteobacteria; order Hyphomicrobiales; family Stappiaceae; genus Breoghania; species Breoghania sp. JC706. The sequence goes on from NZ_JBANCG010000014.1 coordinate 99,077, forward strand.
CGAAAAATGGGAATGGGGAGCTTTCGCAACGCAAATCAGCACGGTATGGTGAGGCTTATACTTATGCCAAGAACCGGCCCTGCAGGGCTCCACGTCGCGCCGTATCGCCCGGCAGCGGCAAGCGGTCATTCTTCGCCCTCCCAATAGCCGACCGCGGCATTTTTCTTCACGGTCAGCTCCAACCGTCGCGCAGCCTTTTCGCCACCCGGCGCTGCACCCGCAAAAACCGCGACCTTTCCGCTGTCGGGATACTCCAGAACATCAGGTTCGTTCATGGTGCTGATCGCCAGATAGCGCAGCGGTTCATCTCCGTCCGCCCTGAGCTGATGTGCCGTCTCCACCCCACCGGCAGGACAGACAACCACATCGCCCGCGTTTACACAGTGCTCGGCCACGCCATATCTCAGCACGCCACGCCCACCGAGGATGACGAAGAGCTCGTCATTGGCGTGATGACAATGAAGCGGCCATGCTCTCTTGCCCGGCGGCACCTCGACATAGCGCGCGCCCAACAGCCTTGCGCCAAGCGGCGCCGCAACACTGGCCATAAGCGCTTCGAAATTCGCGCCATGCGTTTGGCTCTGGAGCGACAATTCCCGAAGGTGGACGATCGGATGCATTGGCGTGTTCCCGCGTGGTTTCGTGCCTGCGAATAGAAAGCGCGCCGAACGAAGACGAAGACAATTGAAGACTTCTCACGCAATGCGGAGACGTGTTCATTCGACACGAACGGTCAACGCCGCCCAAGAAGACCCACGCGAACGAACTGCAAGCCTGGTGTCT
>NZ_JBANCG010000015.1:0-74199 GCF_037026715.1 Breoghania sp. JC706
CTTGCCGTGGGAGCGATCAGCGAGATCACCCATACGGTGAACCAGATCAACGAGATCACCTCCGGCATTGCGGCCGCCGTCGAACAGCAGGGTGCCGCCACCACGGAGATCGCCCGCAACGTTCAGGAGGCCTCGCGCGGCACCCAGGACGTGTCGGAAAACATCGAGGGTGTCTCCCAGGCCGCCGACGTCGCCAACCAGGCGGTGGCGATGGTCGCGGACGCGTCCGTCGCGCTGGAAAAGGAAGCCTCCATGCTGCGCGACCACGTGGGTTCGTTCCTGAACTCCATCAAGGACAGCGACGCCGCCTGAACCTGCGTGTTCACTTTCCGAATGAAGCGACAGGAAAAGGCCCGCCGAGATACTCGGCGGGCCTTTTTCATGGTCGTTTGGCGCGCACCCGCCGGGTGGCGACGATCTCAGATCTTGCGCAGAGCGACCCGCTCGATGGAGTGGTTCGCCGACTTGGTCAGGATCAGGTCGGCGCGCGGGCGCGTCGGCAGGATATTCTCCGACAGGTTTTCCAGATTGATGTTGGTCCACAGGTCATTGGCGATATCCATCGCCTCCTTGTCGGTGACCTTGGAATACTTGTGGAAGTAGGACCCCACGTCGCGGAAGGCGGTTTCGCGCAGCCGCATGAACCTCTGCACGTACCAGTCGTGCAGCACCGGGATCTCCGCATCGATATAGACGGAGAAGTCGAAGAAATCGGAGACGTAGGGCACGGCCTTGCCGTCGCGCGGCAGCTTGGACGTCTGCAGCACGTTGAGCCCCTCCACGATCAGGATGTCCGGCCGGTCGATGAAGATCGACTGCCCCGGCATCACGTCGTAGTAGAAATGGGAATAGACCGGCGCGCGGACATTTCGCCGTCCGGCCTTGATGTCGGAGAGAAAGTGCAGCAGCTCCGGCAGGTCGTAGCTCTCCGGAAAGCCCTTGCGCCGCATCAGCCCTTCGCGTTCGAGAACGGCGTTCGGGTAGAGGAAGCCGTCCGTGGTCACCAGATCGACCTTGGGGCTCGCCGGCCAGCGGGCGAGAAGCGCCTGCAAGAGGCGCGCGGTGGTGGACTTGCCGACCGCGACAGATCCCGCCACGCCGATGATGTAGGGGACCTTGTTGTTGTTGGTTCCGAGAAACTTCTTGGTCGCCAGATGCACGCCCTGCATCGCCTCCACATAGAAGGAGAGCAGGCGCGACAGCGGCAGGTAGATGCGCTCCACCTGGGCCAGCGAGACCGGATCGTTGAGGCTCTGGAGGCGTCGAACTTCCTCCGCCGTCAGCGTCATCGGCGTGTCGGCGCGAAGCCTGGCCCATTCCACTTCGGAAAAGGTGGTGTAGGGAGAGAGTTCCGCCGGTAGCACTTCGTCCATGCATTCACCGCGCAAGGTGTTGCGCGCTCCAACCAGATCCTGCATTTCGGGCCCATTCGCCCGCGTGGGGTTTCCTCGCCATGCGCGGGTTTGATCAGGAGCGCGCCGTTCGGCGATCATGATCGTGGAAAATGGCCGGAAGGAAGCCCTCGCCGACCTGCCCACCCGGCCGAAACGCGCTCAGGCCCCTCCGAATTCCCCTTGCCGGATGATGAAAACCCTATTCCTTCGGCCGCGAGGCCTTCTCCTCCAGGCCGCTCTGGCCGGTCCGCCCGGCAAGTTCCGCCATCACATCGTCAAGCGGCACGTTCGACGCCTCCAGCACCACGCACAGGTGATAGAGTAGGTCGGCGGCCTCCGACGTCACTCCCGCGCGGTCGCGCTCGACGGCGGCAATCGCGGTTTCCACGGCCTCCTCACCCAGCTTCTGGGCGCATTTGGCGATGCCCTTGCCGATGAGCTTGGCGGTGTAGGAGCCCGGATCCCCGGAGCGCGCGCGCCTGGCGACGATGTCGGCGAGATCGTTCAGCGTGAAATCGGACATGGCAGGCCTTGATCGTGGGGACCGGCGGCAGGCGCGGTCACGGGGCGCGCGCGCATCTCGAATGCCCCTTTGAAGCGTACGGAACGCGTGCGCCGCATCATTTAGGACAATTTCGCGTCCCCGTCGAGGCGCATCGGTATGCCGGCAGCCGCCATGTGGCGCTTCGCCTCGCCGATCGTGTAGGTCCCGAAGTGGAAGATCGAGGCGGCGAGCACCGCCGTGGCATGGCCGTCGCGGATGCCTTCGACGAGATGATCGAGCGTGCCGACCCCGCCAGACGCGATCACCGGCACATGCACCGCATCGGCAATGGTGCGGGTCAGTTCGATATCGAAGCCGACCTTGGTGCCGTCCCGGTCCATGGAAGTCAGCAGCAGCTCGCCGGCGCCGAGCTCCACCACCTCCTGCGCGTATTCGACCGCGTCGATGCCCGTCGCATTGCGCCCGCCGTGGGTGAAGATTTCCCAGCGCCCCGGCTCGCCTTCCCCGCTCACCCGCTTGGCGTCGATCGCCACGACGATGCACTGGTTGCCGAATTTCTCCGCCGCGCGACGCACGAACTGCCGGTCCTTGACCGCCGCGGTCATGATCGAAGCCTTGTCGGCGCCCGCTTTCAGCAACGCGCGGATGTCTTCAACCGTGCGCACGCCACCGCCGACGGTAACCGGCATGAAGCACTGCTCGGCCGTGCGTTGCACCACGTCGAGCAGGATGCCCCGGTCCTCGTGGCTTGCGGTGATATCGAGGAAACAGAGTTCGTCGGCCCCCGCCGCATCGTAGGCCTTGGCCGCCTCCACCGGATCGCCGGCATCGACGAGATCGACGAAATTCACGCCCTTGACGACACGGCCGTCCTTGACGTCGAGACAGGGAATTACGCGGGCCTTGAGCATGGTCAGTTACCTCGTGCCGCCTTGATCAGCGCCAGCGCCTCGGCTGGATCGAGCCGCCCGTCGTAGAGCGCCCGGCCCGAAATCGCGCCCTCCAGAATGGCGCAATCGGGCTCCAGAAGCCGTTTCACGTCGTCGATGGAGGCAAGTCCGCCCGACGCGATGACCGGAATGGAGACGGCGCGCGCGAGCTCCAGCGTGGAAGCAATGTTGAGCCCCTTCAGCACGCCGTCGCGGTCGATGTCGGTGTAGATGATCGCGGCGACGCCGGCGTCCTCGAAGCGTTGCGCCAGATCGACGGCGGTGAGTTCGGAGGTCTCCGCCCAGCCTTCCACCGCCACCTTGCCGCCGCGGGCGTCGATGCCGACGGCGACGCGGCCCGGATGCGCCTTGCACGCCGCCCTGACGAGATCGGGATCGCGCACGGCCACCGTGCCGAGGATCACCCGGCGGATGCCCTTTTCAAGCCAGGCATCGATCTGCGCCATGGTGCGGATGCCGCCGCCGAGCTGCACCGGGTTCGTCGTGGCCGCGAGGATGCGGTCGACGGCCTCTCCGTTGCGGCTTTCGCCCGCAAACGCGCCGTCGAGGTCGACCACGTGCAGCCACTCGAAGCCCTGGTCCTGAAAGGTTCTGGCCTGTGCGCCGGGGTCGTCGTTGAAGACGGTCGCCTCGGCCATGTCGCCAAGCTTCAGGCGCACGCACTGGCCGCCCTTCAGGTCGATCGCGGGAAAGAGGATCATGGGTCTGTCCGTATCGGCAGCCGGCCCGCTTTCAGGGCTTACGGCTTCCATTTCAGGAAATTGGCGATGAGGGCGAGGCCGAGCTGCTGGCTCTTTTCCGGGTGAAACTGGGTGCCCACCATATTGTCGCGCCCGACCATGGCGGTGAACGGTCCGCCGTAATCGAAGCTCGCCACCACCTCTTCCGGCCTGTGCGCCTCAAGGTGATAGGAATGCACGAAATAGGCGTGGCGTCCGTCGGGCCCGGTGGGGATGCCGGCGAGGACCGGATGGACGTCCGCGCCGACGTTTATCGTGTTCCAGCCCATGTGCGGGATCTTCAGGCTCGCATCGTCGGGCTTCATTATCACCACGTCGCCGGCGATCCAGCCGAGCCCCTGGCTCGTTTCGTATTCGAGCCCGCGCTCGGCCATCAGCTGCATGCCGACGCAGATGCCGAGGAACGGCCGGCCTTTCGTGATGACCGCCTCGCGCAGCGCCTCGTCCATGCCGGAAACGGCGGCAAGTCCGCGCCGGCAATCGGCGAAGGCGCCGACGCCCGGCAGCACGATGCGGTCGGCGGCCGCCACCACATCCGGATCGGAGGTAAGGCGGATTTCCTCCGCAAGGCCGTTGTCGCGCGCCGCGCGTTCGAAAGCCTTGGTCGCGGAGTGCAGGTTGCCGGAACCGTAATCGATGATGGCGACGGTCATCGCGTTGCCTCCGGAAACAGGCCGATCACCTCGTCGGAGGGCGTCGGGACGCGAGCGGGAGGAGCCTTCCGGCCGTCGGCCGCGGGGGGCGTGAAACGGCCGGCCGCCGGCGCGGCGGGTTCCGGTCCCTTCCAGGCGGAAAAGAAGCGTATCTCGCATTCGTCGCGGTTCGCGCCCGCCACCACGCCGGCCATCCGCCAGCCGCGCCGCTCCAGCGTCCAGCGGCGCAGGCCGTTGGCCTCCAGCGAAAACAGCAGCGAGAAAGCGAAACCTGCGACGAACGGTGCAACCCCGCCGATGAGCTCGCCGGCGCCCGCAACGAGGATCGCCAGCACCAGATAGCCGACCAGCACCAGCCAGAGGCCGCGAAAGAGAAGCCACGGCACGGCGAAGAAGAAGGCGGGCCAGCAGAAGCCCTCCTTGACGAAGACGACTTTGGTCGCATCCCGCTCGGCATCGTCCGAGGGCGGCGGCGTCATCACCATGAAAGCGCTCATGAGCGATCAGTCTCCCAGCCGGCCCTTGGTGGAGGGCACGCGCGCGCCCTGGCGCGGATCGAGCGCGATCGCGCCGCGAAGCGCCCGCGCGACCGCCTTGAAGCAGGTCTCGGCGATATGGTGGCAGTTCGTGCCGTAGAGATTGGCGATATGCAGCGTGATCCCCGCATTCATCGCGAAGGCGCGGAAGAACTCCTCGAAGAGCTCGGTGTCGAAATCGCCGATCTTCGGCTTGGAGAATTCCACCTGCCAGACCAGAAACGGCCGGCCGGACACGTCGATCGCGCAGCGCGTCATCGCCTCGTCCATCGGCAGGTGCACGTCGGCATAGCGCGTGACGCCCGCCATGTCGCCAAGCGCCTGGCGCACCGCTTGGCCGAGCGCGATGCCCACGTCCTCGGTGGTGTGATGAAAATCGATATGCGTGTCGCCGGCCGCGCGCACGGTGATGTCGACCAATGAATGCCGGGCGAGCTGCTCCAGCATGTGATCGAGAAAGCCGATGCCGGTCACCACATCATAGGCACCCGTGCCGTCCAGATTGACGGTCACCTGGATGTCGGTTTCCTTCGTGGCGCGCGTGATCGAGGCGGAACGCATGCGGAATCCTTCAAGTGCGAGGCCGGACCTTGAGTGTCAAAGGCAGTGTCAAGGGAGCGCAGGCTTCTTAGCAGCCGAGCGGGGCGAAGAAAATAGCGCTGAACGTCAGTTGCGGCAGGCATTGCGCGCGCAAGGCCGATTCCCTCCCGTGCCGGGATCGACTAACCATAGGCCCGTTCCCCTGTCCCGGGACCGATTCGAGGAGCCAGCCGATGTCTTTCCAGCCCCAAACCGCTACCGATCGGCTCATCCTGCCGCTCGACGTGCCCACCGTGGAGGAAGCCCGCGCCATCGTCGCGGAAACGAAGGGTGCGGTCGGGGTCTACAAGGTCGGCATGCAGCTGCAGTTCGCCGGCGGCCTGCCCTTCGCCGAGGAACTGGCCCGCGAAGGCCACAAGGTCTTTCTCGACGTGAAGCTGCTCGACATCGACAACACGGTGGAACAGGCGGTGCGCAACATCGCGAAGATGGGCATGACCTTTGTCACCATCCACGCCTACCCGAAGACCATGCGCGCCGCCGTTGCCGGGCTTGGGGGCGCCGGTCTCTGCCTTCTGGGCGTGACCGTGCTCACCTCCATGGACGACGAGGACGTGAAGGCGGCGGGCTATGCCGGATCTGCGGCCGAACTTGTAAAATCGCGCGCGGTCGCGGCACGGGCCGCCGGCATGGGCGGCATCGTCTGTTCGCCGCAGGAAGTGGGCGACTTGCGCGATCTCGTCGGCCCCGATCTGGTGCTGGTCACGCCCGGCGTGCGCCCGGCCGGATCGTCGGCGGATGACCAGAAACGCGTGATGACGCCGGGCGATGCCATCCGCGCCGGTGCCGACTATCTCGTCTGCGGCCGCCCGATCACCGGCGCCGCCGACCGCCGCGCGGCGGCCGAGGCTGTGGTAGAGGAAATCGCGGCGGCCCTTTGAGAGAAGTGGAAAGCCGGCCCGTGACGAGGTGGACAGGTCCCGGCCGTCCGCCTTTGCCAAAAGCCGTCATTGCCCGGCGAAGTCCGGGCAATCCAGCACGATCCTTGCGCGTTGAATGCGCTGGATCCCCCGGACTTCGCCGGGGGATGACGATAGAGGGCTCTTGAAGGTTTCGCGGGGAGGTGCCGGCCTCACCAGGCCCTTTCGTAGATCGCCAGGATATCCTCGACGCCGAGATCGACCGGGTTCCAGTCGAGAAGCCGGCGGATGCCGTGGGCATCCTTCGCCATCTCGGCGAGATCCTCCTTCGGCACGCCGTGCGCGCGAAGCCGCATGTCGAGCTGAAGCGCGCGGCAGAACTCCATCGCGCCGTCCAACACCTGCTCTGCGCTGCCGGTCTCAAAGCCGAGCGCGGCGCCGACATGCGCGGTCTTTTCCGCCGTGGCATCCGCGTTGGCCGCCAGAACGTGCGGGAAAATCAGCGCGTTAGCGATGCCGTGGGCGATCTTGTAGCGCGCCAGCGGGTAGGAGACGGCATGTCCGGCCGTTGTGTTGACCGGGCCGAGGCATACCCCGCCGTAAAACGCGGCAAGCGAAAGCCCGGCGCGGGCCTCCGTGTCGGATCCGTCGTCGACGGCGCGCTTCAGGTACTTGCCGACAAGCTGGATGCCCTGCAGCGCATAGGCGTCGATCAGCGGATGCGCGCGCTTGGAGGTATAGGCCTCCACGCAGTGGGCCATCGCGTCGACACCGGTCGCGGCGGTCACGAAGGCCGGCACGCTTTCCGTCAGCGCCGGATCGATGATGGCGATATCCGCCAGCATGTGGACGCTCTCGGTCGCGATCTTGGCGTAGGTTTCAGGATCGGTGATGAGCGCGCGCGTGCCGACTTCGGATCCGGTGCCGGCCGTTGTCGGGATCTGCGCCAGCCCGACCTCGCGCGCCGGCGCCCGGTTGGGGCCGGAAATGTCTGCAAGCTGAACGTCGCGCCCCACCATCACGGCCACGAGCTTGGCGAGATCCATAGCCGAGCCGCCGCCGAAGCCGATGACGAGATCGGCGCCTTGCGCCGCCGCCACTGCGCGTTCCAGCATCGGAAGGTCCGGTTCGCCCGTCACGTCGCCGAAACAGGCAACCTTGCCGGAGCCGGGCCGATCCAGGCCGAGCCGATCGATCCGCGCGGCGTTGACCGGGTCCGCCACCACGAAGGGGCGCCGAAAGCCCCGGGTCTCGGCCCAGTCGGCAAGGCGCGACAGCGTCCCTGCGCCAAAGTGAAGCACCGGCGGTCTTTGCAGTTCGATGGGATTGGTCAATTCGAGCATCACGATCTCCGACAGGTCCGGGAGTGAATTCCGGGCGCGGAGCACCCGAATTCGTCAGCACGTGCCGCCTTTCCACCTGTCTCGAAACGCCGTTCCCGGCAGGCGGCATGCTCGCGGAATCCGACAGAAAATCATCTCTGCATCAAAATTTGTCAATTGGTATAAATGGGCTTCGTGCCCGACATGCAGTCTTTCTTCCAGCCCGCCCTAAATATCTGATTTTATATTAACTATATGATTTTATAAGTAAAAATATGGAGCCTCAACCAGTCGAAATACCGTGAAAAATCGGGAATTGCCCAATGAAATTGCGAAAGACCAGAGATTGAGCATACATGTGGATTTATAATTTGACATCTAGAGGCGAGCTGCGCATTCTTCCCTTCGCCCATGAAGCTGGTTAGGGAGGCGCGGGCAGGTCGGCCTGCGGCCGGTCTGAAAAGCCCCAGTCAAGGACACCCATGGTCGGGATGGATTCTCGAAAAAGCGATGTCGTCATCGGCGCGGTCATACTGGCCTTTTGCGCCTTTGCCGCCTGGCGGACCACTTACGTGCATTCCGCGCCGACCGGCACGGTTGCCGGCTCGGCATTCGTGCCCTGGCTCGCCATAGCGCTCATTGCCGCTCTTGCGCTGATCCTCATCGTGCGCGCGCTCATGCACATGAAACTCGGCGGCGCCGACGAGCCCGTCAGCCTGCCCGGCCGCGCGACCTTCGCGCGCATGGGGCTGTTTGCGGCGCTCATGGTCGCCTACGCGGCCGCTTTCATGGCCATCGGCTACATTCCCTCGACCCTGGTCGCCTTCGTGGCCGGCCTGGTTCTGTTCGGCGAGCGCCGTCCGCTGGTGCTGATCCTCTTGCCCTGCATCGCGACGACGGCCGTCTACTACGCTTTCACCACAGTTCTGAACGTGTGGCTGCCCTGACCGGCCGTCCCGGTCGCGCGGTGCGCAGCAACGGATACGTCACGAACACGATACGGAGGAAACCGACGTGAAGCGGAAACTGATTATCGGAATGACCCTGGCCCTGATGGCGGCTCCCGCCGCGGCCGCGGACTTCCCCTCCCGGCCCATCCAGGTCATCGTTCCCTATTCTGCCGGCGGCAGCACCGATTTGTCGCTGCGCGTGGTCGCCGACACCTTCAAGCGGCTTTATGACGGCAAGCAGTTCGTTGTGCGCAACCAGCCGGGCGGCGGCGGCGCCATCGGCACCTCGGCCACCGTGCATGCCCGTCCGGACGGCTACACGCTGGGCGCCGGCGCGCAAGGGCCCATCGCCATCCTGCCCCACCTCGGCGGCACGGACTACACGCTCGATGATGTCGAGTTCGTCGGCCTCTTCGGGCGCAGCATCCAGGTGATGGTCGCCTGCAAGGGCGCTCCGTTCGACGATTTCGAAAGCTTCTTCGAGTACGCCAAGACCAAGGCGCCGCAGATCGGCAACTCCGGAGCCGGTGGCGCCAACCATGTGTCGGCCCAGGCCTTCGCCGACGAAGCCCACATCAAGATCGAGAACGTGCCCTACAACGGCTCGTCCGATGCCCGCACGGCCTGCGTCGGCGGTCACATCGACGCCATGGTCGCCTCTCCGGCCGAAGCGCTGGCCCAGTCCAAGGCCGGCAACATGAAGCCGATCTTCGTGATGGAGCCCAAGCGCATCGACCTCTTCCCCGACACGCCGACGGCGGTGGAAAAGGGCATCAACTTCACGTGGTCCTCGTGGAAGGGCATCATCGCGCCGAAGGGCATTCCGGAAGCCGATCTCGCCTTCCTGCGCGAGGCGGTGAAGAAGATCGCGACCGACGATGAGTTCGTCAAGAAGATGACCGACATGGGCGAGTTCGTGACGTACGAGGACGCGGCCACCTTCAAGGCGCGCGCCGAAAAGGACAGCAAGTCCGCCGAACGCGTGCTCAAGGACATCGGCATGTACGGCATGAACAAGTAGGCATCGCCAGACGAAATCCCGGGCCGGAACCGCCGCAAGGACGGCTCCGGCCCGACGTTTATCAAGAGACATCAAGACAGGCCGCTGGTCATGGAGACGCTCGCCTATCTCGCCCCCCTGTTCCACATCGACGTGCTCGGCGCGATCATGCTGGGCACGCTCGGGGGTCTCGTCATCGGCGCCCTGCCGGGCCTGACCGCCACCATGGGCGTGGCGCTGCTCATTCCGCTGACTTTCGGCATGCCGGCGGTCATGGGCCTCAACATGCTGATCGGTATCTATATCGGCGGCATCTATGGCGGCTGCATCTCCTCCATTCTGCTGAGGACGCCCGGCACTCCGGCCTCCGCCGCCACGGTGCTCGACGGCTATCCGATGGCGCAGAAGGGCGAGGCCGGCAAGGCGCTCGGCATGGCGACCATCGCCTCCACCATCGGCGGCCTCGTCGCCGCCGTGGTGCTCGCCGCCCTTGCCCCGCAGCTTGCCTCCATCGCGCTGCAGTTCGGCGCGCCGGAATATTTCGCGCTGGCGCTGTTCGGCCTCACCATCATCGCTTCGCTCTCCGGCGATCTTCTCAAGGGCGCCATTTCCGGCCTGCTCGGCATCCTGATCTCCTGCGTCGGCGCCGATCCGATCTCCGGCGTGCTGCGCTACACCTTCGGTGTTTCCGGCTTTGCCTCGGGCTTCGCCTTCACTCCGGCCCTGATCGGCCTCTTCGCGCTGTCGGAAGTGTTCACGCTGATGGAGCGCATGGCGCGCGACGAGCCCAACATCCAGCCGGTGCGCGGCCGCTGGCCCTCGTGGCAGGACATGCGCGAGAGCCGCGGCGCGCTGATCCGAGGCTCGCTGATCGGCACGCTGATCGGCATCATCCCGGGCGTCGGCTCCGGCACCGCGTCGTGGATCTCCTACAACGAGGCGCGCCGGTCTTCGCCGACGCCTGAAAAGTTCGGCACCGGCTATGCGCCGGGCATCGCGGCGACCGAGAGCGCCAACAATGCCGTGTGCGCCGCCGCGCTCATTCCGTTGCTGGCGCTCGGCATCCCCGGTGACGTCGTCACCGCCGTCCTCATGGGCGGGCTGATGATCCAGGGTCTTGCGCCCGGACCGATCATGTTCCAGACCAACCCGGACGTGATCGTCGGTATCTTCGGCGGCACCTTTCTCGCCACGATCTTCATGTTCATCTTCGGCATGGCGCTGATCCCTCTCTTCAGCCGCATCCTCGCCGTGCCGCGCCACATCCTGGCCGTGGCGATCATGATCTTCTGCTTCATCGGCTCGTTCGCCATCAACCTGAACCCGGTCGACCTCTACACCATGGTCGGGTTCGGCGTGCTCGGCTGGTTCATGCAGAAGTTCGGCTTCAGCCAAGCGGCGCTGTGCATCGCGATGATCCTCGGCCCCATGCTGGAGGCGAACCTGCGCCGCGGCCTGATGCAGACCCATGACGATCTGTTCGCCTTCGCCTCGGGCCCCCTTACCATCCTGTTCCTCACCCTGACGGTCCTCTCGCTCGGCTGGCCGGTTCTCTCCCGGTTCCTCGCCCGTCGCCGGGAGGCCAAGACCATGACCCTGGAAACGAAATGACCAAGTCCGCCTATGTCGCCCTCGTGACCTGTTTCAACGAAGACGAGACCATCAACTTCGAAGCGACGCGCGCCCAGGTCCGACGCCAGGTCGCAGCCGGCAACAACATCCTGTGCGCCGGCACCAACGGCGATTTCTCCGCCCTCACCTTCGAGGAGAAGGTGAAGCTCACCGAGGCCGTCGTCGACGAGGTTTCCGGCAAGGCCAAGGTCATCGTCAACGCCGGCATGCCGGCCACCTTCGAGACGGTGAAGCTCGCCCGGGAGATCGACCGCGTCGGCGTCGACGGCATCGCCGTGATCACGCCCTTCTTCATCGCCTGCACGCAGGACGGTCTGGAGCGCCACTTCACCACCGTCGCCGATGCGGTGAAGACGCCGATCTACCTCTATGACATCCCGGCCCGCACGCAGAACCACATCGAGCCGGAAACGGCCCGCCGGCTCGCCGACCACGGCAACATCGCCGGCATCAAGGATTCCGGCGGCAAACAGGACACGCTGGAGGCCTACATGGCGATCGGGCGCGAGGTCGAGGGCTTCGACGTCTATTCCGGCCCCGACCACCTCGTCCACTGGGCGCTGCAGAATGGCGCCGCGGGCCCCATCTCCGGTCTCGGCAACGTGATGCCGGAAGTGCTGGCGCGCATCGTCTCCTGCTTCAATGCCGGCGACGAGGCGGGTGCGGCCGCTGCGCAGGAAGCCTACACGGCGCTGCGCGTCGATCTCTACGCGCTGGGCTTCCCGCCCGCCATGGTCAAGCGCGCGCTGTGGGTGATGGACAATTCCGTCGGCGCCAGCCGTCAGCCCGCCCTGCTGCCGAACCCCGAACAGGACGCGCAGATCCGCGCCATCCTCGTCAAGCACGGGCTCCTTGGCGCATGACCACGATCCTCACCACCTCCCCCGGCTTCGGCAAGCACGGCCGCGTGCCGGACCTGATCAAGGAAAAGGGCTGGACGCTCGTCCGTTGCGTCGACACGGCCAAGCCCGATGGCGGTACGTCGGAGCACATCGCCGAGGCCGATTTCCTGGTTGTCGGTCTCGTTCCGGTAAAGGCGGAAACGCTTGAGGGCGCGGCAAAGCTCAAGGGCGTGCTGAAGCACGGCGTCGGCGTCGACAACATCGACATTCCCGCCTGCACCGCGAAAGGCCTGCCGGTCGTAAACACGCCGGGCGCCAATGCCGATGCAGTCGCCGAACTCAGCCTGGGTCTGATGTTCGCGCTCGCCCGCAACATTCCCGCCGGCCACGCCTCGGTTGTCTCCGGCGGCTGGGACCGCAAGGTCGGCACCCAGCTCGGCGGCAAGGTGCTGGGCATCGTCGGTCTCGGTAACATCGGCCGCAAGCTGGCGCTGAAGGCGCGCGGCCTCGGCATGAAGGTGGTCGCCACCGACCCCTATGCCGACCGCGCGTTCGCCGCCGCGAACAATGTCGAGATCGTCGAGCTGGACGCGCTTCTGAAGGCGTCCGACTACGTCTCGCTGCATGTCTTCGGCGGGGCGGGCAACGCTGCCCTCATCAATGCGGAAAAGCTCGCGCTGATGAAGCCGACGGCGTGCCTGCTCAACCTGGCGCGCGGCGAGGTCGTCGATCTCGATGCGGTCGCCGAAGCGCTTTCCGCCGACAGGCTCGGCGGCGTCGCGCTCGATGCCTTCGTCAGCGAGCCGCCGGATGTGAGCCACCCGGTCTTCGCCCATCCGCGCACGGTGTGCACGCCGCATTCGGGGGCGGATACGAAGGAGTCGGTGGAGAACATGGGGCTGATGGTCATCGAGGATATCCAGAGCATTCTCGACGGCAAGACGCCCGGCCGCTGCCTGAACGCCGCCGATCTCGCCTGACCTGCCGCCCACTGGAGTTGAGACATGAACGACAAACCCATCGTCATCACCATGGGCGATCCCTCTGGCGTCGGCGCCGAGGTGACCGTCAAGGCCATGACGAGCCTTTCGGATGCCGAGCGTGCGCGCTATGCGGTGATCGGCGACTTCGACACGCTGGAACGTGCCCGCGACGTCTGCGGCCTGACGCTCGCGCTGCATGCCCATGGCGAGGCGGCACCCGCCGGCTCACTGGCCGTGGTCCATGTGCCGGTCGCCGATCTGCCGGGTCGCTTCGGCGTGCTGTCGCCGGCCTGCGGCGAGGCATCGTTCCGCTATGTCGACACGGCCGTGAAGATGATCCAGGCCGGCGAGGCGGCCGGCATGGTCACCGCGCCGATCAACAAGGAGGCGCTGAATGCCGCCGGCCATCACTATGACGGCCACACCGGCATGCTGGCGCACCTGACCGGCTGCAAGAGCTCGTGGATGCTGCTGGCCTCCGATACGCTGAACGTCATCCACGTCTCCACCCATGTCTCTCTGAAGGACGCCATCGGCCGGGCGACGCCGGAGCGCGTGCTGGAGACGATCCGCACCGGCTACAACCACTTCCGCCGCATGGGCGTGGAGAACCCGCGCATCGCGGTCGCCGGCATCAATCCCCATTGCGGCGAGAACGGCCTGTTCGGCCGCGAGGACGACGAGCAGATCGTGCCGGGCATCAAGCAGGCGCAGGCCGAGGGCATCGACGTTTCCGGCCCGATCCCGGCCGACACGGTCTATCACCGTGCCAACCAGGGTGCGTTCGATCTGGTCGTCGCCCAGTACCATGACCAGGGCCACATCCCGATCAAGCTGATCGCCTTCGACACGGCGGTGAACGTGTCGCTGGGGCTTCCCATCGACCGTTCCTCGGTCGATCACGGCACGGCCTTCGACATCGCCGGCACCGGCAAGGCCAACCACACCAACATGCTCTCCGCGCTCTCCTACGCGGGCAAGCTGGCGGCCGGGCGCAGCTGAAGCGATCCTGCCGCCATCATCCCCCGGCTTCGTCCGGGGGATTCAGCGTTTTTCGAGCGGAAAACGCGCTGGCGGCCCGTCCTTCGAGACGCCCGCTTACGCGGGCTCCTCAGGATGACGTTGTATGCGTTGATGTATTTCGCCGAGCCAACAACACGATAACGTCATCCTGAGGAGCCGTCGCAAGACGGCGTCTCGAAGGATGGGCCACCCGATCAACACCGTCCGCGATCCGCTCCCGGCCTATTTCATACTGAGATCGATCAGCCCGCCGCCGAAAAGCCGGTCGCGGGAATGCTCCAGATGTGCCTGCATCAGGCGGCTGGCGTCGTCGGGACGCCGGTCGCGGATCGCGGCGAAGATCGCCGCATGTTCCCCCAGAACCTCCTCCAGGCTCTTGGCACCATCGCGCATCAGGGTCTGGCCGTGCAGCGTCATGCCGACATTGACGTGATCGCGCAGCGCGCGGAGCGTCGCCTCGAAATACTGGTTGTTTGAGGCCTTCGAGATCGCCAGGTGGAAGTCGAAATCGGCATCCTCGCGGTGCTGCTGCGAGCCGGTGGCGTCGCGCAGCAGGTCCAGCGCCTGCTCGATCTCGGCCAGAACGGCCGGATTGTGCCGCTCTGCGGCGAGGCCCGCCGCCTTGGTCTCCAGATTGAGCCGAAATTCGTAGCAGCGCTGGATATCGGCCAGCGTCTCCACCCGCGCAAAGCCCACCGGCGTCGATTGCGGAGCCCGCACGTAGTTGCCGGCGCCCTGGCGGGAATAGACAAGCCCTTCCTCGCGCAGCCGCTCCAGCGCCGTGCGCAGCACCGGCCGCGATACGCCGAATTCCTGGGAAAGGGTGTTTTCCGGCGGCAGTTTCTGGTTCGCTGGATAGTCGCCGTTGGAAATGCGGCTGAACAACGAATGGTAGACCCGGTCCGCGAGCGACTTCCGCTGCTTCATTCCCAATCCCTCAATGAACAATTTTGGGCGCGTCGCGCCCGGAAACAGTGACGGCCGCCCCATCCGCGCCGGCGAGGTCGGCCTGCGCAGGCGCGCCGAACAGCCGGACAAGCGTGTCGGCCATGCCGAAACCGCCGGACTTGGTCACGACATCGAGCCCGACGGCCCCGTCAAGGGCCCGGGAAACCGGGATTCCAGGCAAGGCCTCTCCCTTCAGTTCAAGCAGGCCGACGCCGAGCCGGCGCAGGATCGCGGCCGCGGATTCGCCGCCGCATGCAAAGAGTGTTGCCGGCTTCAGCGCCCCGACAAGGTCGCAGACACCGCCGGAAAACCTGTTTTCCGCCTCGCGCGGAGCAATCGCATCGTCACCTTGCGCCATCTGCACGACAACGAGCGGCGCGGCACGGACCTCCGGAACCGCACCGTTCGGTGCAATGACAAGTGCATCCTTATCCAATGCCGCGATCTGTCGCAACGTCACGGGATCGCGCGAGCCTATTGCGGCCAGAACCGGTTTGGCCAGAACCGGACTTCCGCTTTCCGGCACGCCTTCCCCCGCCTGGCCGCCGATCGCCGGATCGCCCGCAAGCCGACGCGCGATCGCCTCCGCCAGGCCCGCCGCCCCCACGAACAGCGTGCCCTCAAGATCGTCGGGCAAGGCCTCGTCGAAATCGGCATCCGTCCGGATATCGGGGATCTCCGCCGGCCGGTTCAGCGCGGTGGCCACATCGATGGGCGCGTCGACGCCCGTTCCGGTGACGGCGCCATCCACCACGAGGCGTCCGAGCCGGGGAATGGCGGGCGCGGCCAGCACCGGCCGCGGCATGCTGGCGCTCAGCGTATCGACCTCAGCCGCCACCGGTCCCTTCAGGCGGCTGTCCACCTTCTTCATCACGATCCCGGAAAACCGGCCGACGACGTCGCAGACGCGGGAAACCGCCGCGCTCGCCGCCTCCTCGGACATCTCGCGCGAGCCGGTGGAAACCGCGACCACATCTGGCGCGGCCGCCAGCGCATCGGGCAGTCGCGACGTGTCGAGCGCGACGACGACGCGCAGGCCCCGCTCGGCGAATGCGACCGAGCTGTCGAGCGCGCCCGTCAGGTCGTCGGCGATGATGAGTACCCGTGCCATTCCCGTGCCGTCTCCCCGCCGTCGCCGTGGCGGCACGGGGGAGCGTGCCGCATCCAGCGTCGGATGTTTGTAAACTTGTATTTTCATTCCGGGATGTTGGCAAGGACGGGCGCAGCTTGAACCAAGCTGATGTATAAACGTAATTTTCCGGATAGCGCTCCCGTTACGGAAAGCGCGCGCCCGGTGAAATCGGGGGAACAGATTCTGACAAGAATGGACAATTGCGCGGTCGCCGATCGGGGCCGACATGTCAGGCCGTCGGGATACGCGCCGGGACCGGCATCAGGGCGGGCGCCGGCAGAGGTCGGCGCCCGGGGGCTTTTGGTCGCGCGCACGGGCGGACTTTGAGCGGGGAGGCGGTTCGCCCCCGCTTTGAGCGCGTCAGCCGATCAGATCATCGCCCGCCGCAACGGCGAGGGACGTTCCGTTGGAAAAGGCCAGACGCACCTGCGCGCCCGGCCCGTTCTCCACGGTGATCTTTTCGTCGGAGCCGTCGAAGGTGATCGTCGCGGTATCGCCGTCATAGGCGACGTGGGTGCTTTCCGGCTCGATGCCCGCGCCAAATTTCAGCGTCACCTTGCCTTCGGCCCTGATCGTGTCGTTGCCGTCGCCCGCGGCGTAGTTCACGATACCGGAACTGATGGTGATGCTGTCATCGCCGGTGCCGCCGGTCACCTCGCTGTCTTCGCGAACGGAAATGCGATCGTCGCCCGCTCCGCCGTCGACCGTGCTGCCGGTCCACGCGGCGATCACGTCATCGCCCTCGCCGCCATCCACCACGCTGTTCGACCATACCGAGATGTCGTCATTGCCGTCGCCGCCGAAGACGAGGCTGTTGGACCAGGCCGAGAGGTAATCGTCGCCCGACCCGCCATCGACCCAGCTGTCGGACCAGGCGTCGATGCGGTCATCGCCCTCGCCTCCGGACAGCCGGCCCTGTGTCCACGAGACCAGCGTATCGTTGCCCTCGCCGCCATCCACCGAGGAGCCGGACCAGGCATAGACCGTATCGTCTCCTTTCCCGGCACTCACCGCCGCGTTGCTGCCGACGGCGATATGGTCCGCCTCGTCGGTGCCGATCACCTGCGCTCCGTCGATGCCGTTGACGAAATCGTGCCCCTCGCCGGTGAAGAAGCCGCGTTCCTGAAGCTGCAGCAGGAAATTGCGAAACGTCTCAGAAAACTGGCTGGAGGGCGCGACGAGAGGGGATGTTCCGCTCTCCTCCTGCGAGGTCTCCGAGCTGTCCGCGGAAGCCGTTCCCGCGTTCGTGCCGGCGGACTGGCTCTCCTCGCTGTCAAGCGGGTCCTGCCAGGTGATCTCGCTCGCGCGCGGGGAATGGAAACTCAAGGGCATGAGCGAGGGAAGGCGGTGAAGATCGGCGATGTTCATCGTATCAGGCTCCGACTCGAACGTATCGCTGGCGCTTTGCAGGAACCGGGCCACAGAAGGAAGGCGGCTATACCATTGGAAAGGAATAGCAAAATGCCATCGCGCCGCGCGCGGGGTCGGGCCGGGCGCTTCTTGCGGCAAATTCTGCCGGTCCGTCCCGTAAAAATTACCTAGAGCGCGGTCGGGCTACCGCGCGGCGAGGCAGGCGTCAGCGTCCGCCTCCATGCCGGCGTGCCCCGGTCACTCGGGCTGCATGGACATGCGCGTGCGGTCTGATTGACGCGAAGCCGTCCGGCTGATTGCGGCCAGACCGCCTCGCGTGCCAATTCCGACATCGCAGACCCCGGGATCCTTTCCCGAAAGCGGCGGTTCCGGAACCGCACCGTCGAAGTCTGTGCGGAACAAATCCGTGTCCTCTTGGGGCTGCGCCACTGGGGCATTCCCGTGAGACAACACCAATCAATTGAAACAAATGGCTTAAATCCAGCAGCGTGCGTTCCGATTGAATATCTTTGGAAGGATCGATGTGACCCTTTTTATTGACGGTGATGGAGGGTATCCAGACACGATGTAAACGACCTGAACTGTCTCGCCTGGAAAACGCATGCCGATTACGTCAACGTCACTCGAACGTATCTATTTGCTTTGGGACGACCTGGCCGACTGCGACGTCGGTGCCATCCATGCCTCGCGCCGGTTCCTGCTCGAGACGGTCTGCGGCCTGATCGACGCGCAGAACGCGGACTGGATCGGCTGCGTGCGGTTGAACTCGCCAAAGTCGCGCGATCCGATGAAGGGCTGGCGGCCGCGCACGCTCTTCACCCTGACCCCCTGCGACCACACCAAAGGGGCCATCGGCGTGGCTTTCGAGGAAATGGACAAGGGCGAACCAGACATCACCACCATGCGCAACGTGGAGCTGGCCGGGACTTTCCGGGTGCTCAGCCTGAAGCAGCTGGCCACCCCGGAGTGGTTCGAAGGGCCCTCCTACCAGAACTACTACAAGGCGCTCGACCGTCAGGATTCCCTCTGGGCCGGCATCCCGATCAACGAGGATGCGGAAATCCAGATCGGCTTTCATCGCAGCTTCGCCCGTGAGCCCTTTACTGCGGACGATCAGGAAATCGTATCGCACGCGCTGCGCGGCATTCGCTGGTTTTTCAAGCATCAGATGCTTGGAGAAGGCGTCGGCGTGGCAAGCGCCCCGCTGACCCCCGTTGAGCAACTGGTTCTGCAAGGCCTGCTGCTCGGCCTGACGGAAAAACAGATCGCCGAACAGAACAACCAAAGTCCCCACACCACCCACGACCACGTGAAGCGGATCTTCCGCAAATATGGCGTTTCCAGCCGCTCGGCACTCATGGCCCTTTGGCTCGGCAAAGGCTTGGTTTCAAACAATAACCCCTAAACAGGGGATAGCTCCTTCCCTCTCTGCCGCGTCAAAAGACGGCCAATGCCACAACTTGCGCCGCGGGCAAGCCGCGCGCGGTGTCGCGCCGAGGGGGGATCCATGGACACAACGAAAACAACGGCTCGCTGGGTTTGCGATACGGCAGGCTTGGCGCGATCGGGCGTCTCACGCAGGCTCAGAACCACTCTCCTGCTCGGCACCGCGCTCGTCGTTGCGACCGCCATGGGCCTCGGAACCGCTCAAGCCGGCGGTGGCCGGGGTGGCGATGGTGGACAAGGCCCAGCCGGCGGTCTCTCCATCGTAGGGCGCGGCGGCGGCGGCGGTACAGCGGGAAACGGCGGAAGCAATGGGACCGCCGGCAGAGATAGCGCAGGCAATGGCGGTGGTGGTGGCGGCGGTGCCGGCGGCTTTGCAGGCGGAACCGGTGCCACGAGCGCTCCAGGAGGCCCCGGCGGTGATGGCGGCGCGGGGGGCGCGCATGGAGTGGTCATCTCCACCTCGGCAGTGATTGCAGGTGACAGGACGGGGCAAAACGGCGGCGATGGGGCCAATGGCGGTGACAACGCAACATTCGGCGGCGGTGGCGGCGGCGGCGGCGGTGGCGAAGGTGGTCATGGCGTCGCCGTGACTGCTGCCGTGACTGTCACCAACAGCTCCGTTATTACGGGTGGCGCGGGCGGTCAGGGTGGACTGGGCGGCGCCCATGGGGCCTTTGGCACCAACGGATCCCGTGGCTATGGCGGCACGGGCGGAGCAGGCCTCTCCACGTCGGTGTCCGGCGTGTTTGTCACCAACAACACATCAGCCATCATCGCGGGCGGCAACGGCGGCGCAGGACGGGGGGATGCCGCGGGCGGCGCCGGTATTGTCGGGTCAGGGCTATCTATAGCCAACAACGGCACGATTTCCGGCGGGCTCTCCGGCACCAGCGGCACCCGCGCCAACGCCATCGAATTCACCGGCGGCAGCAACCGTCTCGAGCTTGGGCCCGATTCCATACTGAACGGCGGCATTGCCGTCACCGGCAGCCTGGAGATCATCCAGTTCTACGATGTTGACATCGCCAATACGATTTCCGGAAGCGGTTCGCTGGAGAAAAGCGGCACCGGCGCCCTGACGCTCAGCGGCACCAACACCTATACCGGCGGCACGACGGTCAATGGCGGCAGGCTTACCGTTTCCTCCGATGCCAATCTCGGCGCGGCGAATGGGAGCGTAACGCTCGCCACCGGACTGTTGCAGATCACCGGGACCGGCTTCACCCAGTTGACCCGCGATCTCGCGGTCACCAATAACGCGGGGCTCGAGAACAAGGACGCCGATCTGGTGGTCTCAGGCGCGCTGTCGGGCACGGGGACCTTGAACAAGTTCGGGGCAGGATCCCTCATCTACAATGGCGACGGCTCCAGCTTCAGCGGGTCCCTGAACATTGCAGGGGGCACGCTCGGCGGCTCCGGAACGATCGGCGGCACGGTTCGCATCCAGTCCGGGGCCACGCTTTCCGCCGGCAACAGCCCCGGCACCCTGAACGTTGGGGAACTGATCCTGTTCTCCGGCTCCACATCCGAGTTCGAATTGGGGACGGCGGGAACCGTCGGGGGGATCACGAATGATCTCGTCATCGTGGCCGGAAATCTGGTGCTTGGTGGCACGCTCAACGCCACGGCCGGGTCTTCGGGCTACTACCAGCTGTTCCAGTATGGCGGAACGTTGTCGGGCAGCTACGGTACCGTCAATGTCAGTGGGGTGGCCAACGCAAACGGCGTGATCCAGACCGGCATCTCCGGTCAGGTCAACTTGGTCGTGCTCGCCGACGGGCAGGTGCTGCAGTTCTGGGACGGCGCGGACACGATCGGCAACGGCACGGTCGATGGCGGCTCGGGCACATGGTCGACGAGCGGGACCAACTGGACGGGCCAGCCCGGCGAGGCCGGGATCAACGGTTCGTTCGTGGGCGCAGTCGCGGTCTTCGCAGGCACGGCCGGCACGGTCACGGTCGACGGCACGCAGTCGGTCGACACGCTGCAGTTCAAGACCGACGGCTATACGCTGTCCGGCGGCACGCTGAACCTCGCGCCCGCCTCCGGCACGACCGCCTTCCTCAATGTCGACGGCAACCTTGGGGCCACCATCGGCTCGACGCTGACGGCCGCGGCCGGCATCGGTCTGGAAAAGACCGGCGCAGGCAATGCCTTCCTGTCGGGCGACAGTTCCGGCTTTGCCGGCGACGTGCTGGTCTCCGGAGGCGCTCTCTTCGTCAACGGCACGCTCGGCAATGGCACCAACCGCTTCGACGTGAGCGGCGCGAGCATCGCCGGGCTGGCCGGTGGCGGCACTGTCGCCGGCAACGTCTTCGTCGGCACCAATGGCATTCTGGCGGGATATGGCGGCACGCCGGACAATATTTCGCCCGCAACGCTCACCGTCACCGGCAACGTGGACTTCTCGGCCGGCGGCGCGCTCTACGCGCTGGTGGACTTCGACACGGACACCCACTCCCAGGTCAAGGTCAACGGCACGGCGTCGCTGGCGGGAACCGTCAATGTCACCACCACCGGCACGGCGCCCAATCTCTCGACCGTCACGATCCTGACCGCCGACGGCGGGCGGACCGGCGAGTTCGACGCCGTCACCGACAACTACGCCTATCTGGACGCGGCCCTGAGCTACACGGCGACCACGGTCGACCTGACCCTGACGCGCAACGACGTCGTCCTGTCAGATGTTGCCAAAACCCCGAACCAGAAGGCCGTCGCCAGGTCGCTCCAAGGCACGCCCATCACCAATCCGCTGGTCCAGCAGATCCTCGGTCTGTCGGAGGATGGTTCCCGCGCCGCCTTTGACCGGCTGTCGGGCGAAGCGGTCGCCTCCATGCAGGGCAGCATGACGCAGGAGGCCAATCTCGTCGGCACGACCATCTTCACCCGCATCAACCAGGCCTTCGACGAGGGCGGCCCGACGCCGACCCCCGGGGTCGCGATCGCGACCCACGGCGCCCCGGACGGCCTTGGCGGCGACGCCTACACGATCTGGATGCGGGCCTACGGATCGCTTGGATCCACCGGCTCAACCGCGAACACCGCGGGCCTCGACCGCTCGGCCGGGGGCGGCATGTTCGGTGCTGACGCCCAGCTTGGCCTGGCGCGTCTCGGCGCCTTCGTCGGCTACCAGTCGTCCGATTACGAGGTCAGCGCGCGGGGATCGTCCAGCAAGGCCGACAGCTACCGCATCGGCGCCTATGCCGGCACGAGGCTCGGCGGCTTCCGCCTGTCCGGTGGTGCGGCCTACACCTGGCATGACATCGACACGACCCGCAATGTGGTCGTCGGAGCGCTGGGCGAGCGGCTGACGGGCTCGACCCATGCCGGAACGGCGCAGGCCTTCGGCGAGATCGGCTATGCCTTCCGCCTGCAGGGCGCGACCAACTGGCTGCAGCTCGAGCCTTTCGCAGGGTTGAACTATGTCTCCACCGATCTCGACGGCTATGCCGAAAGCGGCGGCGCCTCGGCGCTGACGGTGAGCGGCTCGACCAATGACGTGACCTTCACGACGCTCGGCGTGCGAACTTCGTCGGAGTTCACCCTGCCTGGTGATGGCCGTCTGGCGCGGGTTTCCGCCATGGCGGGTTGGCGGCACGGGTTCGGCGATCTCACTCCGACCTCGACTAACCGGCTTGCCGGCGGCGCGGCCTTCACCGTCGAGGGCGCACCGATCGCCGAGGACGTCGCGGTGCTCGGCGCCGGCCTGTCGCTGGACATCACCGACCAAGCCAGGCTCGGGCTCGACTATTCAGGCCAGTTCGGAGAGCGGGCCGCCGAGCATTCCGGCTCAGCGCGCTTGAGCTTCCGGTTCTGAGAGGAAGCTGGCCCGGAAATGGTATCGGGTCATGCGCATCCATACCCCTCACGCCCATGCGTCATCACCAGCACAACCGGCCCGGCTCGATTAGCCGGAAGCTCTGCAGCGGATCGATCTCACGCATGGCCCCACTCCCCGGCGAGCCGGCGGCGATGAGGGCTCACCAGCCCTGTTCGGTCGGCATGATGAACATTTCCGACATGTCCATCCGCTCGGGCGCCTTGAGCGCGAAGAGGATGGCGTCGGCGATGTCCTCGCCTTCCAGATAGGTCATTCTGGCGGCGAGATCGTCCATCTGCTTGCGGTATCCGGGATCGCTGATCTGCTCGTAAAGCTCGGATTTGACCGCACCCGGCTGAATGCTGGTGACGCGGATATTGTGCTTGGGGGCGAGTTCCATGCGCATTCCGTCCGACAGGGCGGCCACCGCGGCTTTGGTCGCGCAATAGATGGACAGGCCGGCAAACACCTTGCGTCCCGCGATCGAGGACATGTTGAACACATGACCCGATTTCTGCTTGATCATCTGTGGCAGGACGGCAGCCGAGACATTGAGAACGCCCGAGATATTCACATCGACCATTCGCTGCCATTCATCGGTCCTGAAGCTGTCGATGTCAGAAAGCGGCATTAGTCCGGCATTGTTCACCAGCACGTCGATCCGCCCGTGGGCCGCGATCAGTGCCTCCGCGGCCCGCTTGCACGAGGCCGGGTCCGTCACGTCGGTTTCAAGCGCGATGGCCTGACCGCCGCCTTCTGCGATTTCCGCGACAAGCGCATCGAGTCTGTCGCGCCGGCGTGCGGCAAGTCCGACATTGATGCCCTCTGCAGCAAGTTTGCGCGCGGTTGCAGCACCGATGCCGCTGGATGCACCGGTGACGAGGGCGACTTTGTTCCTGATATCCATTGCTCATTCTCCGTCTCTGGCCTCCAGGGCCGTGAAGGACGTGAGAAGATCTAGAGGCTTCGTCCCCGCCACGCGTTCGCGCCCTTGCGGAGACTGTCGCGATTTTGCGCAAACCTCACATGGCGCGATAGGCCGTTGGGCTCAGGCCGGTGTATTTCCGAAAAACCTGAGCGAAATGTCCGGGGCTGTCATAGCCAACGGACATGGAGATTTCGACGACCGGCAGCGCCGTTTCGCGAAGCAGCGATTTTGCCTTCTCGACCCGGCGCGCCATGAACCAGCGCGAGGGGGGCTGGCCTGTGGTGTTTCGAAAGGCGCGGCTGAAGTGGAACCGGCTCATGGCGCAGAGTTCTGCCAGGACGTCGAGGTCGAACGTCTCCGCCAGGTGCGCGTCCATGTGGCTCAGAACGCGGCGCAGCAGCCAGGCAGGCAATCTGGCCTCTCGGCGCCGCCACGCCGTGTCTTTTTGAGAAAAGTTGCGAAGCAGATGCACGCAGAGCCCGCTTGCCAGGCCTTGCACCAGACATGCATTTCCGTCCGGACCGCGCCGCAGCTCGTCCGCCAGCGTTGAAAGGATGCTTGCGACAAGCGGATCCTCGCCTGCAGAGACATCCTGCAGCCGGACGGCCGGGAGTTTCAGCCCGAGCGATGTGGCCGCAGCCTCCATCAACGCATGGCCGGGATAGAGCTGCAACACATCGAACGGGCGATCATCCGACGTGTGCCAGCGCATGTGATAGGGTTCATCGGCATGGGTCAGGTAAAAGGCGCCCTCGCGGACCCTGGCGCCGATCCAGTCGCCATCCGGTTCACGTTCCTCCACGAACGCCTCGCCCGACAGGATGTAGACGACAAGCGGTTCTGCGACGGCCGGAACGAGAATGTCCTCTTCGCGTGCGGGGCGGGAAAAGATCTGGGCGTCGAGATTGCGCCACGCATCGCCGCTACCCTGAGCTATTTTTCTGCCAGGGAGGTAATTTTCCAGCCCCATGCCGGAGCTGCGGGCCAGGTTGGCATGCGTTTGCACGTTCATTGTGAAGGCCCCAAGGGCAAAATGGAACGTTTCGCGGAAACATTGACCGGTGCTTCCGTCATCACGATGGGCCTGAAATGGTCACAGCACTATCGCGCAGCAATAGTGCCCAGTTTCATCCCGCATGGCCCGCTGCGCGAAAGCAGATCCGCGCGCGATCAAACGCGAGCCTGGCGCCAGGTATCCAGGCATTTGGAAGGTCTCTTCGGGAAGAAAATGGTGCACCCGACAGGATTCGAACCTGTGACCTCTGCCTTCGGAGGGCAGCGCTCTATCCAGCTGAGCTACGGGTGCAGCTTTGCGCGGCGGTGACCCGCCGGCGGATATGCGTTGCATAGCTCAAACCAAAGCCGCAGGCAACCGGATAGACCGACGATCCCGCAACCATCGGTGCACACCCGTCAGGCCAGCCCTGCGGCGTCGCCGTTCCGTCCGATGCCATGCGCGCCGCGTCGCCCGAAATCCGGCCCTGAAACGCTTCCAGGTGCGTCTGGACGAGGGTATCGCGCGTGACGGTGCCGGGCGTCCGGAAGGTGTTCCTCAGGTCGGCGACGCATTCGCAAAGCCCGCCGCCGGCCGGCGATCGATCCGGACAAAGCCCATGTTCGATCGGCCGCAGCGGGTCTCGTCGGGGGAGAGCGTTCTAGAAATCGAGATGGTCGACGACGCGGCTCAGCAGTCCCTTTTTCGGGCCGCCGTTGCCGCGCGGCGTCTTCTGGCGGGGCTGGTCGGATTTGGCGTCGTGGAACTCCAGAACCAGGAACGAGCGGCCGTCATCGGAAAACTCGCTCGCCTTCACCCGGTAGTTCTGCGCGCCGCCCAGCAGGCTGCGCACCGGGCACACGAGGCCGGCCTCGCTGCCATCGGCCTCGATGTCCTGCCTGATCTGGTTGAGGTCGGCAGCCCGCATCAGGATCTGGGTAATCGTGTCGTTGCCCACATGCTCGCGCCTGAGGCCGAACATGCGCAGCGCCGCCGCGTTCGCCGCCGCGATCACGTTGTCGTGCAGCGCGACGGCCATCGCCGGCGTCGGCAGCCGGTCGAAGACCGCGCCCATGTCCACCGCATCCGGATCGGTGACCTCGCCGGCAAAGATCATGCCCTGCTCGCCGGCGGTTCCGCCGAAACGGTGGCAGCGGAAGGTCAGCGTCACCATCGAATTGTCGGCAAGCTGAAAGCGCTGCTGGGCCTTCTGCACGTCCTTGGTGTTGTCCATCAGCGTGGCGATGGTGGAGACGAAGCTCTTGCCCAGCACGTTTCCCGAGGCGCGGATGTGGCGTGCCACCACCATGCGCTCGTCGGTGATGTGGAAGGTGCGCAGGAATTCCGGGTTGGCGGAGCGGATCAGCCCATTCTCGTCGAGCAGCAGGATCGCGGAGGGCGACGTCGTCGTCAGCCGGCTCAGCAGCGTCAGCGCATCGTTGAGCGCGACCTCCCGCCCCACATCCTCCTCGCAATTTCGGAAAATGCCGCGTACCAGCGGCGTGCCGTCCTTCGATTCCGATCGGATCGCCGCGCTTTCGATATGGGTCGCGATGCCGGCCCGGTTCATCACCGTGAAGCGCACCGGCCCGTGATGTCCGTCGCGCAGGGCCGATTCGTAGTGGCGCAGCAGGTTGGCGCGGTCCTCCTCGGCATAACGGGAAACCACATCGCCCAGCCGCTCGGTCGATTGCGGACGGCTCTCCCCCGGCGTTTCGGCGAAAATGCGCTGCCAGGTGATCGTGTTCCGGCGCGGGTCGTAGATCCAGGTCGCCACGCGCAGGATCGAAAGCAGACCGTCGAAAGCGGGGTCGGCGGCGAATGCCGTGTCGCCAGGTCGCGCCTTCCGGTTCGCAGGCGATGCCGCGTCCGCACCGGTTGGCGCCGGTTTCGCCTTGCGTTGGATTGCTTCGACCATATGCCCCTTGACCACGCCTGTTGCGCGCTTTTCGGTCATCCGCTCGTCACTCGTCTCTCGTGTAACCGCGGAGCACTTAACATTCCGTTGTTTTTATCGGTTTCATTTGCCGTATTGCGCTTTTGAAATAAGGGTATAAACCATTGTTATTTATTGCTTTATTCCCATCCGCGAAACGTTGCGAAACCGGGTCCGGCGGCCTGCTGGATCAAGAAGCGCCCGCCGCGTGGCCGTGCTTTCTGCCGGGGTTACAATGCCGGCTTGCCCCGCGCCGTCGCCCGTTCGTGCCGGCCCCTGGAAATCCGAAATCCGGTGGTCTTGATTTCGTCGAACATAGCAAGAACAATGTGGCATCTTCGAGGTACGGGAGCGTTCATGAACGTCTTCGAACAATCCATCGCCGCCGGGCTGATCGACGGCCGCCAGTCGGAGGCCGCGCTGATGGTCCGGCGCGGGGTCTCGCGTCTGATGCGCCGCTCCGGCGCGGCTTGCGTGGTGGAATTCACGCTGCCGTCGGGCCGCCGCGCCGATATCGTCGCGGTGGGGGCCAAGGGCGAGATCTGGATCGTGGAAGTGAAATCCTCGATCGCCGATTTCCGGGCCGATTCGAAATGGCCGGACTACCGGGCCTGGTGCGACCGGTTCTTTTTCGCCACCCATCCCGACGTGCCGGCGGAGATCTTTCCCGAGGAGGCGGGGCTGATGATGTCGGACGGCTTCGGCGCCGACGTGCTGCGCCCGGCACCCGATCATCCGCTTGCCGCGGCTAGGCGCAAGGCGATGACGCTCAGGCTCGCCCAGTGCGCGGCCAACCGGTTGCACGATCTGATGGATCCGGCCATGGGCGGCGGCGAGGCCGGCAGCGGTTTCGGTTTGTGAGGGCGCCCTGCCGCGCCCTGCGGCCGGCACAGGCTTGCGGATATTTCATCCCGATCATTTCAAACCGGTCGCGATTTGCTCTATCGTCCCGCCCCGTTCGATCCCGCGCCACGGCCGGCTTGCGACACGACATCGAGCCCGCCGGCCTTCGTGGCGATGCCATGCGCGCGCGGGCGACCTCCAACAGGATCCGGAAATGACTGTTGAGCTGCGCGGCCACCACTTCCTGTGCCTGCTGACCTATGTGGGAAACGGCTACAACGCGGAATTTTCCCGCGCCTACGATGCCATCGTGGAGCGGCTGAACGCCGGCGAAGGCGTGCGTGTCGTCTCCGGGCCGGATGCGATCTGCGAGGCGCTCATCGCGCACGAAAAGGAGCCGCACTGCTTCCTCGCGCGCGTCTGTGGGCGCGATGCGCGGGCGGCGGCGGAAGTTGGCCCCCTGCTCGGCCGCACCATCGCGCAAGGGGCTGAATTCGTGCTGAGCGGTGAGGATGTCGCGCGGCTGCGGCATGCCTTTGCGCAAGGCGCCATCCGCAGCGCCTGCAACGATTGCGAGTGGTCCCGCTTGTGCACCCGCGTCGGCAAGGCGGGCTACCGGGGCGTGCGTTTGATGCCGCCGCAAGACCCCGCCTGAGCGCGCGGGTTCCTATGCGGATTCCGGCGCTGATTTCGGCGCGGACCCGGGCGCGTTACCATTGGCACGCGGGTCCGCCGTCTCAGCCGAGCGCCTTTGCCTGTGCGACCCAGTCATCGCGAATGGCACGCCCGCGAAGAGAGAGTTTCTCGTCAAGCTCGGCAAGCTGCGCCGCGCTCAGGGCCGCGATCTGCCTCATGTGGTAGATCCCGGCGCCGTTGAGTGCCGCCGCCAGCTTCGGACCGATGCCGGAGATGCGCTTCAGGTCGTCCGGTTCGCCGTCGGGCGCGGCAAGCGTGATCGCGGCGAGACCGGCCGGAACGGCCTGCAGCCGGGCTGCGGGCTTTGCCGCGTGTTTGGGTGCGGGGGCTGCGGCAGGCTTTGCGGCTGCGGCCCCCGCCCCCGCCCCCGCACCCGCACCCGCCGAGGAGGCTGCGGAAACCGCTGCGCGCCCCGGGGCCTGTACGGGGGCGTTCGCCGGCGAGCGATTGGAGCGGATGAAGTCGGCGATGCGCGGGGCGATTTCTGAGCGGAAGCGCGAACCGTTGAAAACGCCGTAGTGCCCGACGCCCTCCTGCATGTAGTGGGCCCGCTTTTCGTCGGGAATGTTGCTGCACAGCCGGTGCGCGGCGCGCGTCTGGCCGATGCCGGAAATGTCGTCCTTCTCGCCCTCCACGGTCAGCAGCGCCGTGTTGCGGATGGCGGCAGGCTCCACCGGTCGCTCTCGGTGCATCATTTCGCCCTTCGGCAGCGCGTGGTCGATGAACACCGTCTCCACCGTCTGCAGGTAGAACTCGGCCGTCAGGTCCATCACCGCCATGTACTCGTCATAGAACTCGCGGTGCTTTTCCGCGCTGTCGCCGTCGCCGGTGACGAGGTGGTTGAAGAAGTCGTTATGGGCGATGAGATGGCGGTCGAGGTTCATGCTCATGAAGCCGGAGAGCTGCAGGAAGCCCGGATAGACCTCGCGCATGACACCCGGCAGCGGGAACGGCACCTGCATGATCACGTTGCGCTTGAACCAGTCGATCCCGTTCGTCATCGCAAGGTCGTTGACGGCGGTGGGGTTTTCGCGCGTGTCGATCGGCCCGCCCATCAGCGTCATGGTGTTGGGGGCGTACGGGTCCCCGTCCGCCTCCATCACCGAAACGGCCGCGAGCACGGGCACCGCCGGCTGGCACACCGCCATCACGTGGGTGTCGCCGGCCAGGCGGTGCAGCATGGAAATGACATAGTCGATGTAGTCATCGAGATCGAACAGCCCGTCCGACAGCGGCACCTGGCGGGCGTCGATCCAGTCGGTGATGTAGACGTCGTGGGTCGGCAGGAAGGCTTCCACCGTACCGCGCAGGAGCGTCGCGTAGTGGCCGGACATCGGCGCGACGATCAGCAGCTTGGGGTCGTTGCGCGGCTTGTCGAGGGCACGCTGGAAATGGATCAGCCGGCAGAACGGACGCTGCCAGACGATTTCCTCGTGCACCGGCACCTTCACGCCGCCGACGCGGGTGGACCCGAAGCCGAAGGTCGGCTTGCCGTAGCGCCGCGTGACGCGCTCGAACAACTCGCACGCCGCCGCCACACTGCGCCCCATGGGCGTGTGCGATGCCGGGTTGAGCGGGTTCTTGAAATAGAGCCGGGTGACATCCGCGGCCGCCCGCATGGGACTGAGCGCCGCATGGTTCATCTCGTAAAGCTGATAGTACGGCACCTGCATGAAGTCATGAAGGTTCATTGCCAGCGTCCCCTTGGTTATTTTTGCAATGCAACATGTTAAAAGGGATTTGGCCGCGCGCGCAACTGAAAGTGACACCGGTTCGGGCAATTGCCTATTTAGACGGCAAAGATCGGATACTTTGGGAGATGGCGGAGCGGCCGGCCACAACCGGAGACGGGTTACGCGCTTTCGACCATTCGCCCTCATGCCGCTGCGCCGTCATTGCCCGGCGAAGTCCGGGCAATCCACCGTCAGCCGCAGAATCCAGCGCGCGCTGGATCACCCGGACTTCGCCGGGTGATGACGATGGAGAGTGATGAAAGCGCATAGAATTCGGTACAAGAACCGGCCACCACTTCCGGGCCAACCTTTGGAGCGATTTCTTGAGCGTATGCCGATCGGATTGGTTCAATCCGATCGGCATACGCTCTAGCCGGGCAACCTCTTTCATCATCTTGATGTCATCCCGGCCGCAGCGAAGCGGAGAGCCGTGACTCAGTAATCGGGATGCCCGGGTCTGGCAGAATGCCTCATTCGGCGGAGCCGACCCGCTTCGCTCAGGCCGCCAGGTCGGCCACCACCGCATCGAGCACGAAGAAGCCGTCGCGCGTGGCGCGCACGCGGGTGTCGTCCATCCGCTCCACCATGCCGTGGAAGACGAGGTCGTTCAGCCGGCGCGGGTCGAGACGGCGGCCGGAAAGCTTCTCGTAGCGGGCGAGATCGACGCCTTCCACGAGCCTGAGGCCCATGATCAGGTACTCGTCGCCCTGCTCTTCCATGGTCAGCACCTGATCCTCGATCATGCCGTGGCCCTGACGCTCCACCTTTTCCAGCCAGGTTTCGGGATGCAGTTCGGTGGCCGTCGCCCGCTTGCCGTTGCCGCCGGTCAGGCGGCCGTGCGCGCCGGGGCCGACGCCGACATAGTCGCCGTAGCGCCAGTAGACGAGATTGTGTCGGCACTCCGCGCCCGGAACGGCGTGGTTGGAAATCTCGTAGGCCGGCATGCCGTGGGCTTCGCAGGTGGACAGTGTCGCCTCGTAGAGATCAGCAGCCGCATCCGGATCCGGCACGACGAGCTTGCCCGCCTCGTAGAGCTTGAAGAACGGCGTGTCGTGCTCGATCGTCAGCTGGTAGAGCGACAGGTGATCGGCCGCGAGGCCGATGGCGCGTTCAAGCTCGGCGCGCCAGGCTTCCGGCGTCTGGCCGGGCCGCGCGTAGATGAGATCGAAGGAAAGCCGCGGAAAGGTCTCGCGCGCCGTCTCGATGGCGCGAAGCGCGGTGTCGACGTCGTGCAGCCGGCCGAGGAACCTGAGTTCCGCGTCGTTCAGCGCCTGAACTCCCAGCGAGACCCGGTTGACGCCGGCGGCCCGGTAACCGCGGAAACGGTCCGCCTCCACGCTCGACGGGTTCGCCTCCATCGAGATCTCGACATCGCTCGCGAGCGTCCAGTTCTTGGCGACCGAGCCGAGGATCGCCTCCACCGTCTGCGGCTTCATCAGCGAGGGCGTGCCGCCGCCGAAGAAGATCGAGGTGACTTCGCGTCCGCGCGTCTGGCTTGCGAAATGGGCAAGCTCGGTCGCGAACGCTTTCGCGAAGCGCTCCTGGTCGATCGCCTGGTGGCGAACGTGGGAATTGAAGTCGCAATAGGGGCACTTGGCCGCGCAGAACGGCCAGTGGATGTAGATCCCAAATCCCGGGTCTTGCGTCATATGGCGCGTGTCGGCTCCAGGCAGGCGTCGGCGAAAAGCTTGAAGGCGCGGGCGCGGTGCGACAGCGGATCGGCCTCGCCCGCACTCCAGCCGTGCTTTTCCTCCGCGCTCATTTCGCCGAAGGTGCGCTCGTGGCCCTCCGGCAGGAAGACGGGATCGTAGCCGAAGCCTTGCGCGCCGCGCGGCGGCCAGACCAGCGTGCCGGCAATCTCGCCCCGGAAGGTCTCCACGTGGCCATCGGGCCAGGCAAGGCACAGCGCGCAGACGAAACGGGCGGTGCGCTTGTCGGGCGTGGAGGCGCCCGCCTGCTGGAGCTTTTCCTCCACGTTGCGCATGGCCATGGCGAAATCCTTGTCGGGCCCCGCCCAGCGCGCGGAATAGATGCCCGGATCGCCGCCCAGCGCATCGACCGAAAGGCCGGAATCGTCGGAAAGCGCCGGCAGGTTCGCAGCCGTGGCGGACGCGCGGGCCTTCAGCTCCGCGTTCGCCTCGAACGTGGTTCCCGTCTCCTCCGGCTCGGGCAGGCCGAGTTCGCCGGCGGAGACCACCTCCATGCCGAAGGGCTCCACCAGCGCACGGATTTCGCGCAATTTGCCCGCATTGTGGCTGGCGAGCACGAGACGGCCGGGCGTGAGGGTGCGGGTCATTGCGCTTGCCTTAAAGGATCGCCATCTTCTGGAGATCGACAAGGCGGGAGATGCCGCCCTGGGCGAGTTCCAGAAGCTGGTTGAATTCGGCGACGGAGAACGGCGCGCCTTCCGCCGTGCCCTGGATCTCGACGAGGCCGCCGGCGCCGGTCATGACGAAATTGGCGTCCGTGTCGGCGTCGCTGTCCTCCAGATAGTCGAGGTCGAGGACGGGCGTGCCACCATAGATGCCGCAGGAAATCGCGGCGACGTGGTCCTTCAGGACCGGCTTCGTCACCATGTCGCGGGCGCGCATCCACTCGATGCAGTCGTTGAGCGCGACCCAGGCGCCGGTGATCGAGGCGGTGCGGGTGCCGCCGTCGGCCTGGAGAACGTCGCAGTCGACGGAGATCTGGCGCTCGCCCAGCGCTTCCAGATCGACCACGGCGCGAAGCGAGCGGCCGATCAGGCGCTGGATTTCCTGGGTGCGGCCGGACTGCTTGCCGGCGGAGGCCTCGCGGCGCATGCGCTCGCCGGTGGCGCGCGGCAGCATGCCGTATTCGGCGGTCACCCAGCCGCGGTTCTGGCCGCGCAGCCAGGGCGGAACGCGCTCTTCCAGGCTTGCCGTGCACAGCACGTGCGTGTCGCCGAACTTGACGAGGCAGGAGCCTTCCGCGTGCTTGGAAACGCGGCGCTCGAGGGTCACGGGCCTGAGTTCGTCGGCGGCACGCTTGGAAGGTCGCATGAAAGGTCTCCGTTTCGGCCGGGCCGCAATCCGTCAGAGGCGCGGAAAGAGGCGCTCGGGTCCGGGATCATTGGCGAGCCTTGTAGCCGCGCCGAGCAAGCCGCGTAAAGGGGCCTTGCCCACTTGTCGGCACTTGGGACTAAATATAGTCAATCCGGCAGCGAAACGGTCCAGCCGGCCGATTGCAAGTTTGAGAGAAACGAATGCGGGATCTGAGCAAGCCAGCCGTATCGATCGAAACCCCCGGCGGGGGGCTGCGCGACCTCGACGACCGGTCGCGCGAGATCTTCCGCTCCATCGTCGAGACCTATCTGGAAACCGGCGAGCCGGTGGGCTCGCGCAACGTCTCGCGCATCCTGCCGATCAGCCTGTCGGCGGCCTCGGTGCGCAACGTGATGTCGGATCTGGAGCATCTGGGCCTCCTGTTCTCGCCCCACACCTCCGCCGGCCGCCTGCCGACGGACCTGGGCCTGCGCTTCTTCGTCGATGCGCTTCTTGAGATCGGCGACGTTACCCGCGACGAGCGCGAGGCGATCGAGGCGCGCGTCAAGGCGTCCGGCGACATGCGCGGCGTGGAACAGGTGCTGACCGAGGCGAGCCAGATGCTGTCCGGCCTTTCCCACGGGGCGGGCGTGGTGCTGACCCACAAGTCCGACACCCGCATGAAGCACATCGAGTTCGTCCGCCTGGAGCCGACCAAGTCGCTCGTCGTGCTGGTCTCCGAAGACGGAACGGTGGAGAACCGCATCATCGACCTGCCGGAGGGGCTGCCGGCTTCCGCGCTGGTGGAGGCGTCGAACTATCTCAACGCCCATATCCGCGGCCGCTCGCTGGCCGAGGCGCGCTCGTCACTCGAAGCGCAGCAGGACCAGCGCCAGGCGGAGATCGACGAGCTGACCCGCCGCCTCGTCGATCAGGGGCTTGCGACCTGGGCCGGCAACGAGACCGGGCGCCATGACACGCTGATCGTGCGCGGGCGCTCCAACCTGCTCGATGCCGCAACGGTAGAGGACATGGAACGCATCCGGCTGCTTTTCGACGATTTTGAAAGCAAGCGCGAACTGATACAGCTTCTGGGAGCGGCGGAACGCGGCGAGGGGGTTCGCATTTTCATCGGTTCGGAGAACAAGCTGTTCTCGCTGTCCGGCTCCTCGCTGATCGTCTCGCCCTACCGCGACAAGGAACAGCGCATCGTTGGCGTTCTGGGTGTCATCGGACCGACGCGGGTGAACTACGCCCGGGTCATCCCCATGGTCGATTACACCGCCAGGGTCGTCAGCCGGCTGCTGGGATAGGAAATTTCATGGCACTTTCGCCTGAGGAACTCGACCGCTACGCGCGGCATATCGTCCTGCGCGATGTCGGCGGCCCCGGCCAGCAGAAGTTGAAGGCAGCGCGCGTGCTGATCATCGGCGCCGGCGGCCTCGGCGCGCCGATGATCCAGTATCTGGCCGCTGCCGGCGTCGGCACCGTCGGCATCGTCGATGACGACATCGTCTCGCTGTCGAACCTGCAGCGCCAGATCATCCACGACACGGATGCGGTGGGTGAGCCGAAGGTGGAGAGCGCCAGGGCGGCGGTCGCCCGGCTCAATCCGCATGTGAACGTCGAGACGCACCGGATGCGCATCACCCCGGAAAACGCGCAAGAGCTGATTTCCGCCTATGACATCGTCGCCGACGGTTCGGACAATTTCGCCACGCGCTA
This sequence comes from Breoghania sp. JC706, assembly GCF_037026715.1. NCBI lineage: Bacteria > Pseudomonadati > Pseudomonadota > Alphaproteobacteria > Hyphomicrobiales > Stappiaceae > Breoghania > Breoghania sp. JC706. Next base: position 34,565 of record NZ_JBANCG010000015.1, read on the forward strand.
CTGCGTGTCCGATGCCGCCTTTTACGCCAAACGCCCTCTGGTGACGGCGGCGATCGGCCAGTTCGACGGCTCGCTGACGACGCTCAAACCCTACCTTGCGGGCGAAAACGGCAAGCCGAACCCGACCTACCGCTGCCTCTTCCCCGACCAGCCGCCGGAAGGCCTTCTGCCGACCTGCGCCGTCGCTGGCGTGCTCGGCGCGCTGCCCGGCATCGTTGGCACCATGCAGGCGATGGAGGTGATCAAGGAGATCACCGGCCTCGGCGAGGATCTCGTCGGCCGGCTGATCCTCTTCGACGCCCGCTCCATGCGCATGGAAACCATCCGCTACGCCTGGTCGGCGAAGAATCCGCTGAACGGCGCCGCGGCTGGGGCGGTGAAAGCCTAAGGGGGCCTGACGGCCCGGCGGACCCGGATCGCGGAGCTTTCGGGTGCGGCCCATCCTTCGAGACGCCCGCTGATGCGGGCTCCTCAGGATGACGTTGCATGTGCTGAGAGTTTTATCGGAATAACAACACGATAACGTCATCCTGAGGAGGCCTGACAAGGCCGTCTCGAAGGATGGGCGACCTGCTTCCGTCCAACGATGCGACACTCTCACCGCCCAATCGGACGTTACGGCCTGCGAGACGACACCACCCGCCCTGTGATACCCACCCGCCCCGTTGCGGCGCCTGCCTTCACCCCGCCGCCATCGTGCGTCACAACGGCTGCGAAACGATCCCGTCGAGGCGGCTCGGGGCGGGCTGACGCGGGCACGCGGGGAACGCGCGGATTCACACGCGTTTTCCTTATGTTGAACCCGCGCTCAAAGCCCTTATAACCTATCGCACACATTCAAATTGCAGGTCGCTGATTCGCATGAACGATACACCGAGAAACGGCAACGGCGCGGACGAGTACGGCGCGGGATCCATCAAGGTCCTCAAGGGCCTGGACGCCGTGCGCAAACGCCCCGGCATGTATATCGGCGACACCGACGACGGTTCCGGCCTGCACCACATGGTCTACGAGGTGGTCGACAACGCCATCGACGAGGCGCTTGCCGGCTGGGCGGATCTGGTGAAGGTGACGCTGAATGCCGACGGTTCGGTCACCGTGACCGACAACGGCCGCGGCATCCCGACGGAGATGCACGAGGAAGGCGTCTCGGCGGCCGAGGTCATCATGACCCAGCTGCACGCCGGCGGTAAGTTCGACCAGAATTCCTACAAGGTCTCCGGCGGTCTGCACGGCGTCGGCGTTTCCGTGGTCAACGCGCTGTCGACCACGCTGAAGCTTGTCATCCGCCGCAACGGCCACGTCCATTCCATGACGTTCACCCACGGCGTGGCCGACGCGCCGCTCGCCGTCATCGGTGATGCGGGCGAAGATACCGGCACGGAGGTGACCTTCCACCCCTCGCCGGAAACCTTCACCAAGCTCGATTTCGATTTCGACACGCTGGAGCACCGGCTGCGCGAACTCGCGTTCCTCAATTCCGGCGTCCGCATCCTTCTAACCGACAAGCGCGGCGTGGAGCCGAAATCGGTGGAGCTGCACTATGAGGGCGGGCTTGAGGCCTTCGTGCGCTACATCGACCGCGCCAAGCATCCGCTGATCGAGGATCCCGTCGTCATCAATACGGAGAAGGACGGCATCACGGTGGAGGCCGCGCTGTGGTGGAACGACAGCTACCACGAGCAGGTGCTGTGCTTCACCAACAACATCCCGCAGCGCGACGGCGGCACGCATCTGGCCGGTTTCCGAGGGGCGCTGACGCGCCAGGTCACCGGCTATGCGGAACGCTCGGGCCTCACCAAGAAGGAGAAGGTCGCGCTTTCCGGCGACGATTGCCGCGAGGGGCTGACCTGCGTGCTCTCCGTAAAGGTGCCGGACCCGAAATTCTCGTCCCAGACCAAGGACAAGCTCGTCTCCTCCGAGGTTCGCCCGGTTGTCGAGAATGCCGTCAACCAGGCGTTGGCCGAATGGTTCGAGGAGCATCCCGCCCCTGCCAAGACCATCGTCGGCAAGGTGGTGGAGGCGGCGGCTGCCCGCGAGGCGGCGCGCAAGGCGCGTGACTTGACGCGGCGCAAGGGCGCGCTCGACGTGGCCTCGCTGCCCGGCAAGCTCGCCGACTGTCAGGAACGCGATCCCTCTAAGGCCGAACTGTTCCTGGTTGAGGGTGACTCGGCCGGTGGCTCCGCCAAGCAGGGCCGCCACCGCGAAAACCAGGCGGTTCTCCCGCTCCGTGGTAAGATCCTCAATGTTGAGCGCGCGCGCTTCGACAAGATGCTGTCGTCAAACGAGATCGGCACGCTGATTACCGCGCTCGGCACCGGCATCGGCAAGGAAGAGTTCGCGCCCGACAAGCTGCGCTACCACAAGATCATCATCATGACGGACGCCGACGTGGACGGCGCCCATATCCGCACGCTTCTCTTGACGTTCTTCTTCCGCCAGATGCCGGAGCTGGTGGAGCGCGGGCACATCTACATCGCCCAGCCGCCGCTCTACAAGGTCAAGCGCGGCAACTCCGAGCAGTACCTGAAGGACGAGAAGGCGCTGGTCGACTTCCTCATCGCCACGGGTCTGGAAGACACCAGCCTGACGCTGAACAGCGGCGAAGTGCGCTCGGGTCCGGACCTGCGCGGCGTGGTGGAAGAGGCGCGTGCCATCTCCAACGTGCTCGACGGCCTGCATTCGCGCTACGACCGCAACGCGGTCGAACAGGCGGCGATCGCCGGCGCCCTGTCGCCGGAAATTCTCGAAGATCATGAGAAGGCGAAGGAAGCCGCCGCCTACATCGCCCGCCGGCTCGATATCCTCGCCGAGGAATTCGAGAAGGGCTGGGAAGGCGAGGCGAAGGACGACGGGTCGCTGGTCTTCACCCGCACGCTGCGCGGCGTGAAGGAGGTCGCAACCATCGACGCGGCCCTTCTGGATTCAGCCGACGCCCGCAAGCTCAACAGCTATCACGAGCATCTGTTCGAGGTGTACGGCAAGGCCGCCACCTTGAAGCGCAAGGACACCGCCCACGCCATCCGCGGCCCGCGCGCGCTGTTCAACTCGCTGCTGGCCTTCGGCCGCAAGGGCCTGTCGCTGTCGCGCTACAAGGGCCTGGGCGAGATGAACCCGGAGCAGCTGTGGGAGACGACGCTCGACCCGAACGCGCGCTCGCTCCTTCAGGTGAAGGTGCGCGAGGCGGATGCGGCCGACGATATCTTCACCAAACTGATGGGCGACGAGGTGGAGCCGCGCCGCGACTTCATCCAGGAAAACGCGCTCTCGGTGGTGAACCTCGACGTGTGAGGAAGCGCGCTTCCGGCCCCCAATCATCGCGCGTCATTCCTGTTTTTCAGGAAAACACGGAAATCGGGGCTCGATCTCTCCGCCGTCATCACCCGGCTTGGTCCGGGTGATCCAGCACGTGCAACGCGCGCCGCAGTCGGCAATGGATTGCCCGGACGGAGCCGGGCAATGACGGAAGAGAGATCGCGGAAAGAGCCGTCGCGCACCGGCGGGGGTCGCTCCGTCAGGCGGAGATTTCGCGCCCTCAGCCCTTGCCGAACCGTCTCAAGGCCGCATCTTTACTAGCGTGACGCGGAACGGCGTTTGCACTTAAGCTGGTTCCGGTCGTTCGCCCGGGCTGCGGCATGTCGTCTCCTTCCCCTGCGACAATTGATCGCCTTTCGAGGGGGAGGCCGACGCCCCAGAGTATCGGGCGGGCACGCGTTGAAGAGGAGGCTTCGCCTTGCGCACGTTCTTTCGCAATCCGCTGATCCGCCTGCTGGCCATCAACTGGCTCGCCGGGTTCGCCGTCACGGTGCTCATCGTGGGCGGGCTCTATCTGACCGACATGGGCGGGCTGTGGTCGCTGATCATGCGCTCGGAAATGCCGATCGTGCCGATCGCCATGCTGTTCTTCGGCTTCCTCATCACCTTCACCAGCGCCGCCATGGGCACGGCCGTCATGTCGATGCCGAGCGACGGCTCCGGCGGTGGTGGCGGCGGACGCCGTTTCAGGATCCGCGCACCCGAACTGGTGCCGGTCCCGGTCAAGGCGCAGGCCTGCAGCCAGGCCCGGATCCGGCGCGGATAGGTCGCGCCGCCTCACGGCAACGCGAAGACTGTCCCGTCGAAAAGCTTGCGCGCGGTGCGCACGATGCCGGAGCGCACCGGCACCGGAAGGCCGCCGCGCGTTTCCGTCTCGATTTCCACGCCGAGCTTGCCGGTCGGGTGCTCGATATCGGCCCGCAGCGGATTGGCCGTCGCGGGCGCCGCGACCTCGGCCGCCGTCGTGCCGGGCACCAGTGCCGCGGCTGCCACCGTCGCCGCCGCCAGCACGCCGATGGTCTCGTGCACCCGGTGCGGAATGAACGAGCGCGTGGCGATCAGCCCGCCCTCGCGCGGGGCCGAGACGAGGCACATCTTCGGCACGGTCTGCTTTTCCACGTCGCCGAGCCCCATCAGCGGCCCGCATTTGAGCCGGATGGCTTCCAGCCGCGCTTTCAGCGCCGCATTCTCCTCAAGCTCCGCAATCGTCTCCGCACCCGTCAGGCCGAGATCTTCCGCCTTGATGATGACATTGGGCATGCCGTTGTCGATCATGGTGACGCGCAGGCCGTCGATCTCGTCAACCGGGTTGCCGGTGGGCAGCAGCGCGCCGCACTGGGCGCCGGCGGTCTCGAAATAGTTCTGGATGACCGGCGCATGGGTGCCGGGCACCCCGTCGATCGCCGCATCGCCCGCATAGGCGACCTCGCCGCCGGGCGTGGACACGTCGAGATCGGCGCGGCTGTCGGAATTCACCATGTAGACGCGAACCGTCGTCACCCCGTCGTTTGCCGCGACCAGCCCGCGCTCGATGGCGAAGGGGCCGATGCCGGCGAGAATGTTGCCGCAGTTCTGGGTGTCGGAGACGATCGGCTTGTCGGGTGTGACCTGCAGGAACAGGTAATCGACGTCGACGCCCTCGCGTGTCGATGGGCTGACAACGGCGACCTTGGAGGTCAGCGGATGGGCGCCGCCGATGCCGTCGATCTGGCGCGGGTCGGGCGATCCCATGATCTTGAGCAGCAGGGCGTCGCGCTCCGCCCTGTCGGCCGGCAGGTCCGATTTCAGGAAATAGGCGCCCTTGGAGGTGCCGCCGCGCAGCAGCATGCAGGGAATGGCGATCTGGCTTGGCATCGAAATATCCCTCCGGGACACGGTTCAACCGAAAACATGCATCCAGTCGCCTCTCCCCATGGGAGAGGGCGCAGATGCGGCGGACGTCTCACCGGAAGCTGTCATTCCCGCGAAGGCGGGAATCCAGCATTCCAGAGACCTCCCCAGCGTGCCCGGGAACTCACCCCCGGGGGTGCTGGATCCCCGCCTTCGCGGGGATGACAGCCCGTAGGTGGATAGGCCGTGGGTGGAAAAGCCGTGGGTGACAGGCCGCGGATTGATAGGCCTCTGGCGGAGCGACCGCTGCCCGCTCCCCTACGCCTCGTCCGGCCAGTAGAGCCGCATCGGGTTGTCGACCACGAGCTTCTTCAACAGCTCCGGCGTCGGCGCGATCTGGCCCAGCAGATCGACGAGCTGGCCGTCGTCCGGCACCCATTTCTTCATGTTCGGGTGCGGCCAGTCCGTGCCCCACAGCACCTGGTCGGGGAAGGTCTCGACCAGATGGCGGGCCTGCTCGACGCAATCTGCGAACGGCGGGCCGTCGTGCGACAGCCGCTCCGAACCCGACACCTTGATCCAGATGTCCCTGCGCGCCTTCAAGAGCCCTTCCAGAAGCTTCATGCCGGGCTGTTCCAGCCCCAGCGCCGGATCGATGCGGCCCATGTGGTCGATGACGACCGGCACAGGCACTTTTTCGATGACGGGCGCAAGCTCGTGGATCTTCTCCGTGTCGAAATAGATCACCACGTGCCAGCCGAGCGCGCCGTAGCGCTTCGACAGGGCCTCCAGCGCGGCGAGTGCGGCGTCGGAGCCCAGATGCTTGACGAAGTTGAAGCGCGAGCCGCGCACGCCGGCCGCATCGAGCCGTTTCAGCTCCTCATCCGTAACGTCCGGCTTCACCATCGCGATGCCGCGGTAAAGGCCGTCGCCCCATTCCAGCGCATCGACGAGCGCGGCATTGTCGGTGCCGTGGCAGCTCGCCTGCACGATCACCGCGCGCTGAAGGCCCAGATGGTCATGCAGCTCGCGCAGCTTTTCTTTCGGCGCGTCGACGGGCGTGTAGGTGCGCGTCGGGGCGAAGGGGAACGTCGCCGCCGGGCCGAAGACGTGGCAATGCGCATCGACGGCGCCGGCCGGCAGCGCGATGTCCGGCTTCTTCGGGTTCGGGTGGAATGCGAGGTATTCGGCACTCATATCCGCGCAGGCTCCTTGGAGGACAGGGACTTGGAGGAGAGATAGGCCTGGGCGACCACCGACATGCCGAGCGCCAGCCCGGCGAGACGGATGGCCAGCGACAGCGGCTCGTAGTCCGGCATCGAGGTCGGCCACAGGAGCAGCGCCGCACCGGCGACCAGCATCGCCCGGGCCAAGACGCCGAGCGGCACGAACAGCCAGCCGGTGAAGGCGGTAGCAAGCGCGGAGACGCCGATCACGGCGGCGACCGTCTGCAGTGCGATGGAGGCCGGCGAGCCGATCAGCAGCAGGCCCGGCGAGTAGATGAAGACGAACGGGATGACCAGCTTGACGAAGCCGAGGCGGATCGCCTCGAAAGCCGTCTCGTTCGCGCCCGCGCCGGCGATGCTGGCCCCCGCATAGGCAGCCAGCGCCACCGGCGGCGTGATCGCGGAAATCAGGCCGTAGTAGAAGATGAACATGTGCCCGGCGATCAGCGGCAGGCCGAAGTCCTCCAGTGCAGGCGCGACCAGGATCGCCAGCAACAGGTAGGCCGCCGACGTCGGCAGGCCGAGGCCCAGCACGAAGGAGGCGATCATGGTGAAGACCAGCACCAGGAACATGCTGGAGCCGCCCACATCGAGGATCAGGCTGGAGATCTGCAGCGCGAGGCCCGTGAGCGTCAGGACACCGATCAGCACGCCGGCGGTGGCGACCGCGGCGACGACGGAGAGCGTGTTGCGCACGGTATCGACCGTGGCGAGCAGCAGGTTCTTAGGCGAGATGCGGGTAGCCTTGGTCATCGGCATGATGACGAGCGCCATGGCGATCGCGTAGACGACCGACTTCATCGGCGTGTAGCCGTAGACGAGACAGCCGACCAGCACGACGAGCGGCGCCAGCATGTAGCCGCGCGAGGCGAGCACCTTGCCCACCGACGGGATGTCGTCGGCCTCCGCACGCGGCATGTTGAATTTGCCCGCCTCCAGTCGCACAGCGACCAGCAGCGCAAGCACATAAAGAAGTGCCGGGATCAGCGCCGCCATGGCGATGCTGACGTAGGGAATGCCGGTCATCTCGGCCATCAGGAAGGCGGCGGCCCCCATCACCGGCGGCATGATCTGGCCGGCCGATGCGGCGGCAGCCTCGATGGCGCCGGCGGTCTTGGCGCGGTATCCGGCCCGCTTCATCAGCGGAATGGTGAAGGTGCCGGTGGTCACCACGCCGGCGACCGCCGAGCCGTTGATGGCGGAGAACATCGTGGAGGAGACGACGGCGGTCAGCGCCGGACCGCCCTGCACGCGGCCGGTGAGCGCGTGGGCGAGATCGACGAAGGTCTGGCCGAGGCCGGACTTCATCAGGAGAACGCCGAGCAGCGAGAACAGGAAGATGTATTGCGCGGCCACCCCCATCGGGATGCCGAAGACGCCCTCGGTGCGCAGGAACAGGTTGGAGGCGAGCCGCCCGGTCGAATAGCCGGAATTGCCGTAGTCGCCGGGGATCAGGTAGCCGAAATAGGCATAGGCCAGCGCCGCCACCGCGATGGCGACCATGGTGCGCCCGATATAGGCGCGCGCCAGAACCAGGACGATCACCATCGTGGCGACGAACAGCGCCTTGTCGATGTCGTTGGCGATCGCTCCGCGCCGGATGATCTGGGTGTAGTTCTCGTAGAGATAGGGCCCGGGCAGAAGCGCCACGATGGCCAGCGCGTAGCAGGCAAGGCGCAGCACCAGGTTGGTCGAGCGCGTGCCGAGCACCAGAAGGCCGGCGGCCGCCATCAGCGAGAAGAACATGGAGCGCAGCAGAAGCGCCGTCAGCCCGCCGAAATAGGACGTGTAGAGCAGCAGCACCGTGACGGCGAGCGCCAGCGCGGAAACGATCAGAGCGACGACTGTCTTCTCCATGCCCTGGATACGGGCCTTGGGAAGCACCTGAGAGGCGAATTGTTCCATGTGAGTTCCGCTCGACAAGGCGACGGGCGGAGGGGATCAGCCGTCGAAATCAGCTCTCCGCCGTCGATGAATAGAGGTGCCGGCCGGTCCCGGCTGGGTTCGGAAAAATCCGGGCTCGAATGCCGGCGCCGGCCCCCTCGCCTCTCCGTCAACGGGAGAAGGCAACGCGGGCCATGCGCGCGCGGACCGCTGAGGGCCCGCGCGCCGGAAAACGGGCCCTACTTCGCCGCTTCGTCGAAGTAGCGCTTGGCACCCGGGTGCAGCGGGATCGGCGTCTTGGGGCCCTTCTTGAGCGAGATCAGCTTCGCCATGGGGTGAACGGCGCCCAGTTCCTTCAGATTGTCGAACAGCGTCTTGGTGACATTGTAGACGAGGTTCTCATCCGCATCGGCCGCGGTGAAGAGGATCGCCGGGTCGGCGAGCTGCGGGGTGTCCTGATCCGTGCCGCGATAGGTGCCGCCGGGCAGCATGTCGACCGCGTAGAAGGGATAGTCCTTCAGGAGCTCGGCGAGCTTGGCCTCGTCGACCGGCACGAAGGTCACGTCCTCGGACGTCGCCAGCTCGATCAGCGCGGAGGCCGGAATGCCGGCGAGAACCATGGTCGCGTCCAGGTTGCCGTCCTTCATCGCGTTGGTCGCTTCCGAATAGGACAGGTACTGGATGTTGCTTTCGTTATAGGCGCCGTAGGCCTTCAGCAGGCGTTCGGCGATGACAGAGGAGTTGGAGCCCGGAGGGCCGACGGAGATGCGCTTGTCCTTCAGATCCGCGATCGACTTGACGTTGGCATCCTTCATGGCCGCGATCTGCAGCATCGCCGGATAGAGATAGGCGATGGCCGCGACGTTCTGCTTCTCCTCGAACGGGTCCTCGCCGTTTGCGCCCGCATAGAGCACCGAGGCCGACGAGAAGCCCATGGTCATCTCGCCCATGGACACGCGGCGGATGTTCTCGATTGAGGCGCCGGTCACCTCGGCCTTGGCGGTGATGCCGTCGCCGTGCTTGTTGATGACGTCGGCCATGCCGGCGCCCACGGCGTAGAACACGCCGCCGGTGCCGCCGGTGCCGATGGACACGCGGTCGGCCGCTTGAGCGGAGCCAAATGTGGCGCCGGCCGCCAGACCAGCCACCAGACCGGCAGCCATGAGCGTTGTCAGGATGCGTTTCTTCATTGGGCAGTACCTCCCGGGTTGAAGCGTTTCTCCACGGAGGCCCCCGCAAGGGCTTTCCCGCCCCCTCGGCAGGGCCGTGTCGCCCCGATGTCGCGCCTCCGGTATTCCGTTACGGAGCACCCGTGCGATGGCGGGAACTCCGATGGCGGCCGGCCATTTCGGTCGGCCAGTTCGCCGTGTCCGCCATCTTGCCGACTTTGCCGCGCGCCACGAAGCGGCGAAACGACACAATCATGCAACCCGGCTTTGTCGCCGCTCCCCACGGCTTCGGCGTCAGATGTACTTCAGTCCCTTCTCCGCGAGCCGCTCGCGCATCTTGTAGATGTCGAGGCCCAGTTCGCCCGATGCCAGCCGCTCGCGCTTGGACGTCTCGTTGGCCTCGCGCGCCTCGGCCTTTTCCAGCGCGAGCGTGGCATGTTCGCGCTTCACCACGCAGACCCCGTCATCGTCCGCGATGATCACGTCGCCCGGATCGATCGCGGCGCCCGCGCACACGATCGGCACGTTGACCGAGCCGAGCGTCTCCTTGACCGTGCCTTGCGCGAAGACGGCGCTCGACCAGACGGGAAAGCCCATTTCGGTGAGATCCCTCACGTCGCGCACGCCGGCGTCGATGACGAGCCCGCGCACGCCGCGCGCGACAAGCGATGTGGCGAGAAGATCGCCGAAATAGCCGGCGTTCGACGGCGAGGTCGGCGCGACGACGAGGATGTCGCCGGGCCGGCACTGCTCCACGGCCACATGGATCATCCAGTTGTCGGCCGGCGGAATGGACACGGTCACGGCGGAGCCCGCGATGCGGGCGCCGGAATAAATCGGCCTCAGGCGCGCATCGAGAAGTCCGATGCGGCCCTGCGCCTCGTGCACGGTCGCCACGCCGCATCTGGCAAGCCCGTCGATGACAGCGGCATCGGCGCGCTCGATCTCCCGGACGACGACATGTTCGCCGGGAGCGGGTCGATAGATCGCCATGGTCCTACAGCTCCGAGATCATGCGCGGGAAGATCGACTGGTAGCCTTCGCCATATTCGACGTTCTTGCCACCGGCCTGACCGCCGGAATTGCGCTTGGCCTGCACGCCACGCTGCTTGCCGACCCGGGTGTAGTATTCCCACAGGTGCTCCTGGCCCTGCATGCACTGGATGGCGGCGTACTTCTTGTCCCACACTTCGGAGATGTCGAGAAGCACGTCCGGCTTCCAGCCGCACTGTTCGGTCTGATGGGGCTCGAACAGATAGACTTGCGGGGCTCCCAGGATCTTTTCGCCCGGGTTATGGCCCCACGCCTGTGCGATCATCCGGCACTCGATGGTCATCTTGGTGGCCGCCGGATGATCGGTATTGTAAGGATCTTCAAGGGAATGGGAGAGGATGAACTTCGGCTGCACCTTGCGCATCACGTCGACGAGCCGGAACTTCGCCTCCTCCGTGACGCCGAGCGGATAGTCGCCGATGTCGAAGAACTGGATGTCGGCGACACCCAGTGCGGCCGCAGCCGCTTCCGCTTCCTTGCGGCGCTCGGTCTTGACATGCTCCATCGTGCAGCCGTCCTGCTTCCACAGCTTGGCGCTTTCCCCGCGCTCGCCGTAGGACAGGCAGACGATCGTGACGTCGTAGCCCTTCTTGGCGTGCAGCGCGATGGCACCGCCGGCGCGCCAGACGAAATCGGCGGAATGGGCACTGACGACGAGGGCCATCGGCTTCGGGCTGGTGGAATTCTGTTCGCTCACGCGGCACGCTCCTTGACTGGTTTCGTTGCGGGCGCGAGCGGCAGGCTGGGCAGGGCGATCCCGCCCCTGATATGAAGGACGCCGACCGCGATCCTGCCAGGGCGCCGCCACGACCTCCCCCACAGAGGTCTGGACCATGCGCCAACGCGTCGCGGCGGGCCAGTCGAAATCATCTCGATAATGATAAGTTCTCGCTATAGGCTTGCCGGCGGATACCATCCATACGGACCGAACACTTGGCGGAACTACCAAACATTCATCACCTGCGTGCCTTCGCGCTCGCGGCCCGGCTGAACTCGGTTCACCGTGCGGCAGATGCCGCGCATCTGTCCCAGCCGGCGGTGACCCAGGCGCTCGCGCGGCTTGAGAAGCGTTATGGCTGCCGGTTCTTCGAACGCCGCTCCACCGGTGTCTATCCGACGGAGCTCGGCGAGATCATGCTGGCCCGGGTGGAACGCGCGCTGGATCTGATCGGCGAGGCCGCGCGCCGGCTTTCGGAAAGCGCGCGCCGCTCCGCCCAGACGAAGGGCGGGACGATCGAGCGGCTGGCGACCACCGCCCAGCTTCGCGCGCTGGTGGCGATCGCGCGCACAGGCGGCTATTCAGCGGCCGCCCGCGCCCTCGGCCTTGCGCAGCCATCCGTCCACCGGGCCGCCCGCGATCTGGAGCGGCTGGCCGGCGTGCCGCTGTTCGAGCGCATCAGCCAGGGCGTGGCGCTGACGCCGCAGGGCCGCATGCTGGCGCTCCGGGCCGCGCTCGCCTTTCGCGAGATCGATGCGGCGACCGATGATCTGGAGGAGGCCAAGGGTCTCGTGCGCGGCCGGCTCGTCATCGGCACGCTGCCGCTGGTGCGCAGCGAGATCCTACCGGAGGCGGTGACCGCGCTTTGCAAGCGCTACCCGCAGGCCTCCATCCGCATCGACGACGGGTCCTACGCCAGCCAGCTGCAGGCGCTGAGGATGGGCGAGATCGATCTGTTGATCGGCGCGCTGCGCCGGCCGGCGCCGGCCGAAGACGTGGAAGAGCGCGAGTTCTTCACCGATACGCTGTCGGTGATCGCCCGTGTCGGCCATCCGCTCGCCGGGCGCGCCCGTGTCGCGCCTGAGGATCTCCAGCGCTATCCCTGGGTCGTGCCGCGCTCCGGAACACCGACGCGCGAGCATTTCGAGACGCTGATCGGCTCGCAGTCGATGAGCGGGCTGATCGAGACCTCGTCGCTCGTGGCCTTGCGCGGGCTTCTTGTGAAGAGCGACCGGCTGAGCCTGCTGTCGCGGCGCCAGATCACCTACGAGGAGCGCGCCGGTCTGCTGACGGCGCTTCCCGTCGAACTCGGCGACCGCCCCCGCCCGATCGGCGTGACGCTGCGCGCCAACTGGCGCCCGACCGGACTGCAGACGGCGTTCCTGGAGATCCTGCGCGAAAAGGCCCGGTAGACGGGGGTATACCCGATCCCTCCGCCGTCATCACCCGGCTCTGTCCGGGTGATCCAGCGGCCGCCGCACATGCCGCAGCCCGCGATGGATTGCCCGGACGAAGCCTGTGCTCGCGAAAGCGGGTGCCGGGCGATGACGGAAGAGAGGTCTGAGCGGCCTGCCCCGGCAATTGCCGGGGCGCCTTCTCAGATGTCGAAGCCGTTCTGGGCGGCGAGGTTCTTCAGCGAGGCCTCGGGCCGCGCGCCGACGTGGCCGATCACCTCCGCCGCCGCCATGCAGCCCAGCTCCGCGCAGCGCGGCAGCTCATAGCCGCGTGCCAGCCCGAACAGGAAGCCGGCGGCGTAGAGATCGCCCGCACCCGTCAGATCGACGACCTCGTCGACCGGATTGGCACGCACCTTGAAGGTCTCCTCGCGGGTGACGGTCAGCGAGCCCTTTTCCGACAGGGTGACTGTGGCCAGCCGCGCATCCTCGCGCACCGCGTTGATCGCGCTGTCGATGTCGGAGGTCTCGTAGAGCGCCTTCAGCTCGTGCTCGTTGGCGAAGACGATATCGACCGCACCGGTGCGGATCAGCTCGCGGAATTCACCGCGGTAGCGGTCGACACAGAAGCTGTCCGACAGCGTCAGCGCCGTCTGGCGGTCGGCGGCATGCGCCAGATCCATCGCCCGGCGGAACGCCTCCTTGGCGGCCGGCGGATCCCACAGGTAGCCTTCCATGTAGGTGATGGCGGAGCGGGAGACGAGATCGGCGTCGATGTCGTCGGGGCCGAGTTCGGTGCAGGCGCCGAGATAGGTGTTCATGGTCCGCTCGCCGTCCGGCGTGATGAGGATCATGGAGCGGGCGGTCGGATTGCCGCCTTTCAGCGGCGCGGTGGAGAAATGGGCGCCGATGCCGCGCATGTCGTGCGCATAGGCCGCGCCCAGCTCGTCGTCGGCGACCTTGCCGATATAGGCGGCCTTGCCGCCGAGCGAGGCGATGCCGGCGATGGTGTTGCCGGCGCTGCCGCCCGACATCCGGGTGGCCGAGCCCATCTTGCCGTAGAGACGTTCCGCCTCGGCGGTGTCGACAAGGCGCATGGAGCCTTTCACCAGCTTCTCGGTGACGAGGAAGTCGGATTCGACATGGGCGAAGACGTCGGCGATCGCGTTGCCGATGCCGAGAACGTCGTAGGTCAGATCGGTCATTCAGATGTCCGTTCGTTGTTGGTCGGAAGGGTGAAGCCCGCTTTGAGGGTTCCGGATCGCCGGAGGCGTCAGACGCCGGGCGTCGGCCGGAGCGCGCGGTTGGCCTCCGGCTCGCGGATCTTCTCGCGGAAGGGGCTGGCGCGATAGACGCCCAGCATCTTGAATTCGGCACAGAAGAACTTCAGCTCCTCCAGCGCCAGGGCCACGTTGCGCTCGTCCGGGTGGCCCTCGACATCCGCATAGAACATGGACGCGAAGAACTGGCCTTCGAGCTGGTAGCTCTCCAGCTTCGTCATGTTGACGTTGTTCGTCGCGAAACCGCCGAGCGCCTTGTAGAGCGCGGCCGGCACGTTGCGCACGCGGAAGATCATGGTGGTGATGACGGGCTGGCCGTTGTCGGCCGCCCGCATGTCGTCGCGCGCGAGGATCAGGAAGCGGGTCGTGTTGTGAGCCGCGTCCTCAACATCGCGCGCGAGGATTTCCAGGCCGTAGGCCTCCGCCGCCAGATCCGGGGCGAGGGCGGCGGCCGTAAGATCGCCGCGCTCGGCGATCTGGCGGGCGGAGCCGGCGGTGTCGGCGCCGACGACGGCGGCAAGTCCCAGCCGGCGGATCAGCTTGCGGCACTGGCCGAGCGCCATGATGTGGCTCTGCACGCTCTTCAGCCCCTCGATGGTGGCGCCCTTGGGCGCCATCAGCTGGAAACGGATCGGCATGAAATATTCGCCGATGATGTGCATGGAGGAACGCGGCAGCAGGTGGTGGATGTCGGCCACGCGTCCCGCGACCGAGTTCTCCACCGGGATCATGCCGAGTTCGGCCTCCCCCGATTCCAGCGCGTGAAAGCAGTCCTCGAAGGTCGCGCAGGGCACCGATTCGTAGTCGGGGTACACGTCCCGGCAGGCCATATGCGAATTCGCACCCGGCTCGCCCTGATACACGATCTTCTTCATGCTCGACATTTCTGGATTGATCCTCGAAATCTTCTTGTCGTTGTTATGTCAGGTCTTTTCATCAGGCCTTTTCGGAGGCCGCTTCCATGCGGGCGAAGGCGGCGCGCACGCGTTCCAGATCCTGGGCGGTGTTGACGTCCATCGGCGTCGCCGGAACCAGGCTCACGTCGATGCGCATACCCGCCTCAAGTGCGCGAAGCTGTTCCAGCTTCTCGCGCATTTCAAGCGGCGATGGCGGCATGGCGACGAACCGTTCGAGCGCGGCCCGGCGCCAGGCATAGACGCCGATGTGCTGGTAGAGCGGCCCGTCGCCGGTGGGAGCGGTGGCGCGGGTGAAATAGAGCGCGCGGTGGCGTCCGGGCGAAAGCGGCGTGGTGACGGCCTTGACGAAGCTCGGGTCGCTGCGCCCCGCCTCGTCGCGGATCTCGGTCATGATGGTACCGATGTCGACGGCCGGGTCGGAAAGCGGATCGAGGGCCGCGGCGAGCGAGGCCGGATCGATCAGCGGCACGTCGCCCTGCAGGTTGAGGATGACGTCGCAGTCGGGATCGGCCTTCTTGACCGCCTCGCGCACGCGGTCGGAGCCCGAGGCGTGGTCCTTGCTGGTCATGACGGCGCGCCCGCCGGCGGCCTCCACCACCGCGCAGATGCGCGCGTCGTCGGCCGCCACCACGACGGGGCCGAGATCGGCCTCGCGGGCACGGTCGAGCACCTGGACGATCATCGGTTTGCCGGCGATATCGGCCAGCGGCTTGTCGGGCAATCGGGAGGAAGCCATGCGCGCCGGGATCACCACGAGAACACGCGGGAGGCGGCGGGAAGAACCAGTGGAAGCGGACATCGAGAAAAGTGCTCCTGGATCGACGCGGAAACCGTTCGGGCCTTCAGGGGTCTTGCGCCGAAGCGCCATTGCGTTGACCGGGCTGGGCTCCCCGGCATCGATCGGGTTCATGGTCTTGGAACGGCGCCGTCCCGGCCCGGACCCTCGGCCGGGCCCGAGGCTCAAGGCTCGGGCCGGGCCCCGGTTCCTGGGGCGGACGCGCTGCTCCGGCGTGCGGGCGTCTGATCGGGCGGATCGCGGCGGCATGCAAACGCTTGCCGGACGCGCTCCCGCTCTTGTACCAATGACGCAGGAAGTGGTTGTTTTATACCTATGGACAGCGGCGTCAAAAAATTTGTAGTTTCCGGCGACTTTGGGCAAAAGTGCTGACAGGGACGGGGAGGGTTGCTGCCGGTCGTCTCCTGACAGCAAGTCAAGTGGAGAAATGGCCGACATGGATAGCTTCGAGCTGAACAAGATCGCCGGAGCAGTGCTGCTCTCCCTTCTCGTCATCATGGCGCTGGGGGTGTCCTCCGACATCATCTTCGACAGCCACGAACCGGAGGTCGCCGGCTATCCGATCGAGGTCGCGTCGGCGGATGGCGCTGGGGCAAGTGCCGAACCTGCCGAAGCGGAAGCGCCGAAGTCGCTGGCCCAGCGCCTGGCCGAAGCCGATGCCGGCGCCGGCGAGAAGGTCTCCAAGAAGTGCCTTGCCTGCCATTCCTTCGAGGAGGGCGGTCCGAACAAGGTCGGCCCGAACCTGTGGGGCGTCGTCGGCCGCAAGCCGGCCAGCCACGAGGGCTTCAACTACTCCGCCGCCATGCAGGAATTCGCCGCCTCGCATCCGGAATGGACGTTCGAGCAGCTCGACGAATTCGTCACCAAGCCGAAGGATCACATCCCCGGCACCGCGATGGCCTTCGCCGGCCTATCCAAGGCGGATGACCGCGCCAACCTGATCGTCTACCTGCACACGCTGTCGGAAAACCCGTTGCCGCTGCCGACCCCTGAGGCCGCCGCGCCGGAAGGCGGTTCGACCGAGAACACCGGCGATGCGGCCCCCGCGGAAGGAGCCGCCCCGGCCGAGCCGGAGACCGCGCCCGCCAACCAGTAGGCGCGGGCATCCTCAGCGACATGTGCGGGCGGGGCGTTCCGAGACGTCCCGTCGATTGGCCCGCCGCCCGGATCCGGATCGTTTCATGCTCTGGCGGAAGCGGGTTCGTGTGTTGGGGCTCATCCTTCGAGACGCCCGCTGACGCGGGCTCCTCAGGATGACGTTGTCCGGGTTGCTATTTCCGCGAAATCAGCGACAGACACAACGAAGGCCTCAACAAACTCAACCTCATCCTGAGGAGCGCTCGCAAGAGCGCGTCTCGAAGGATGGGCCGCACGGAAGATGCGCGCCGTGCTCCCGCCCATCCGTAAAGCGCGTCCCCGCCACCGCAGCAAACGCGAAAGAGGCCACGCCCCTGCCCGCCTATACCCCGTCCTTGGCGGCCACCACGCGCAGCTGGTGGATCATGTGCTGGAGCGACTCCTTCGACAGGCCGGCGATCTTGGCCGACATGAGGTTGGCGAGTTCGGTTGCCTCCGGTTCCAGTCCGGCCGTGTCCACCGTGATGCGCGGATCGGAGATCTCGGCGAGCCGCTGCAACTCTTCCGCCTCGTCCCAGATCACGTTGAAGAAGGTGATGATGCGGTGGACCATGAACCAGGTCGGGCGGCCGCGCCGGCCGTGTTCGAGCGCGGACAGATAGGCGCTGGAGACCTGAAGCGTCTGCGCCATTTCCTTCAGCGTGATGCCGCGCTTGCGGCGCAGGTCGCGCAGCTTCGCTCCGAACGGTGTCATCGCCGCCCCCCGTTTCCGCTTCCCTTGCCCTGGCCCTTGCCCGCGCGCCGGATCCGCACGTAGAGCGCCCCGGCCCCGCCATGGCCGGCATGCGCCTCCTCAAAACCGATCACCAGCATGCGGAATTCCGGCCGCTCCAGCCACAGCGGCACCATGCGCCGCAAAACCCCTTCGCCCGAGCCGGAGCGTCCGCCCTTGCCGGTGATCACCAGCACCAGACGGTGGCCCTCGCCCTGGGCGAGCGCGAGAAAGCGGCGCAGGCGACCGTGGGCCTGGTTCTGGGTCATGCCGTGCAGGTCGATGCGCGCATCGATCGCCTGCTTGCCGCGCGCCACCTTCTGGCGCATGCGGCGATCCAGCGGAGCGAGCGCGGGAATCGAAGGCGGCGGGCGCAGCGCGGCCGGGGCGGTCTGCGTCTTCTTCGGCGCGGAAACAGGCGCGCCGGCCGGCGGTGCCGGCGGTTCCTCCGCCTCGTCCGCCGGCAGGGTCTTTCCGGGCAGTGGGTCCAGCGTGCGCACGACCTGGCGCCAGAGGCGCTTTTCCTCCGGGCTCAGGGGGCGTCCGCGCCGCCCGCGGCCACCGCTCACCGCTTGTCTCCCGAAAGTGCGGCCGCCGCCAGCTTCGAGCCGCGCGGCGCCAGCACCGTGAAACGCGCCGCGTGGCGGATTTCGCCGGCAACATGGCCGGCTTGCGTGCCGGTGCCCACGAAGATGTCGCCGCGCGCCGGGCCGATTATGGCCGATCCCGTGTCCTGCGCGATCATCAGCCGGCGCAACGCGCCGCCTGCGGTCGCGGGCAGGTCCGATTCCACGAAGATGGGCGTTCCGAAGGCATGGAGCTTGCGGTCGACGGCGAGCGAACGGCCTGCCGTCAGCGGCACGCCGGCCGCTCCTTCCGGGCCGTCCGTCTCCTCGCCCGCCACCTCGCGGAAGAAGATGAAGGAGCGGTTTTGCGCCATCAGCGCGCCCGCATCGTCGCGGTGGGCCTCCAGCCAGGCGCGCAAGGCAGCCATGGTCATGTCCTCGCGCGCGATCTCGCCGCGCGCGATCAGGATGCGGCCGATGGCTGTGTAGGGCTGGCCGCTCTTGGCCGCATAGGCGAGCCGCATCACCGAACCGTCAGCGAGCTTCAGGCGGGCCGAGCCCTGAATGTGGATGAAGAAGGCATCAAGCGGGTTCTCGACCCAGGCGATCTCCAGTCCGCGTCCGGCAAGCGCGCCGTCGATGATCGCGGCACGGTCGGGATATTCGGCAAGCCGTCCGTCGGGCAGCCTGCGGGCGAAGGCGTATTCATCGTGGATGCCGGCCCTGCGCGCCGCACCCCGCATCGCGCCCGTGATCTTCACCAGATCGTCGGGCCGCCGGTAGATCGGCACGGAGAAGCGGGCCGTGCGCGTGCGGCTGCCGGCGATCGCCGGTTCGAAATAGCCGGTGACGAAGCCCGGTTCTGATAGCCGCACGGGAACGAAGTCCCGCTCAAAGAAGGCGCGCGCCGCTTCGTGCGATCCTTTTGCCGCCTCCGCCCGGGCGCACAGCGCGCCGAGATCGCGCCCGGTGATGCCGAGCGTGCCGGTGCGCCCATGCGGGGCGCGGCAGCCTTTCAGGAAGGCGGTAAGTGCTGCGCGCTTGTCGTCGTCGCGCCAGCCGGGAAGATCTGCGAAGGAGATGGTTTCAAACGCCGGCCGGGCGCGTGCAGGCGAGAGGCCTGGATCGGGCGCGCCGGAAGCGACGCGCAGCGGCGATGCGCCGGAAACGGTTTCGGGATGGCCACTGGAACCGGAAAGAGGCGACCTGTCGTCCTCGGGAAGCGTCACCGTCACGGCCTCGTTCGTCCTGGCTCCGCCCGTGCCTGTACTCGTGCCCGAAGTCGTGACAGGCGCGGCCCGTACCGGCTGGGGGCCGGCCAGCGGCCCCGCCGCCAGCATCGCGCACGCCAGAAGCCCCAGGCTTCGTATCCCGGCCCGGAAGCTCCGGCGGCCGTCTCCGCCGGAAGTCGCGCCTCCGGCGGGGCGCGGCGGCGGGCAGGCTGCCCCCTGCCGCTTCATGGCCGGCATGTCAGTCCGCCGTTTCGGTCGCCACCAGCTTCCAGTTCGGATCGCGCTGGGTCACGTCGCGCGAGAACGTCCAGATGTCGGTCACGTCGACGACCTGGTTCGGATCGCCCTCGATGATGGCGCCGTCCTCGTTGCGGGTGGCGGAGATGATCTTGGAGCGGAAGCGCACCGTCACCTGGGCGATGTTCTTCTTCAGCGTCGCCTCCACGATCTCCGCCTTGTCGATGCCGACGAAGGTGAAGGCCACCGTCTCCTTGCGCTGCTCCCTGTCGGCAATTGCCGCGACGAAGCCGTCATAGACTTCCTTCGACAGCAGGTTCTTCAGGGTCTTGCGGTCGCCCGCGGCAAACGCGGTAACGATCATCTCGTAGGCCGCCTTGCCGCCTTCCACGAAGCTGCGCGGATCGAACGATCGGTCGGAGGAGATGATCGCGCGCAGCGCCTCGTTGAGCGCGCTGCCCGCAGGCGCGACCTTTTCCAGCCGGCGGTCCTGCGCCTGCTTGCGCTCGTCCTCGTCGTCCCCCTCCTCGCCGCGCGAGGGCAGTGACACGACATTGTCGTTGCCTTCGCGCCCGCCTTCCGCGCTTTCGCGCTGGCGCGGCGAATAGGGATCGAACGGCGGGCGCTCGCTGCCCGTGCGACGGCCGAGAACGCTGCGCAATTTGAACAGGATCACGACGGCCAGTACGAGGAAGATAATGCTGTAGACGTCGAGAAAACCAGTCATGTCCCGCTACCGGCTGTGCTGTTCTTCGAAGGAGCGACGGCCCGCTCAGCCGCCAACTGGCGATGCTGCTGCCCGTCCGTCACCGTTATCCTTCTCCTATGTAAGTCTCCTTGAACCAGCATCCAACGCCAAGCACAAGCCCCGCGTGCCGATTGCCGCAAAAACGTGAGCGAAACGGCGAAAAAAATCGAATTACATGTTTGAAAGTAAGCGTTTCTCCGGCCATTCCCGACAGTGCATGCTGGCATCGGAGCGTTTCGACACCTATGTATCGCGCGAACACTTGCGAGGCACGATGAAACCCGGACTGCTGCTCCCCATCGCCCTTTTAGGGATTCCGATCCTCGAGATTGCCGTCTTCATCCAGGTCGGCAGCCTCATTGGCGTCTTCCCCACGCTGGCGATGATCTTCGTCACCGCCGTCATCGGCACGTCGCTGCTGCGGTACCAGGGCTTTTCGCTGCTCACCCGCATCCGCGCCGAAATGGATGCCGGCCGCATCCCCGGCGCCGAACTCGGCCACGGCGCGATGATCCTTGTCGCCGGCGTGCTGCTGCTCACCCCCGGCTTCGTCACCGACACGATCGGCTTCCTGCTGTTCGTGCCGGCCATCCGCTCGGCGCTCTGGCGCTTCATCGCCCGTCACGTTGTCGTGATCGACATGGCCCGCGGCGGCCCGGCGCGGGGCGCTTCGGGCCGGAACCCGAACGATCCGGTGGTCGATCTCGACGAGGAGGAATGGAGCCGCAAGTCCGGAAACCCGGACACGCCGTGGAACGACAAGCGCCTGAACTAGGGGCTCTCAGCTTCCGGCGGGCGTGGCCCGGTCCCACCCGCCGCAAATGCCATTAAGATTAATAGCTAAAAGGCGAGCGATTCGGCCTGCGCCTTGAAGACTTCCTTACGTATTGGTCCTATCTTCCGGCCTCGCCCGGACGAAAAGCGCAACCGCGCCTGTGTTCAGGGAAGGTGAGGGGATCATGGCCGCAACATCCGGACGGATCGACTGGGTCGATTACGCAAAGGGCTTCTGCATCGTCGCGGTGGTGATGATGCATTCCACGCTCGGCGTGGAGAAGGCCGCCGGCGCCACCGGCTGGATGGGCCACGTGGTGGAATTCTGCCGCCCCTTCCGCATGCCCGACTTCTTCATGATCTCCGGCCTCTTCCTGGCCAACGTCATCGACCGCGACTGGCGCACCTATCTCGACCGCAAGGTCGTCCACTTCGCCTACTTCTACGTCTTGTGGGTGACGATCCAGTTCGCACTGAAGGCGCCGGTCTTCGCGGCTGAGCTGGGCTGGCAGGGCGCGGCATGGGCTTATCTGGAAGCTTTCGTGCAGCCCTTCGGCACGCTGTGGTTCATCTACATGCTGCCGATCTTCTTCGTCGTCGCAAAGGCCGCGCGCGCGGCCCGCATTCCCTGGCAGATCGTGCTGGGCCTCGGCATCGCGTTGGAGATCGTCCACGCCGCCGGCCTCTCCAGCGGGCTGTCGCCATTCCCCACCGGTGCGGTGCTGATCGACGAATTCGCCGCCCGCTTCGTCTATTTCTACACCGGCTATGTCGCCGCCCCGCACATCTTCCGCCTCGCCGCCTGGGCGATGGCGAACGTGCCGAAAGCGCTCGCTGGGCTGCTCGTCTGGGCCCTCGTCAACGGCGCCGTCGTGGCGATGGGCTATTCGCTCTTTCCGGTGGTTTCGCTGGCACTGGGGGCTGCGGGCGCCTGCGCGGTCATTCTCGTCTCCGCGCTTCTGTCGCTCCTCCACCGGGCGGATTTCCTTCGCTTTTTCGGCCAGAACTCCATCGTCATCTATCTGGCGTTCTTCCTGCCGATGGGCGTCTCGCGGACGCTTCTGCTGAAATTCGCCCCCTTCCTCGATATCGGCACGATCTCGCTCGTGGTCACGGTGGCCGGCGTCCTTAGGCCCGTCGTCTTCTTCCTCATGGTGCGCGACACGCGGCTGGACTTCCTGTTCAAGCGCCCGGCCTGGGCCCGTCTCGACGCGCCCAAACCAGCGTTGCAGCCAGCGGAATAGGCGAGCGTCGCCCCTCATCCCGGTGAAAAACCGCGCGGTCCCGACTTCGCCCTTTCCATGGGGCCGCGGCATGGGCATGATCCGGCCATGTCCAGCGAATCCTCCCGTCCCCTCAAGGCCGGCGACCATGTCTTTCTGGTCGATGGCTCGTCCTACATCTTCCGCGCCTATCACGCGCTGCCTCCGCTCACGCGCAAGTCCGACGGGCTGCCGGTGGGCGCGGTCGCGGGCTTCTGCAACATGTTGTGGAAGCTCCTGCAGGAGGCGGACGAGACGGCCGCCGGCGTCACGCCGACGCACATCGCCGTCGTCTTCGACCATTCGGCCAAGACATTCCGAAACGAGATCTACGACCAGTACAAGGCCCAGCGTCCCGAACCGCCGGAGGACCTGATCCCGCAGTTCGGCATCATCCGCGACGCGGTGCGCGCCTTCAACGTCGCCTGCATCGAGCAGCCGGGTTATGAGGCCGACGATATCATCGCCACCTATGCCTGCCAGGCGGTCGAGGCTGGCGCCGACGTCACCATCATTTCGTCGGACAAGGACCTGATGCAGCTCGTCGGTCCGCATGTGATCATGCTGGACACGATGAAGAACAAGCGCATCGCCGAGCCGGAGGTGTTCGAGAAGTTCGGCGTCACGCCCGACAAGGTGGTGGACGTGCAGTCGCTCGCCGGCGACAGCGTCGACAACGTGCCAGGCGTTCCGGGCATCGGCGTGAAGACCGCCGCCCAGCTCATCAACGAATACGGCGATCTGGAAAGCCTTCTCGCCCGCGCTTCGGAGATCAAGCAGACGAAGCGGCGCGAGAACCTCATCGAATTCGCCGACCAGGCCCGCATTTCCCGCCGGCTGGTCGAGCTCGACTGCAACACGCCGGTGGAGGTGCCGCTTTCCTATGCCGCCGTGCGCAAGCTCGACGGCGAAAAGGCGCTCGCCTTCCTGAAGGCGATGGAGTTCACCACCCTGACGCGCCGTGTCGCCGAGACGGCCGGCAAGGACGCGGGCGAGGTCCCGGCCGCGGAACTGGAAATCAAGGGCTGGGAGGCGCCGGAAGCGGCTGCACCCGCCGCCGGTTCGGAAAAATCCGCGGCCTCCGCGAGCGCCGCCGGCGACGGCCCCGCCGCGCTCGCCGAGGCTCGCGCGGCCGAGATCCGGGCGATCCCGATCGATGCCTCGGCCTATGAACTGGTACGCGATGTCGAGCGCCTGAAGGCCTGGATCGCGGAGGCTTACGAGACCGGCTTTGTCGCGGTCGATACCGAGACCACCTCGCTCGATCCGATGGTGGCCGAACTTTGCGGCGTCTCGCTTTCCACCGCGCCGGGCAAGGCCTGTTACATTCCGGTTGGCCACCGCGACGGCGAGGGCGATCTTCTGGGCGGCGGCGGGCTTCTGGAAGGCCAGATCCCGCGCGATGAGGCGGTCGCGCTTCTGAAGCCCCTGCTGGAAGATGCCTCCGTCCTCAAGATCGCGCAGAACCTCAAGTACGATTGGGTGATCCTGAAGCGCCTCGGCATCGAGGTCGCGCCCTACGACGACACGATGCTGCTTTCCTACACGCTCGATGCGGGGTTGCAGGGCGGAAACGGCATGGACGCGCTGTCGGAGCGCTGGCTCGGCCATACGCCGATCAAGTACGAGGACGTCTGCGGCAAGGGAAAATCCGCCGTCACCTTCGACAAGATCGCCCTCGACAAGGCCTGCTCTTACGCGGCGGAGGACGCCGACGTCACCCTGCGCCTGTGGCAGGTGCTGAAATGCCGGCTGCCGGGCGAGACCATGACCACGGTCTACGAGACGCTGGAACGCCCGATGGTGCCGGTTCTGGCGCGCATGGAAATGCGCGGCGTGCATGTCGACCGGCAGATGCTGTCGCGCCTTTCCGGCGAACTCGCGCAAGGGGCTGCGGCCCTTGAGGCGGAAATCCACGAAATGGCGGGCGAGACCTTCAACATCGGCTCGCCCAAGCAGCTCGGCGACATCCTGTTCGGCCGGATGGGACTTCCCGGCGGCAAGAAGACCAAGACCGGCGCCTGGTCCACCTCCGTTTCCGTGCTGGAGGATCTGGCGGCCGAAGGCCATCCGCTGCCGGTGAAGATCGTGGAATGGCGCCAGCTCACCAAGCTGCGCTCCACCTATACCGACGCGCTGCCGAACTATATCAACGCCGAGACGGGCCGGGTCCACACCTCCTATTCGCTTGCCTCTACCACCACGGGACGGCTGTCCTCGTCGGAGCCGAACCTCCAGAACATTCCCGTTCGCACCGAGGCCGGGCGCAAGATCCGCAAGGCCTTCGTCGCAGCCGAAGGCGCCAAGCTTCTGTCGGCCGATTATTCCCAGATCGAACTGCGCGTGCTCGCCCACATGGCCGAGATCCCGCAGCTGGTGAAGGCGTTCGCCGACGGGCTCGACATCCACGCGATGACGGCCTCGGAAATCTTCAACGTGCCGGTCAAGGACATGGACCCGATGGTGCGGCGGCGCGCCAAGGCGATCAATTTCGGCATCATCTACGGCATTTCCGCCTTCGGGCTTGCCAACCAGCTCGGCATTTCGCGCGGCGAGGCGGGCGACTACATCAAGACCTATTTCGAGCGCTTCCCCGGCATCCGCGACTACATGGAAGAAATGAAGCGCCAGGTTCACGCCAACGGCTATGTGACGACGATCTTCGGCCGCAAGGCGCACTATCCGGACGTCAACACCAAGAACCCGAACATGCGCCAGTTCTACGAGCGCGCGGCGATCAACGCGCCGATACAAGGGTCTGCCGCCGACATCATCCGCCGCGCCATGGTGCGCATGGAGGATGCGCTGGCCGCCTCGAAGCTCAAGGCGAAGATGCTGTTGCAGGTGCACGACGAACTGATCTTCGAGGTGGCGGACGAGGAGGTGGACGCCACCATCCCGCTGGTCGCCCGCACCATGGAGGACGCGCCCTCGCCCGCGCTGTCGCTCCGCGTTCCGCTACAGGTCGATGCCCGCGCCGCGCAGAACTGGGACGAGGCGCACTGAGGGCGGGGCAGATCGAGGAGAGCGGGCGGAAGCCAGTCGCCCATCCTTCGAGACGGTCGCTTCCGCGACCTCCTCAGGATGACGTTGTGTGTGTTGTTGTTTCTGCAAAACCATCAACAAACACAACGTCATCCTGAGGAGGCCTGACAAGGCCGTCTCGAAGGATGGGCCGCGAGCCGAAAGGCCGGCGTTTTCCTTCCGCCAAACGATGAAACGCTCCGGCGAAAGCCTCCATCGCCACGCGGTCCGCGCGGTGCTATAGCCGCGCCATCTAAACCGAACGAGCCGCACCATGATCGATACCCCCGCCTCTTCTCCCGCCGCCATCGCCATTGTCGGTGCCGGCCCGGCGGGGCTGATCGCGGCCGAGACGCTCGCAAAGGCCGGCCACCGGGTCACGGTCTACGACCGCCTCGCCTCCCCTGCCCGCCGGTTGCTGATGGCCGGGCGCGGCGGGCTGAACCTGACCCACGACGAAGACCTCGATATCTTCCTCGCGCGCTACGGCGCCGCGCGCACCCGGCTGGAACCGATTATCCGCGCCTTCCCGCCCGAAGCTTTGCGCGCCTGGGCGGATGGGCTGGGGGCGGAGACTTTCGTCGGCTCCTCCCATCACGTGTTCCCGAAGGCGATGAAGGCCTCGCCGCTGCTGCGCGCCTGGCTATCGCGTCTTGGCGATCTCGGCGTGACGATCCGCCCCCGCCACCGCTGGACCGGCTGGACCGCCAACGGCGCGCTCTCCTTCGAAACACCCGACGGTCCGCTTTCGGTTTCGGCGGATGCGACCCTGCTGGCGCTCGGCGGCCTGAGCTGGCCGAAGCTCGGGGCCGATCCCGCCTGGCCGGATTTCTTGCGCGCGAGCGGTGCCGAGGTTCGTCCCTTGAAGCCCGCCAATTGCGGTTTCGCCGTTTCCTGGTCGCCGGTTTTCGCCGACCGCTTCGCCGGCGCGCCGCTGAAGACGGTGGAGCTTTCCTTCGCCGGTACGGTGGCGCGCGGCGACATGGTCGTCACCGCCTCCGGCATCGAGGGCGGGCCGGTCTATGCGCTTTCGGCTCCCTTGCGCGATGCGATAGAGGCGGAGGGTACGGCAACGCTCGTCATCGACCTTCGCCCCGATATCGCGCAAGAGGCGCTTGCCGCCCGCCTCGCGCGCCCGCGCTCCAAGCAGTCGGTCTCCAACTTCCTGCGCAAGGCGGCGGGCCTGCAGCCGGTCGCCATCGGCCTTCTGCGCGAGGCCGGGCCTTTGCCCGACGTCCCCGAAGCGCTGGCTAAGCGGATCAAGGCCTGTCCGCTGGAGCTCTCAGCCACCGCCGGCATCGAGCGGGCGATTTCGAGCGCCGGCGGCGTCGCCTTCGACGGTCTGGATGATGGCCTGATGCTCGATGCCCGGCCGGGGACATTCGTTGCCGGCGAAATGCTCGACTGGGAGGCGCCGACGGGGGGATATCTTCTCCAGGCGAGCTTCTCCACCGGCGTTGCGGCGGCGCGCGGCATGATCGCCTGGCTGTCCTGACGGGTTTTCGCACGTACGAGAAATGCGAGGGAAATTCGAACGATATTCGAATGAAATTCTAATCGGCGACGAAAAGGCCGTTTGACGCGGCTGGGCGCGCGCTTGCGCCTACCATTCGCCCTCTGTCGGGATCTTCAGAAGACGGCCGCAATGCTTGCAGTGGACGGCATCTGGGTCGTGCCGGGAGAGGCCGCAGTCGGGGCAGGTGTAGGGATACTTGCTCGGCCGGAAGATGGTCTGCACCAGCCGCAGGAAAAGCGCCACACCGATCACCATGATCGCCACCGTCAGAAGGCGGCCGAACGTATCGGAAATGGTGATATCGCCGAAACCCGTCGTCGTCAGCGTCGTCACCGTGAAATAGAGCGCATCGACGTAAGTATTGATGTTTTCGTTCTTGTGCACCTCCGCGACATAGACGACCGCGGTGACGATGAAGACGAACACGATGAGGTTGACGGCCGAATGAATGACTTCCTCATTGCGCTTGAACCACTTCCAGCCGCGGCGCAGGTCGCGCAGCACGTGATAGGAGCGCAGCAGCCGCAGCATGCGCAGGATCCTGAGAAAACCGAGGTTTTCAACGAAGGCGGCGGCCAGCAGCGAGGCGATGACGACGAGATCGGCGAGCGCGGTGAACTCCAGCGCGGTCTTCACCGGGCGCACGGAAATGACGATCCGCGCGATGTAATCCGCGATCAGGATCAACGCGATGACGAAGTCGGCCGCATGCAGCGTCGGCTGCGGATCGACCATCGAGGAGCCGACGAAATAGATCACCGTGACGATGTCGAAGGTGACCAGCAGGGTACGGAAAAGCTGCGGCCCCCGTCCTTCCCCGAAATAGAGCCGGCGCAGGCCCATGCGCACCGGCCCGAACCGGCCGCGGTGGCGCGACTGGACCGCATCGGGATCGGCGTCTTCCCGGTCTTCGGTGTCGTCGTCGTTCAACCCGATCTCCCTGAGGGGCTTGTGTTTTCGCCCTGCGGCACCTGATAGACGAGCTCCACCGGCCCGCGCACGTGAATGTCGTGCTGGCGGTAGGGCAGCGCAACGCCGGCCTCGTGCAGGGCCTCCCACAGCGCCAGCAGAACCTCGCCCTTGACGTTGACCACCCCCTTGCCCGGATCGTCGATCCAGAAGCGCAGCAGGAAATCGACCGACGATTCCCCGAAGGCGGTCAGGTGGCAGACGGGAGCCGGGTGGTCCTCCACCCGGGCAACCGCCGCCGCAGCCTTCGCAGCCAGTTCCCGCACGAGCTTCGGATCGGAATCGTAGGAGACGCCGAAGGGCACGTCGAGGCGGACCTTTTCGTCGGAATAGGTCCAGTTGATGACCTGGTTGGTGATCAGATCCTCGTTCGGAATCAGATACTCACGCCCGTCCCGGGTGACCACGGAGACATAGCGGGCGCCCAGCGAGGTGATCGAGCCGTAGGTCTCGCCGAGCGAGATCACGTCGCCCGGCTTGATCGACTTGTCGAGCAGCAGGATCACGCCGGAGACGAGGTTGGAGACCACCTTCTGCAGACCGAAACCGAGCCCCAGGCCGACCGCGCCGGAAAAGACGGTGATGGTGGTGAGGTCGAAGCCGATGGTCTGCAGGCCCAGCACCATGGCGATGGTGAAGAGGCCGATGCGCGCGAACTTGCCGGCCAGAACCCGCATGGAGGGCGAGAGATCCTTCACCCGCTCCATCCGCCGTTCCGTCGCCCGGCTGAGGAACCCGGCGAGCCACAGCAGCGCGGTCAGCGTGACAACGGCCTTCAGGATCAGCAGCGCGGAGATGCGCAGCGAACCGACCTCCACCGCCATCGCATCCAGAAGCAGCACGGCCTGCGGCATCAGGTCGAGAATGGAGAGGGCAGCGAAGATCCAGCAGCCGAGCGCCACGGTCCGGGCCGCCAGCGGGTTGCGGATGATGCGCGAGGAGATGGAGATGACGAGCCACACGGCGGCAAGATTGCCGACGACCAGCAACAGATAACTGCGGCTCGGCCACGTCACCTCGCGCATGATCACCACGGCCAGCCAGACAACGGCGACGAAGAGGATCACCCTGAGGCGGCGCAGCACCAGCGCCAGAAAGCGCAGCCGGCGGATGGAGGTTTCCTGCGCGCGGACCCAGTTTTCAACGTGCGGCCCGGCCCACCGCGCGCCGTAATTGGCGAGCGCGAAGGCCAGGATCAGAATGACGAGCTGAAGAATGCCGGAAGGCTGGGTGAGCGCGCGCAGCGACAGCACCAGTTGGGGAACCGTCGCTTCCAGCGCCTTGAGAAACTCGTCCCAGGTGACCATTCGGCCGGCGTCCTCCTCCCTGGTGCGTCGTTACGCGGTCTGGGCACTGCACCCGTCCTTCGAGACGGCAGGCCACATCACCATACGGCACTTTAGAGAGATTCATGGTTTGGCGGAAGCGGATCGGCGGTATTCCGGCTGCGGCCCATCCTTCGAGACGACGCTAACGCGTCTCCTCAGGATGACGTTGTATTTGTTGATGAATTGAAGAAATCAACAACACGATAACGTCATCCTGAGGAGGTCTGACAAGACCGTCTCGAAGGATGGGCAACTTGCTTACCTCTAACCATGAAGAACTCTAGACGGCGGGCGCGACCGGGATCTTCACGGCCGTTTCGGGGGCGGGCCAGTCGACGAGCTTGCCGGGGTTCATCAGGCCGTACGGGTCGGCGGCCGCCTTGAAATCGGGCTGCGGCGCATCGATCCGCTTCCAGCCGGCGCCGTCGAGCCGCCAGGTGTGCGGGTTGGATACGGACGCGCCGATGGCGTCCAGTTTCTCGATCATCGCAAAGAGACGCTCGCGGCCGGAGTAGCGCACCAGCGGAAGGGCGGAGGCGCCGACGCGGCCGAACCGGCGCTGGAATTCCAGATGGGTGATGAACTCGTCGGGAAAGGCGCGGGCGGCCGCCTCGATCACCGCGAGGTCGTTGTCCGGCGGATAGCGCACCTGCAGGTAGGTGAAGGACGGGTCGGCCCGCATCGCATGCAGGGTCGTGTGGTTCCAGGTGTATTCGTAAAGCGGCGGCATGGCGCCAATGGCGGAAAAGGCCGCCGCGTCCGTCTCCTCGGCGTTGCGCTCGAAGACGCATTCGCCTCCGTGCCCCGCGGCGCGCGCCGTGGTGACGGCGGCCTGCGGCTCCGAGACCATGACGATCGCCATCGCCGCGCCCTCCGGCACGAGCGGCGAAAGCCGCCTGATCAGCGGTGGAATGCGGGCGTCGTGGATGGACACGAGCTTTCGGGCGATGGCGTCGGCCGCCGTCAGCGCCTTGCCGAAGGCCGCGGCCTGCGCGAGCGAGGGAAAGGCGTAGATCCGCTCCGCCCAGGGCTGGATGGGGGCAAGCGGCATTTCCACCTCGGTGATGATGCCGTTGACGCCATAGGCATGGACGACGCGCATCACGTCGTCGCCGGACAGCTCCAGGATGCGGGGCTCCTCCTCCAGCGTGACGACTTCGGCCGACAGAACCGCGCCGCGATCGGAGATCTGGCCCCAGGTGCAGCTGCCGATGCCGCCGGCCCCGCCGGCAAGAAAGCCGCCGATGGTCGCGCTCTGGCGTGTGGAGGGGTGGAAGCGCAGCTCCCAGCCGGTGGGCTTTAGCGCGCGGTCGATCTCCAGCATCGTCGCACCCGCCTCGATGCGCGCGACACCGGGTTTCACGCGGACCAGCCGGTCGAGGCCGGTCATGTCGAGCACCACGCCGCCGGCCAGCGGCACGGCCTGGCCGTAATTGCCGGTGCCGCCGCCGCGCACCGTCAGCGGCAACCGGGCCTTCGCTGCCGCAGCCGCCACCCGCAGCAGGTCCCGCTTGTCGCGCGGGCGCACGACGATATCCGCGACGCGGCCTTCCAGCTCGCTTCTCAGGATCGGCGAGAACCAGAAGAAATCCCGGCTCTTGATCCTGAGGGTTGCCGCGTCGTCGTCGAATGGAATGCCGTCGATCTCAGAGCGGAACGTGGTCAGACTGTCCATTGCGGGCCCCCGTTTGAGCCATTTAAGCCCGGACTTGACATGCTTAGCAAGAAAGCGGACTCGGAGCCGTTCGGGAAAGAGCGCGAAGCGGCGCGAAGGACCCGCTCGATGGGGCGTCCCGGCCCGGCCAGCCGACCGCGGCCTGTCGAATATGACGAGACCGCGTGTACCGCCCGGGCTATTCTGCGTGCCAAGGAAAGCGCGGACATGGCGTGCTGGAACAGGCTTGGAGAGGGTGGGGTTGAAAAGAGACGCGGAGAAAGTCGCGCCGACGGGACGTGGCGGGCAGGGCGCGGCGCGGACGCCGGGGGCTGGCACGACAGGGCAGCGCCTCAGGCTGGCGGCCGGCCTGATCCTGTTCGCCTTCGTCCTCACCCATTTCCTCAATCATGCGCTCGGCAACGTCTCGCTGGCCGTTATGCAGGCAGGTCAGGATCTGCGGTTCGTGATCTGGTCGTCCCTGCCGGGGCAGATCCTGCTCTATGGGGCGCTGACGGTTCACGTCGCCCTGGCACTTGCAAAGCTCGCCCGCAGGCGCACGTGGCGCATGCCCGCGTGGGAGGCCACGCAGATTGGCCTCGGTCTCGCCGTCACCTGCATCCTCATCAAGCATATCGTCGCCACGCGCGGCGCGATGGCCGCCTTTCACGCCAATGTCGACTATCGCAATGAACTCAGCGCACTCTGGACGGGCTACGCCTTCTGGCAATCGGTCTTTCTCTTGATCGTCTGGGCGCATGTCACGCTTGGTCTGCACTACTGGCTGCGGCTGAAGCGCTGGTATCCGCGCGCGCGGCCCTGGCTTGCGACAGGCGCCGTTCTGGTGCCCACGCTGGCGCTGACCGGCTGGCTGAACGCCGCCCGGCTTCTGGAGGAGACCGGCGGACTTCGCATCGACATGACGCCGCAACAGCGCGCGGCTCTCGGCGAATGGACCCATCTCGGCCGGTGGGGGCTCGTCGCCGTGCTCGCCGGTGTGGTGGTGGCGATCGTCGTACGCCGGTTTTCCGACAGGCTCGCCGCCGGCTTCACGATCTCCTATGCCGACGGCCGCCGTGTGCCCGGCCTGCCCGGATCGACGCTTCTGGAGATCAGCCGCGCCCACGGGATTCCGCATGTGTCCATCTGCGGCGGGCGTGCGCGGTGTTCCACCTGCCGCGTCGAGGTGCTTTCCGGGGGCGATACGCTGGAGCCGCCCACGGCGTCCGAGCGCACGGTGCTTGCGCGCCTCGGTGCCGGGCCTCAGGTCAGGCTCGCCTGTCAGATCCGCCCCGCGGCGGATCTCGTCGTGCGGCAGCTGCTCGACGCGGGACGCGGCGGCGCCCACCGGCAAGGCGCCGAGGACCGCTATCGCTGGGGCGTGGAGCGTCCCGTCACGGTGATGTTCGTCGATCTGCGCGGCTTCACGGCGCTTTCCGAAGGACGCCTGCCCTATGACGTGGTCTTTATTCTCAACCGCTATCTCGACAGTGCGGCGGCGGCGATCCGCGCCGCCGGCGGGATGATCGACAAGGTGATGGGCGACGGCATCATGGCGCTCTTCGGTGTGGAGACGGGCCGGGAGGAGGGCGCGCGTCAGGCGCTTGCCGCGGTGTTGTCGCTGGCGACGGCGCTGGAACGGGTCAACGCCGATCTGACCGCGCAGCTCGACGCCCCGCTGCGGCTCGGCGTCGGCGTGCACACCGGGCCGGCCATTCTCGGCCGCATCGGGCTTGCCGGCGAGGCCGGCGCCGCCGCCCACCTCACCGCCCTCGGTGACACGGTCAACGTGGCCAGCCGATTGGAGGGCGCCTCCAAGGAACTCGGCGGCTTCGCCGTCATCTCCGCGCAGACGCTTTCCGCCGCCGGAATAGCGAGCCTTGCGCTCGACGGCGACTGGACGGAGCCGGTGCCGGCCACCCCCCATGCGGTTGCCGTGCGCGGGCGCTCGGAGGCGCTGGAGGTCTGGGCGGTTCGCGATCCGGCGGTCCTGGCCCACGCCCTTGATTCTGCCGCAACGGTAGTGAGACGTGCGACGTCCATATCGGCATCCGACAGCGTTCGCGGTTGACCAATCGCGCGTCACGCGAGCCGTCGCGATGCCTTCTGGAGAGGCGCATTTTGACGCATATGCCCCCGCAGGGCCTCAATTTTCGCCGCCGGATAGGTTCAGGGTGGACCTGTCGGAACGAACGCTCCAAGATGCGGGCCTCATGCGCACCAACCGCGACGACAACCCGGATCAGGCACAGGTCCGGGACAAGCGAACGGGACCGGGATGTGAACCCGGCGCAAAGCGGTGACGTGGGCAAGGACAAGAACGGTCGCGCCATGCGAGAGCGAAGATCCGACAACGGGTCGAACGGTCCGTGGCGCAGATCGACGACAATGGGAACAGAACTGAAATCCAGCCAGGGAGCACCGGGACATGCGAATTCGCAACGCCGCCCTTGCGGCGGGCATCGCCGCCGCCTTGCTTGCCGCCGCGCCGGCCAGCGCCAAGACCTTCAAATATGCCTTCCAGGGCGTGCTCAACACGCTCGAGCCTTACGCGCTCAACGAGACCTTCACGCTGGGCACGCTCGGCAACGTCTATGAGGGGCTCATCTGGCGCGACAAGGATCTCAAGATCCATCCCGCGCTTGCCGAAAGCTGGGAAGTCATTTCGCCCACCAAGTGGCGCTTCCACCTGCGCAAGGGCGTGAAGTTCCACAACGGCAACGACTTCAACGCCGACGACGTGGTCTTTTCCGCGAACCGCGTGCGTTCCAAGGGCTCCGACCTCACCAATTACCTGAATGCGGACGTGAAGGTGACCAAGGTCGACGACTATACGGTCGACTTCGAACTGCCCGGTCCCAATCCCATCCTGAACTATCAGTGGGAGTTCTGGTACATCCTCGACAAGGAATGGACCGAGGAGCACGACGCCGTCTCCGTGACCTCGGCCTCCGACACGAGCCCGAATTACGCGGCCCTTCACGCCAACGGCACCGGCCCCTACAAGGTGGTCAGCCACGAGGCCGGCGTGAAGACGGTGTTCGAGAAGAACGAGAACTACTGGGGCAAGGTTGAGGGCAACGCCGACCGGGTGGAATTCACGCCCATCACCCAGGACGCGACCCGTGTCGCAGCGCTCCTGTCGGGCGAGATGGACCTCGTTTATCCCATTCCGGTGCAGGACATTCCCCGCGTCGACGGCAACCAGGGCACCCGGGCGATGACCGGGCCTGAGCTGAGGACCATCTTCCTCGGCATGGACCAGCGTCGCGACGAGCTTCTGTACTCCAACGTCAAGGGCAAGAACCCGTTCAAGGACGTGCGCGTGCGCAAGGCCTTCTATCAGGCGATCGACGAGAACGCGATCGTCAAGAAGGTGATGCGCGGGCTGGCCACCCCTTCCGCGCTGATGATCTCGCCGTTCCTTTATGATCGTGCGGGCGAGTTCAAGCGGTATCCGTATGATCCCAAGGCGTCCAAGGCGCTGCTGGCGGAGGCCGGCTATCCGGACGGGTTCGAGGTCGGCATGGACTGCCCGAACGACCGCTACGTCAACGACGAGGCGATCTGCCAGGCCGTGACCGCCTATCTGGCGCGCGTCGGCATCAAGGTGGATCTGAACGCCCAGCCCAAGGCGAAATATTTCGCCAAGATCCTGGCCTCGGGCGGCTACGACACCTCGTTCTACCTGCTCGGCTGGACGCCGTCGTCCTTCGACGCCCACAACGTCCTGTCCTCGCTGATGAACTGCCGCGACGATTCCGGCGCCGGCTCGCCCTTCAACAATGGCGGCTGGTGCGATGAGGAAATCGACAAGCTCACCGCCAAGATCCTTGTCGAGAACGACAAGAAGAAGCGCGACGAGATGATCTACGAGGCGTTCAAGAAGGCGAATGACGACGTCCGCTACATCCCGCTGCACCAGCAGGGGCTGGCCTGGGGCGTGTCCGACAAGGTCGACGTGGCCCAGCGCGCCGACAACGTCCTGAGTTTCCGCTACGTGGACGTGAAGGAATAGGGGCGGCGGACCTTTCCGCCCCCTTCGCATCCGCGAATTTGCCGCTTGCTCCCTTCTTCCCTCGCTTCGCGGGGCCCGAGGGGCGTGAAGCGGCAGGTTCGCGGCAACTGGCTGAGCCCTTCTCCCTCCGTCGGCCCGCGCCGACACTGGCCCCCGCGAAGGGGCCAGAGAAGGGCGGCCCATTCCCGTTTCCGGCGAACCGCATCAGGATCCCTCCATGCTCGCCTTCATTATCCGGCGTCTTCTGCAGGCCATTCTCGTCATGCTGGCCGTGGCGCTGATCGCTTTCACCCTGTTTCGTTTCGTCGGCGACCCGGTCAACCAGATGGTCGGTCAGGACACCACGCCCGCCCAGCGCGCGGAGCTGCGCGAACGCCTCGGGCTGAACGACCCCGTCCCCGTCCAGTTCGCCCGCTTCATCGCCAACGCCGCGCGCTTCGACTTCGGCCGCTCCTATCAGTTCAAGCAGCCCGTGGCCGAACTCATCGGCTCGCGCCTGCCGGCGACCTTCGAGCTGTCCTTCGTGTCCGCCCTCTTCGCGCTTCTCGTCGGCATTCCGATGGGCGTCTATACGGGGCTCAATCGGTCTTCGATCCTGTCCAAGCTGTTCCTGACGATCTCGCTGATCGGCATCTCGCTGCCGACCTTCTTCATCGGCATCCTGCTGATCTTCGTCTTTTCCGTGACGCTGCAATGGCTGCCGAGCTTCGGGCGCGGCGAGGTGGTGGATCTGGGTTTCTGGACGACGGGGCTGCTGACCGTTTCCGGCCTCAAGGCCATCATCATGCCGGCGATCACCCTCGGCCTTTTCCAGATGACGCTGATCATGCGGCTGGTGCGCTCCGAAATGCTGGAAGTGATCCGCGCCGACTACATCAAGTTCGCCCGCGCGCGCGGGCTGCCGGACCGCATCGTCCATTTCCGCCACGCGCTGAAGAACACGCTGGTGCCGGTCATCACCATCACCGGCCTGCAGCTCGGCTCCATCATCGCGTTCGCCATCATCACCGAGACGGTGTTCCAGTGGCCGGGCATGGGCCTGTTGTTTCTGCAGGCCGTGCAGAACGTCGATATCCCGATCATGGCGGCCTACCTGATGCTGATCGCCTTCGTCTTCGTGGTGATCAACCTGATTGTCGACATCCTCTATTTCGTGGTCGATCCGAGGCTCCGCGTGGAGCGGGCGGTGCAATCATGACCGCGCCCGGTTCCCGCACCGCCGACCTTTCCTTCCGCGCCATCGAAGCGGATGACCTGCCCGCCCTTGCCGCGCTCTGGCACGAGGCCTGGCGCGCCGGTCACGCCTCCTTTGCCTCACCCGAACTGACGCGCGCCCGCACGCCGGAACGGTTTCTCGCCCGGCTGCAACCCTTTGCCGGGGGCGGCCTCGTCGCCTGGCTCGATGGCGCGATCGCGGGCTTTGCCTATTGGGACGGCGCCGAGCTCGACCAGTTCCATGTCGGCGCAAATGCGCGCGGCACCGGCCTTGCCGCCCGGCTGATGGCCGCGGCCGAAGCCGCAATGGCCGCAGACGGCGTGACCTCGGCCCATCTCTTCTGCGCCGAAGGCAATGCGCGCGCGCACCGCTTCTATCAAAAGGCCGGCTGGCGCGACGCCGGGCTGGAAGCCACCCGCGTATCCGACGGCGCCGGCGGCTGGCTTCCCGTCACCTGCCACCGTTTCGTCAAGGAGCTTGCGTGCGCATGACCGACACCCCTTCCGATACCGAAGCGAAGGCGCCGGGCCTCATGGCGCGGGTCGCCGACAGCGACATCCTGCATTCCTTTCTCGCCTCCAAGGTCACGGTGGTCGCGGCGCTTGTGGCGCTGGCCTTCTTCATCGGCGCGGCCTTTGCCCCGTGGATCGCACCGCACAATCCGTTCGATCTGGCGAGCGTCGACCTGATGGATTCCCTGCTGCCGCCGGCCTGGCAGCCCGATGGCGACATGCGCTTCCTGCTCGGCACCGACGATCAGGGCCGCGATATCTTCTCCACCATCCTCTACGGCGCGCGCATCTCCATCGGCGTCGGCATCGTCTCCGTCCTCTTCGCCGCCGCGCTCGGCATCACGCTCGGGCTCATCGCGGGCTATGCGGGCGGGCGGATCGACGCCTTCATCATGCGGCTTGCCGAAGTCCAGCTCACCTTTCCCGCGATCCTGATCGCGCTGCTGGTGGACGGTGCGGTGCGCGGCATTTTCGGCAACCTGAACCGCGAGCATTCCGCCTTCTGGATCCTGGTCTTTTCCATCGGGCTTAGTTTCTGGGTGCAATACGCGCGCACGGTGCGCGGCTCCACCATGGTGGAGCGCAACAAGGAATACGTGCAGGCGGCAAGGCTCATCGGCATCCGCCCCGGGCTGATCATGTTGCGCCACGTGCTGCCCAACGTGATGAGCCCGGTGCTGGTGATCGCCACCATCAACCTGGCGCTCGCCGTCATCACCGAGGCGACGCTCAGCTATCTCGGCGTCGGCGTGCCGCCGACCCAGCCCTCGCTCGGCACGCTTGTGCGTATCGGCAACGACTTCCTGTTCTCCGGCGAATGGTGGATCGCCATCTTTCCCGGCATCGCGCTCGCCGTTCTGGTGCTCGCCGTCAATCTCATCGGCGACTGGCTGCGCGATGCGCTCAACCCGAGGCTGAGGTGAGATCCATGAGTGTCCCGCTTCTGTCCGTGCGCGATCTGCACGTCGAGTTTCCCACCCGCCGCGGCCGGCTGAAGGCGATCGACGGCGTTTCCTTCGATCTGGCGCCCGGCGAGGTGCTGGGCATGGTCGGCGAGAGCGGGGCGGGCAAGTCGCTCACCGGCGCCGCTGTTATCGGCCTCCTGGAACCACCCGGCCGCATCGCGGGCGGCGAGATCTGGCTGAAGGGCGAGCGCATCGACAACCTGCCGCGAAAGGCGATGCAGAAGATTCGCGGCCGCCGCGTCGGCATGGTGTTCCAGGACCCGCTGACGAGCCTCAACCCGCTCTTCACCGTGGGCGAGCAGATCGTCGAGACGATCATGACGCATCTGCCCGTGTCCGCGCGCGAGGCGCGCGACCGGGCGGTGGGGCTGCTGGAGGCCGTCGGTATTCCCGCCGCCTCCAGGCGCCTGACCGCCTATCCGCACCAGTTCTCCGGCGGCATGCGCCAGCGTGTCGTCATCGCGCTGGCGCTGTGCGCGGAGCCCGAACTGGTCATCGCGGACGAACCCACGACCGCGCTCGACGTCTCCGTGCAGGCGCAGATCATCGACGTTCTGAAGGAACTTTGCCGGGCGCGCGGCGCCTCCGTTATCCTGATCACCCACGACATGGGCGTGATCGCGGAGACGGCCGACCGGGTGGCGGTGATGTACTCCGGCCGCATCGCCGAGATCGGCCCGGTCGCGCAGGTGGTCAAGGCACCGCACCATCCCTACACGGTGGGGCTGATGGGCTCGATCCCGAGCCTCAACGGATCGGTCGACCGGCTGGTGCAGATCCCGGGTTCCATGCCGCGTCTCGACGCGATCCCGCCGGGCTGCGCCTTCAATCCGCGCTGCCCGCACGCCTTCGAGCGTTGCCGTGTCGAGCGGCCCGAGCCGATGGCGATGGACGGTGCGCGCGTCGCCTGCTGGCTTCACGAGGCCGGCGGCGAAATGCAAGCAGGTGCGGAACCCTCTCTGACAGGCCGCGCGGGAGACGGGCGATGAGCGAAACGAGTGCGCAGACCATGCCGGCGGAGACCGGAAAGGCCGTGGTGGAGGTCGAGGGTCTGTCGCGGACCTTCGATGTGTCCCGCCCCTGGCTCAACCGGGTGCTGGAGCGCGACACGCGCCATTTCCTGCGCGCGGTGCAGGACGTCTCCTTCGAGATCGCCCGCGGCGAGACCTTCGCACTCGTCGGCGAGAGCGGGTCGGGCAAGTCGACGGTCGCGAAGATGGTCGTCGGCCTGCTGCCGCCCTCGCGCGGGGCGATTCGCATCGACGGCCTCGACATGCAGGGCGCGCAACAGGCGCATGCCATGCGCTCGCTGCGCCGCCGCATCCAGATGATCTTCCAGGACCCGTTCGCGAGCCTCAATCCGCGCTGGCGGGTCGGCCGGATCATCGCCGAACCGATCCGCGCGTTTTCGCTGGAAGCCGACAGCAAGGCACTGGAACGGCGGGTGGGCGAGCTTCTGAGCCTCGTCGGTCTCGATCCGCGCGACGCGAAGAAATATCCGCACGAGTTTTCAGGCGGTCAGCGCCAGCGCATCTGCATCGCGCGTGCGCTGGCGTCGAAGCCGGAATTCCTGGTCTGCGACGAGCCGACCTCGGCGCTCGACGTTTCGGTGCAGGCGCAGATCCTGAACCTGATGCGGGATCTTCAGGATGAGTTCTCTCTCACCTATCTCTTCATCAGCCACGATCTGGCCGTGGTGCGCCACATGGCGAAGCGCATCGGCGTCATGTATCTCGGCCGATTGGTGGAGGTGGCGGATTCGGACGCGCTGTTTTCCACCCCGCGCCACCCCTACACGCGAATGCTGCTCGACGCGGTGCCCGACCTTGCCATGACGGGCACCCGTCGCAAGCAGGTGGAAGGCGAGATCCCGAACCCGATCTCGCCGCCGCCCGGCTGTGCCTTCCATCCGCGCTGCCCGCTGGCGAACGATCGCTGCCGCAGCGAACAGCCGCAACCGGTTACGGCTGGCGGCGCCACGGTGCGGTGCCACGCGGTGGAGGAGGGACGGGGCTAGGGCGACGCGCGGCGGGACGGAAGCGGGCCGCCTGTCCGTAGAGGCGCGTCAGCGCCGTCTCGAAGGATGGACCGCGGCGGAAGGCTCGCGATCCGGTGCTGCCAAATCCCGGGCTGTGGCGCCATCAGGCGCCCGTCGGGGGGGGGGGATGGGGCCCCACCCCCAA
>NZ_JBANCG010000016.1:0-40303 GCF_037026715.1 Breoghania sp. JC706
GGATATGCTGTTCCTGCGGCAGACCCGAAAAGGTGCGGAGGTCATGAAAGGCAGGATGATCACCGTATTCCTCACGGCCGCGATGACGGCGATCATTGCGGCCGTGTGGCGGGGTTCAAGGGGGCGGTGAAGTGAAACGCTGAGCGGTCCGCACCCATTCGGCGGCGGCGGATTGGAACGCATTAATCCGTCGGTTGGCTCCGGTTGCGATCATGTCGGAACAGGTCGGCCAACCGCGCGGTGCGGTGCTTGTGGATCCGAAAACGTGAGCAAACAGGCGGTGTCGATTGCCAGAGCCGTGAGGTCGAAGTGAGGGATTTGGTTCACGTGAACCAAGGCGCGCTTTACACGCGCAACAAATATATTTGATTTTATTGGAAAAAATGGTCGGAGCGGCGGGATTCGAACCCACGACCCCTTGACCCCCAGTCAAGTGCGCTACCAGGCTGCGCTACGCTCCGACGGGATCTCTCCTAACCGCTTCGCTTCGCGCGCGCAAGGCCGTTCACGCGCTGCCTGTGCGAAACTCACCGCTGGTTGCGCCTGCCGTCCCGTTGTGAACCCGCGCGGCGCGGGCCTTACGGCTCCTTGCGCGGTGGGCTGCCTCCTGCGCGATCAGGCCCCAGGCAAGCCCGATCAGCAGGAAGTTGTGGCGCCAGTGGTCCATGTCGATCACCAGCGCGTTGAGGGCGTGGCCGACAAGCGTCAGGAACAGCGCGATGGCGATGCCGCGCGTGGCGCGCGGCTGGAAGATCAGCGGGAACAGGAACCCGAGCGTGCACGCCATCAGAACCGGCCAGGCGATGCCGCCGATCCAGCCATAGGCCATGAACGACTTCAGGTACATGTTGTGCGGGTCTTCGGTGAAGGTCTTGTAGAATTGCAGCGGACCGATGCCGAGCGGGCGCTCGCCGGCCAGCAGGAAGCCCAGCACGTGCCGGGCGAAACGGCCCAGATGCGAGCTGTCGTAGGATTGCACCAGCTCCGCGCGCTCCGCGAACAGCGTGCCCACCGAGGAGGTGTGCAGCGCAACGACCAGCGCAAGGGCAACCATCAATGCACCGACCACCGCGAGCGCGACGATGCGCAGGCGCACCAGCGGGTTGCGCTCGTTGGCGAAGACCAGCAGGCCGACGCCGCATAACGTGAAGGCGGTCATGCCCCAGGTCGCGCGCGAGAACGACAGAAACAGGCCCGCCAGCAGCACGAAGAGCAGGGCGCCCGCCACCAGGCCCTTTCTGAGCGGCTGCATCAAGACGGTATAGGCGAGCCATGTGGCGGGGAAGATCAGGAAGGGGCCGAAGACGTTGGGGTCCTGGAAGGTGCCCTTGGCGCGGCCGTAGAGAGTGAAGAGCCCGTTCGCTCCCGGCAAAAGGCCGAAATAGCCGACGATACCGGCAAGCGCGGCCAGCACCGCGCCGGCCACGTAGCCGCGCACGATGGCGTTCAGCATCCTCTCGCTGCGCGCGGTGACCGCGGCGTAGAAGATGGCGGAGACGATCAGGTAGCCGGTCGTCGCCATGTACATGGGGGAATTATCGAAGCCCGGCACCTGGGTGGAGGAGAGGATGCCGCCGGAAATGTAGACCAGCAGCAGGATCACCATCGGCGCGATGGCGCGCGGCAGCGGCAGGCCGCACAGGAAGGCGATGCCGGCGACGGCGACGACGAGGAGGTCGTAGGGGGCCGGCTCGTCGATCACGAAGAAACCGGAAAAGGCACAAAGCCACAGCGCCGCCGCCCCGATGAGGGACAGCGGCAGGATGCCGTTCAGGGAGACTTTCGGTTCGTGGCGCCGCAGGGCCGCGCGAGGCGCGCGCAGTCCGCCGCCGCCCGCGATGTCGCTCAAAAGGCGTTCTCCGTGTTGAACAGGCGGAAGGGCGTGAGGAACAGGATGTAGAGATCGAGCCAGAGCGACCAGTTCTCGATGTAGTAGAGATCGCTCTCGATGCGGCGGCGGATCTTGTCCGGCGTGTCGCATTCGCCGCGCCAGCCGTTGATCTGGGCCCAGCCGGTGACGCCGGGCTTGACCTTGTGGCGGGCGAAGTAGCCGTCGATGACCTGATCCCACAGCTTGTCGTTGGTGTTGGCGCCAAGCGCATGCGGGCGCGGGCCGACGAGCGAGAGCTCGCCGCGCATGACGTTGAAGAGCTGGGGCAGCTCGTCGATCGAGGTCTTGCGGATGAAGCGGCCGACGCGGGTGACGCGCGGGTCGTCGCGGGTCACCGCCTTGCGGGCCATCAGGTCTTCCTGATCGACATACATGGAGCGGAACTTCAGGACCTCGATCACCTCGTTGTTGAAGCCGTAGCGCTTCTGCCTGAACAGCACGGGGCCGCGGCTGGTCATCTTCACCGCCAGTGCTGTCGCTGCCATGACCGGCGACAGCAGCACGATGGCGATGCTCGCGAAAAGGAGATCGAAGGCGCGCTTGCAGATGGCATCCCAGTCGGTGATCGGCTTGGAGAACATGTCCAGCAAGGGCACGCGGCCGATGTAGCTGTAGGAGCGCGGGCGGAAGCGCATCTTGTCGGAATGGGCCGAGAGACGAATGTC
Source organism: Breoghania sp. JC706 (assembly GCF_037026715.1). Classification (NCBI taxonomy): domain Bacteria; kingdom Pseudomonadati; phylum Pseudomonadota; class Alphaproteobacteria; order Hyphomicrobiales; family Stappiaceae; genus Breoghania; species Breoghania sp. JC706. The sequence continues at coordinate 2,557 of NZ_JBANCG010000016.1, forward strand.
GAGCGGCAGCACCCAGAGCTTCTTCAAAAGCTGGAGGAGGCGTTCCTCGGCGCGCAGCGGAATGGAGACGATGAGCAGGTCGATCCGCGTCAGGCGCGCGAATTCCACCAGTTCGGCGATGGTGCCGAGCTTGGGATAGCCGGCGACGACGGGGGGCGAGCGGTCGTCGGAGCGGTCATCGAAGATGCCGCAGATGCGGATGTCGTTGTTGGCCTGGGATTCCAGCTCGTTGATCAGTTCGGCCGCCGGCTGCCCGCCGCCGACGATGATCGCGCGCCGTTCCAGCCGTCCGTCGTCGGCCCAGCGGCGCACCAGCGCCGCCAGCACCGCGCGCGAGGCGACGAAAAAGACGAGGCCGCCGGCATACCAGGCGGCGAACCAGACGCGGGAATAGACGTTGCCGAGCTTGGCGAAGAACAGCACGAGCGCGAAGAAGGCGAAGACGATCGTCCATGCCGCGAAGATGCGGGCGAGCTGGGCGATGTAGGAGCGGAAGGCGGAGAGCTGGTAGCCATCGGCGGCCTGAATCAGCCCGATCGCAAGAAGCGCGCCGACAAAGAGGGGGGCGGCGTAGTAGAGGCCCGGCGTGCCCGGATAGACATAGCCGAAGTAGCAGCCGAGCCCGATGCCGATCAGCGCCAGCCCCTCCAAGATGCGCACGATGGAGGACAATACGGAGAGCGAGATCTGCCGACCGGCCAGAAGGCTGGCCACCTCCTGCGCCCGCGGGCTCAGTTCCACCTTCGTGCGGACGCCCGGTTCCTCCTGAAGCTCTCCGGCATGCGACTGGATCGCCCGTCGGAACCGGTCCTGAAAATCGTTGTTCGCCACGTTCATCCCTGATGTCCCCCAAACCGGTTGCCGCCCGCTTCCCCTGGGCAGTCGCCGGTACTATCCCCGGAGCAACGCCTCCTCAGGCGCTCTTGCGCGAGGGGCGTTGTCCGATTTCTTGATCCGGGCGCGGTTTCCCGCCTTTGCGGCGGACTGCGCTCTCGTTCTTCAGCCGTGTGTTCCGTCCGCCATGAGCTTTGCCGCGCTGGATTGACCGCGCGGTGCGGGAACTTCCGCGTCCACGGAAAAGCCAGAAGCCCCAAAAACCTCAGGCGCTTCCACCTTGACACCGCCTTCGGCATAGAGCGCCAGAACGGCGCGCGACATGCGGGCGAGCGAAAAGCCCTCCTCGAGATGCGCGCGACGGGCGGTCGCCTTGTTGCGGGCGGTTATCGGGTCGTGAAGCGCAAGCTGCATCGCGCTTGCCAGTGCCGGCGCGTCGCCGGGGGCGACCAGATCCTCTTCGGCTCCGGCAAAGATCTCGGGTATGCCGCCGACGCGGGTCGCGATCACAGGCCGTCCGGCGGCCATTGCCTCCAGCACGATGTAGGGCAGCGATTCCGCGCGCGAGGGGATCACCACCGTGCGCGCCATGGCAAAGGCCTCGCGTGCGGGGATGGGCTCATGGAAGGCGACCGCGTCGCCGAGGCCGAGGTCGTTCGCCATGTCCCGATAGCGCGCGCGGTCGGCGCCCGGGCCGATCATGTGGGCCGTCGGCGTGACGCCGCTCGCTTCGCCGATGGCGGTCAGTGCCAGCAGAAACAGGTCGGGGCCCTTCAGGTCGCGGAACTCGCCGATGAAAAGGAAGTCGCGTGCGTCCGGGGCGGGCTCAACGGGAATGAATTCATCCGGCTTCAGGCCGTTGTGAATGACGTGATGGGCGATGCGTGGCACGTGTACCTTGCGGGCGTAGGCATCGGCCTCGTAGTGCGAGACGAAGCAGATGCCGTCGCACAGGCGCTCCAGCGTTCGCTCCGCAGCGAAGTAGAGCCTGCCGGCGGCCCCGCTTGCGGGATAGTGCAGCGAGCCGCCGTGGGGCGAATAGAAGCGACGGGTACCGATGCCTGCTCCGCGCAGCAGGGTGCCGAGAATGCGCGCATATGTGCCGCCCTTGGCGCCGTGGCCGTGCAGCACGTCCGGCGCCATGGCCTTCAGGTCGCGATAGGCGCGGCGCATGGCGAGAAGGTCGGCGGGCGCCGGCGTGCGGCGCATGGGAATGCGGACGAGCCCGAGCTCGAGATCGCCGGCGAGATGGTCGAGCCGCATTTCCGCAAAGTCGCCGCCGGTGGAAGCGTCGCAGATGAGGCCGATCGCGTGACCTTCCGCACGCTGGGCGGCAATGAGATCGCAGACGTGGCGGAAGGCTCCCCCCACCGGCGCACGAAGACAATGCACGATCCGCAGCGGATGCGCTGGCATGAGACGGCTCCTGATCAGGTCGTCGGCACTGCCGGCCCTTCGGGCTTCAGGCGTGTCGATAGACGCTCTCCTGTCAGGAAAGAAGACTAATGCCGGAAGATGAGTCCGCAGTTAACAGGACAATTTGTCCATGTCACAAGCAACGAGTGTCGCTCAGAAGAGACGTTCGCGGACATAGACCGTGTCGCCGGGGCGAAGCGGGTCGGAAAGCGGCACGCGACCGGTCATGATCTTGCCGTCGATCTGGCGTGTCACGTCGACATCCGCCTGCTGGGCGCGCGGGCTGAAGCCGCCGGCGATCGCCACCGCCGTCTGTGCCGTGAGGCCGGCGACGTAGGGGTACTGGCCGGCGTTCAGGACCTCGCCCATGATGAAGAAGGGGCGGTACTGATCGACTTCCACCGAGACATCGGGATCGCGCAGGAAACCGCGCGAAAGCCTTGCTTCAAGCGCGCTTTCGAGCTCTTTCGTGGTCTTGCCGCGGGCTGGCACGTCGCCGATCAGCGGCATGGAGAGGGTGCCGCCCTGATCGATCGTGTAGGTGGTGGAAAGCTCATTCTGGCCGAAGACCACGATGCGCAGGCGGTCGCCGGAATCGAGACGGTACGGCTCGGTCAGCACGTCATGAAAGGCTGCCGGCGGACGGCGGTAGCTACTGCATCCGGCGATGAGCACGGACAGGCCGACAAGGACGATGACCAGGGCACGCATATGCTGAATTTTCCCTATTCCCACTTGGTCCAGAATTCACGGATTAGGGTTAATGGCGGGTAAAGACCAGCTGCGAAACAGGGAATTTTCGTATGTCGTATTCGAAGTTCTTTACAATGTATTAATTGGCATTCTTGCGCATATCTTCGCCTTTAACATTCCGCTTACCTTAACAGACTAGAAATACGGGGAGTGAATCAGAGCTATCGGGCAGGAGTATCGCGCCAATGGCCAGGGAGTACCGCGGGGCAGAGGACGAGGTCTCGGTCGACGTCGCGGCGTTGGGGCGTGCCTTGTGGCGTGCCAAGCGCTGGTTGGCGCCATTGGTGCTGGTCGCGGCGGTGGGAACTTTCGGCGCCTTGCAGATGGTCACGCCGAAGTATCGCGGCCAGGCGAAGATCCTGATCGAAAGCCAGGCCTCGATCTATCCCGGCGTTGAGCGCAACACCGAGGGTGAGCGCGCCATGCTCGACCAGGAGGGTGTCGCCAGCCAGGTCCAGCTGCTGAATTCCTACGATCTCGCGCGCCGCGTCGCCAACAAGCTGGAGCTTTCCAAGCGAAGCGAGTTCAACCCGTCCGCGCGCGACGGCGACAACCTCCTGCGCGATGCGTTGCGGCTTCTGGGCTTCGATCGCTCCGGCCGGCAGATCTCCGTGGAGGAGCGCGTTCTTGAGGCCTATTTCGACAATCTCGTCGTCTACCAGGTGGAAAAGACGCGGGTGATCGCGGTCGAATTCACCTCCCGCGATCCCGAACTCGCCGCGCGGGCCGCCAATACGATCGTTCAGGAATATCTGGACCTGCAGGCCGCGGCCAAGCGCGACAACACGGAAGAGGCGGCGGGCAGTCTCGGGCCGGAAGTGGCGCGCGTCAGGGCGGACGTGGAGACGGCAGAGCGCGCGGCTGAGGATTATCGCGCGGCCAACGACCTGCTGCTCGGCTCCAACAACGTGACGCTGGTGCAGCAGCAGCTCGCCGATCTCAACGCGCAGCTTGCGTCGGCGCGGGCGCAGAAGGCAGAGGTTCAGGCCAAGGCGGAGCAACTGCGCGCAATGCTGGGGCGCGGCACGCTCGATTCCGCTTCCGACGTGCTGAACTCGCCGTTGATCCAGCGGCTGCGCGAACGTCAGGTGGCGCTCAGGGCGCGGCTTGCTGAGCTTTCCACCTCGCTTCTTCCCAGTCACCCTGAATATCGCGCGACCCGGCGCCAGCTTTCCGATCTCGACAGCCAGATCGTGGCGGAGGGGCGCAAGATCCTTGCCGGGCTAGAGAACGACGTGCGGGTGGCGGAAAGCCGCGAAACATCACTGACCGCGAGCCTGAACCAGCTGAAGGTTCAGGTCGCACAGAACAACGATGCCCGCATCCGGCTGCGCGATCTTGAGCGCGACGCCAAGGTGAAGGGCGCGCAGCTGGAGGCGCTGCTGCAGCGCTACCGCGAGCAGGAAGTGCGGGTGAATGCCGTCGGCCTGCCCGCCGATGCGCGGCTGATCTCGCGTGCCAGCATTCCGCACAAGCCCTATTCCCCGCGCGTGGTGCCGATCACGGTGCTGGTGACGATGGCGGTCGCCGTTCTGGCCGTGGCGTTCGTGCTGATGCGGGAATTTTTGTTCGGGCAGGTTCTCGTGCGCGGCGGTGCGGGTTCGCAGGCGGAGGACGGCGAGGACGGGGACGAGATCGTTGCGGTGTTCGAGGCGCCGCAGGTGCCTGTCGCCCCGCTTTCGGATGTGGAAACGAGCCCGGCCGCCCTCTGGGCCCGGCTGATGGAACAGGAAACCCCACCCCAGTGTCTGGTGGTCGTCTCAACCGATGACGACGAGATGGCCAACCGCGCGGCGGTGGCGCTGCTGCGGGCGGCTGTGAGCGACAATTCCTGTCCGATCCTTGTCGAGACCTCGGCCGAGCCGCAGTTCGGCGAGCCGAAGGCGGGCGCGGAGGGAAAGCCGCGCGGCTTTGCCGACCTTCTGAGCGGCGAGGCTTCGTTCTCGCAGGTGATCGTGCGCGATCCGCGCTCGCGCGCCCACGTGATCGAGGGCGCCGGCAGGCCCCTGAGCGACCGGGAAGCGGCCTCGCCGATCTTCGACACGGTGCTGGAGGCGCTGGAGCACACTTACGATCACATCGTGATCGATCTTGGCCGGCTGACTTCTTCGATCGCCACGGCGAAGTTTCTCACCCATGCCGATCACGTGGTGCTGGTGGCCGGCGACCATTCCGGCGGCCCGCTGCTCGACCGGACCCGGCGGATGCTGGAAACGCGGACGCGTGCGGGCCTGTCGGTGCTCGCACCCGAGCGCCGCGAACGGCCCGCTACGGGCACGCGCGACATGGCGGCCTGAAAGGGCGTGCGGAATGATCGCTTCAAGGGGCGGGCTATTCCGGAGGTGGTCCTGAAGCGTTCGGAAAATCGGCTTTCCGCGTGACGTAATTTCCGTGCAGGCAAGCGGCTAGCCGGTTCAATCCGGCTTGATGAACCAATCTCCCCAGCGTCATTCCGGGCGCGCTGCAACGTGCAACGTTGCTGCGCAGATCCGGGATCTCGAGCGGCCGGCACCGGGGCCTGATCCCGGATCTGCGAAGCGGCACTTCGCACCGCATCGCGTCCGGGATGACACTGGAGGGATGTGTCGGAATGGCGGGATTTGGCAGTTGCTGGATCGACGGGTGGTGTGTGCGCCGTCAGACGACTCTGGAATGCGGGATTCCCGCCTTCGCGCGGACGAGACGCGGAAGGACGGCCCACGCTCCGTGGGTGTCCTGAGCTTCGCGGCTTTTCCCTGAGGTTTCTCGTTCCGTCATCACCGGCGAAGTCCGGGTGGTCCGGTACGCGCCGCGCACGCTGGGGGACCCGAAATGGATCGCCCGGCTCCGGCACATGATGCGGCGAAGGATCTTGGGGACGTCCCCAATGCGGGCAAATAGACGATCACAGGCGAGAGGGCGGGGCGCGGGAAGCATCCGGCACCGGCGCGCAAATGAAAAGCCCTGCGACGGGCGAGGTCGCAGGGCCTTTTTCCCAGTTGTCCGTGACTTTCGATACTTGCGCCGGCGTTCAACGCTCCAGGGCGCGGTCGTTGACGGACAGTCTCATCGGGTTTGAGATTTTGCAGCTCCGATGTTCGCTTTCGCACGCACGTTGCAGGCGGTCCTTCCGTCGAAGAAGCCTATGGGCCTTGTCCGCAAGTCTATGCGGCGCTCATTGGAAGCGCGCTCCCGTTTACCCATGCGTATTTCAAACGAACAACCTGTGCCACGAATATCGTTCAAGTTGTTCTTTGGATCGAATGATCTCAAGGGCGTTCGTTTCGCCTCAAGATCCTCAGCTGTTACTAGCCGGCGGTGTCATTTTTCTAGACCTCCCGCGTTCTCTCTATGGTTCTAACTTGGTCCTGATCGATCCGTTTGTCAATCGTGCGGGAACTACCGATTTCACTCCTGCGACACTTTGTGACCAAGAATAGTTATAAATGACGAGATCGCCGCGGCGCGGGGCGGGGGCGGAGCGGCGCGCGGGAGGCCCGGCAGCGCGTCAAAAAAAACGGGCGACCCGAAGGCCGCCCTGAAGTGATGCGGGTATGGTCACGATCCGCAATGAATCGGAACGAGGCGACTGTGCCCGAGGCCGATGACGGCCGGATGACAGGCCGGAGATCGTCGCACGAGACCTCAGCGCAACGCGTCGATGACGGGCTTGCGGTAGAGAAGTGCGGCGGGAACGGTCGCGACCGCCATGCCGATGGCGACGATGGCGGCGATGAGCCAAAGTTCCGCCGCGCCCACGGTGGCATCGAGTGCAATGCCCGTCTCGGCGGTGAAGGCGGCCGATACGGTTCCGGCAAGCCCCATACCGAGGCCGAGCCCGGCGAGCGCGCCCGCCGCAACGATGAGGGCGACATAGCTCCAGATGGTGAGGAAGATGAAGGCGCGCGGCGCTCCCAGCGCGCGGAGCACGGCAAACTGCACCCTGTAGAGCCTGAGCAGCACCATGACGCCTGCCAGGATCGCCACGATGACCAGCGCTTGTGTCGCCAGCGCCATGACGTTCATCAACTGGCGCATGTCGCCAAGAAGGGCATAGAGCTCGACCAGCACTTCTGCGGGAAAGAAGGCGGTGCTGTCCTGCGCCCGGTAGATGTTTCTGAGGCCATAGGCGGCGGCGACCGAATCCGGCTTCACGACGAGCGCCGGGACGCCGGGAAGCTCGCTCGGCACGTAGGGCGGGCCGACCTGTTCGGAACCCTTGCCGTGGCCGTTCGGCAGGTTGTGGAGCTCCCACGTCAGTTCCACCGGCACGACGATGGCCGTGTCCCACGGCGAGCCCGTCGGCGCCATGCGGCCGACGACGGTAAGCTCCGCGCCGTGCTCGTGATCGTGGCCGTGTTCGTCGCCGTCGCCGCCGAGTTCATCGTGGCCGTCGCCGTGGGTCGGGTGGAAGGTGTCGCCGAGCTTCAGCGGCGAGGCGTAGCCCACCACCGCCTCCTCGTGATCGGCGAAGACGCGGCCCTCGCTGAGCGCACCGCCGCTTAGGTGGGTGACGAAGGCGGGAACCGAGCCGACAATGGGGGCTCCGTCGTGGCTGTCGCCGAAGGCGATGGGAGCGACGATCTCGGCATGCGGCTCGGCGAAGGCGCGGGCGACGACCTCCGGTTTCAGCAGTTCGATGGACCCGGTGCGCAGGAAGACGGCCTTGAGCATGGCGTCGGTCTGGCTGCCTGGGGCGGCGATGACGAGGTCGAAGCGGTCGGCGGCGTGCGCGCTGCCGCGCTTCAGGGCGCGTTCCTGTGAAGTGATGGCGACGCCGAGGGCGACGGCCACGGCGATCAGCGCGACGAAAGTGAGCGTGGTCACCGGATTGCGGCGGAGCGTGGCGAGGACGAGGGGGAGCGGGTTCATCATGCCGGTATCTCCTCGCGCGAGAGCGTCTCTGTCAGATGGCCGCGCTCCAGATGGAGGACGCGGTCGGCGCGCGAAATGACGATCGGGTCGTGGCTGACGGCGAGAACCAGCCGGCCCTCGTCGCGGGCGAGCGCCTGAAGACGATCGGCGACGAGGCGAGAGGCCTCGGCATCGAGGCTCGCCGTCGGTTCGTCGGCGAAAATGGCCGGAGGGTCGAACAGCAGGGCGCGGGCGATGGCGGTGCGCTGCTGTTCGCCGCGCGACAGCATCGAGGCGTGGCGGCGGGCTGTCGGCACCTGCAGCGCTTCGAGCAGCATTTGGGCGCGCGCGGCGAGGGCGGCCCGGTCTGCGGTGCCGCCGAAACGGGTGGCGAGCGCGACGTTGGCGAGCGGCGAGAGTTCCGGGATCAGATGGAAGTCCTGGAAGATCAGGCCGACGGTCGCGCGGCGCCAGCGGTCGCGGCGGGACTCCGACAGGGCGTAGATGTCCTGTGCCTCGTGGCGCACGGTGCCGGTCGTCGGCGTCAGCAGGCCGCAGAGCGCATAGAGGAGGCTCGACTTGCCGGAGCCGGACGGGCCGGTGACGACGACGAGGCTTTCGCGGCCCAGCTCCAGTGCGGGCAGTTCCAGCACCGTGAACGGCCGGCCGCCGCCATCGCGGTAGCTGAGGGTGAGGTTTTCGATGGCGAACATGATGTTTGGGCCTTCTGGTCGGTGGTTGGAGCGAGGGTCTGCAAGGCCTCTCCACCGGGCGATGTCATTCCCGCGCAGGCGGTAATCCAGCAACCGCCGGTTTCGATGACGGATTGCCAAGGCTGGCCTCCGGGATTGCTGGATCCCCGCCTTCGCGGGGATGACATCCGGGGGGAGGGAGCGTTCATGCCCGTTTCCCTCTGCTCGTGAACAGATCTGGACCGGAACGACTGCCTTTGGTCACCGCTCACAACTTCTCGAACGAGGCGGAGGTGATGCGTACGCGGCTGACGAAGCCGATTTCGGTGTCGGTGTAGGTGCCGAGCGCCAGATTGCCGGAAACCTCGATCGGCACGTTGAAGGGCACCACGTCGATGATGTCGTCGGTGTAGACGACGAGAATGTCGTCGGGCCATTCCGCCTCGCTCTCGCAGAACGGGCATACGGCGAGGGGGCGGGAGGTGAGGACGAAGAACTTCGCCTGCGCCTTCAGGGGCGGCGCCATGTAGCCGCGCACGGCGACGGTCCGGTTCTCGTGTTCCTTCGCGTAGGGCGAGAAGGAGAGATCCTTGTTGTAGAGGTCGCGGATGCGCAGGAGATCGTCTGCGGCGCGCGCGGGCAGGGCGGCGAGAACAAGAGGGGCGGCTGCGGCTGCGAGAAACTGGCGGCGGTGCATTGTGGTCACGTCTCGATCGCTTGAATAAGCAACTCTCCGTCGTCATTGCCCGGCTTTGTCCGGGCAATCCAGTCGGAGGCGCGCCGGGTGGAGAGTGCTGGTTCCCCCGGGCTTCGCCGGGGGATGACGTTGGCGGTCATGGGGACGGAAGGCACGGGAACGAGCCCGAGAACCGGGCTCGTTCCACGATGTCGGCCGCCTGTTACTCGCCGTTGTGGGCGGCGTGGTTCATCACGTGGAAGATGTAGTTCTGTTCCACGGTGCCGTCGAAGAGGTGGGACCACGGGCCCTTGGCGTAGACCGCCACGTCCTCGCCCGAGTGGGTCTCGGAGGAAAGCGGGATCAGCGCCTGCTGGACGTAGTCCTTGTCCTCGACGATCTCCTCGTCGATGGCCGGACGCGAACCCGAATAGGTGCCGTCGTCCTGCTTCTTCAGGACCGAGCCGACGCCGTTCAGGTAGCCGATGACGGTGTAGGGCTTGCCGTCGTCGGCAAGAAGCGGCGCGGCGGCGTGCTTTTCGCCCTTGCCGTCGACGTCGTAGCACAGGCCGTTGATCGGCGAGCCGCGGCCGCAGTAGCCGTTGAAGGCGATCGCGTGCTCGTGGTCGGCGGTAACGATGATGAGCGTGTCGGCGTCGTCCGTCATCTCGTCGGCAAGCGCGATGGCATCGGCGAACGCCTTGCCGTCGGTCAGCATGCGCGCGCCGTTGCCGTCATGGTTGGCGTGGTCGACGCGGCCGGCCTCAATGTCGAGGTAGAAGCCGTTGCCGTTCTTCGACAGCTTCTTGATGGCCGCAGCGGTCATCTCGGCCAGCGACGGCTCGCCGGTGCGGTCGGCCTCGTATTTCATGTGGGAGGCCTCGAACAGGCCGATGACCGGCTTGTCGCTGTCGAGATCGAGCGCCTTGAAGGTGTCCTCGTTCCAGGCGTACTGGCCGCCGAGATCCTGGATTTCCTTGATGATGTTGCGCCCGTCGGTGCGCTTGCCGGACTTGCCTTCCTCGCCCTTGACGTCCTTGGGCAGGAAGTGGCGGCGGCCGCCGCCGAGTGCGATGTCGACGACGCCGGCCTTGATCTGGTCGAACAGCTGCGCGGCGATGTCCTTCTGGGCGGTGCAGCCCTCGGGCAGCTTGGAATCGTCTTCCCAGTCGCGGTTGGCGGTCTTGGCGTAGACGCCGGCCGGCGTCGCGTGGGTGATGCGCGCGGTGGAGACGACGCCGACCGACTTGCCTTCGCCGGCCACGATTTCAGCGAACGTCTTCAGCTCATGACCCGTCACGCCGGCGCAATCGCCATGGGCGACCGAGGGGTCGATGTTGATCATGCCGTTCTTCTGCTTCACGCCCGTGTTCATCGCGCCGGCGGTGGGCGCCGAATCGGGGGTCTGGCCGTTGGTGGTGTAGGTCTTCACCAGCGCCAGATGCGGGAAGGCTTCCTGCGGCTGGACGTATTCCGAACCCAGAAGGCCCTTCTGCTGGCCGGAGAACAGGCGCACGGCATAGTTGGTGCCGACACCCTGGCCGTCGGCGGTGAACAGGATGATGTTCTTCGCGCGGCGGGTGTTGGGCTGCTTGGCGAGATTGGCGGCGAGCGTGTCCTGGCCGACCTTGAACCAAGGACTGCCGGCCTGCGGCAGCGCATCCTGCGCGAGCGCGCCGGACGAGGCCACCGAGGCGCCGGCGACGAGCGCGGCGATGAAGAGCTTCATGTCGAATTTTCCCCGAATTGAATGCATGGATCGCCGGCCGGGCAAGGCGTCCGGCAGGCAACGGCAGATCGCTACAGCCGTCGGGTGACAGGCCGATGACGGTGGGGCAGAGGCCTGTGAAAAATGCGGGGGAAGTGGTGCGTGTTGGGGAGAGGCGCTTTGTGCGGCGCTGCTGCCGCACTGGTCGCGCGTAGGGAGCCTGTCGGCGCTTGTTGCGCTGGATCCCGGATCTCTCGATGCGCCTTGCGGCGCACTCGGTCCGGGATGACGGAGGAAAGATCGGGGGAACCGGCAAGAGTGAGGAGAGCCTCGGGCCTCGCAGCCCGCTCCCTCATCCTGAACCGAGCACGCCGTCAGACGTGTCGACAGATTCAGGATCCAGGGTTCAGTCGGCGCGAAAGCGCCGTCCATGGCTCTTTTCGATGGCTCCGCGCGCCGAGAGGCTGCGGTAACGGTGCGCCCGTCGCACATGAAAAAAGGGGCGCCTTGCGGCGCCCCTTCGATGCTTTTCGAGATAATCGCGTCCTGCGGAAATCAGCAGGAGTAGTACAGGTCGAACTCGACCGGGTGCGGGGTCATCTCGTAGCGCATGTTCTCTTCCATCTTCAGATCGATGTAGGCGTCGATCTGGTCGTCGTCGAACACGCCGCCGGCCTTCAGGAACTCGCGGTCGACGTCGAGGCTCTCAAGAGCCTCGCGCAGCGAGCCGCTGACGGTCGGGATGTCCTTCAGCTCTTCCGGCGGCAGGTCGTAGAGGTTCTTGTCCATCGCGTCGCCGGGATGGATCTTGTTCTTGATGCCGTCGAGGCCGGCCATCAGCATGGCGGAGAAGGCCAGGTACGGATTGGCGGAGGGATCCGGGAAGCGGACCTCGACGCGCTTGGCCTTCGGAGAGGAGGCCATCGGGATGCGGCAGGAAGCCGAACGGTTGCGCGAGGAGTAGGCCAGCAGCACCGGCGCCTCGTAGCCCGGGACCAGACGCTTGTAGGAGTTGGTCGAGGGGTTGGTGAAGGCGTTCAGCGCCTTGGCGTGCTTCAGGATGCCGCCGATGTAGTACAGGCAGGTCTCCGACAGGTCGGCATAGAGATTGCCGGCGAAGGCCGGCTTGCCGTCCTTCCAGATCGACTGGTGGACGTGCATGCCCGTGCCGTTGTCGCCGAAGACCGGCTTCGGCATGAACGTTGCAGACTTGCCGTAGGCGGCGGCAACCTGGTGCACCGCATACTTGTAGATCTGCATCTTGTCGGCCTGACGGGTCAGGGTGTCGAACTTCATGCCGAGTTCGTGCTGGGCAGCCGCCACTTCGTGGTGGTGCTTTTCGACCTCGATGCCCATCTCGGCCATCACGGTCAGCATCTCGGAGCGGTAGTCCTGGCCCTGGTCGATCGGCGGCACGGGGAAGTAGCCGCCCTTCGTGCGCGGACGGTGACCCATGTTGCCGGCCTCGTACTCGGAGCCGAGGTTGGTCGGCAGCTCCATGGAGTCCAGCTCGAAGCCGGTCTTGTAAGGCTCGGTGGAGAAGCGGACGTCGTCGAAGACGAAGAATTCGGCTTCCGGGCCGACGAAGACGGTGTCGCCGACGCCGAGCGTCTTGACGTAGGCCTCGGCCTTCTTCGCGGTCATGCGCGGATCGCGGTTGTAGGCCTCGCCGGAGGCCGGCTCCAGGATGTCACAGAAGATCGCCATCGTGGACTGCGCGAAGAACGGATCGATATGCGCAGATTCCGGGTCCAGCATGAGGGTCATGTCGGACTCGTTGATCGCCTTCCAGCCGGCGATGGAGGAGCCGTCGAACATCACGCCCTCGGCGAACATGTCCTCGTCGACGAGCGAGCAGTCCATGGTGACGTGCTGCATCTTGCCGCGCGGATCGGTGAAGCGCAGGTCAAGGAACTTCACGTCCTTGTCTTTGATCGTCTTGAGGACGTCGTTGGCAGTGCTCATTGGTACCTTCCTGGAATTCCTAAGGAGTGAGCGTTGGTGGTGGTCAGGCGTCGCGGCCCGGCAGGCGCCGGCAGTCTTTTGAGTGGTGCCTGCCTTCCGGCGGACGCAAATCAGAACTCTCGATGGCGGACGTATCGGATGACGGATGTCTTGACGACGGACTGTGGCCCGGAAGGGATCAGCCGGCGGCGGGATCAGATCGCGTCGTTGCCGGTCTCGCCCGTGCGGATGCGCACCGCATCCTCGATGTTGAGAACGAAGATCTTGCCGTCGCCGATCCGGCCGGTCTGCGCGGAGGTGCGGATCGCTTCCACCGCCTTCTCGACCAGATCGTCGGTCAGGACGATCTCGACTTTTACCTTCGGCAGGAAATCGACCACATATTCGGCGCCCCTGTAGAGCTCCGTATGGCCCTTCTGCCGCCCGAAGCCCTTGGCCTCGGTAACGGTGATGCCCTGCAGGCCGACTTCCTGCAGCGCCTCCTTCACTTCGTCTAGCTTAAAGGGTTTGATGATCGCTTCGATCTTCTTCATCGCCTCCCTTTCTCCGGGTCATGCTGGCGGATCCGGAAACAGTCCGGCCCATCCCTTCGCCCGGGTAGAAAGCAGGGTTCATGCCAATGGACCTGACGCGCCGTGAAAACGCGCAATGTCCCCGATTCCGCCTGAAATTCGAGCAGCTGCGCGGCACGGTATCAAGTCCGCGATGCGCGTGTATGGCTAATATGTAGGCAAAATGCCTAATAAATGGTCTGAAATGGGCAAAAACGACGGTGTCGCTGCGGCAGTTTCGCTCAAATGGTTATTGGAGGCGCGTCTCGGGTGCCGGCCGGGTGCGCGACCTGGTGCGCGGCGGCGCGACAGTCGTGGATTTTTCCACGCTCCGGCCGATAGGATGGTGGTGTGTACGGCGAACAAAGAATGAGCAGAGCGGACCACTCTTCATGCAACAGGTGCTGAGCGTTGCGGAAATGGGCGAGGCCGACCGGCGCACCATCGCCGGCGGGGTTCCCGGGATCGATCTGATGGAGGCGGCCGGGCGCGGCGTTGCGGATGCGGTGGCGGCGCGCCAGCCGCTTGGCCGGCGGATCGTGGTGCTGGCCGGGCCCGGCAACAACGGCGGCGACGGCTTCGTCGCCGCCCGCATCCTGCGCCGGCGCGGCTATCCCGTGACAGTCGCTCTTCTGGCGGACCCGGCAAGGCTTAAGGGGGATGCGCGGCTCGCCTTCGATGCGATGGTTCCGGAAGGCGGGGGCGGTGTGCGGCCGGAGATCGTGACGGCCGCGCCAGAACTCCCGGACCGGGCGGATGTGGTGATTGATGCCCTGTTCGGCGCCGGGCTCGACCGGCCGCTCGAGGGGACTGCGGGCGCCCTGGTGGAGGCGGTCAACGCGCGTCGGGCGGACAATCCGGAGATGTTCGTCGTCGCCGTCGATCTGCCGAGCGGGGTTTCGGGCGACAGTGGCGCTGTGCTGGGCGTCGCCGTCCGTGCGGACGTCACCGTCACCTTCTGCCGCAGAAAGCCGGGGCACCTGCTTTATCCGGGGCGGGGCCTGTGCGGACCGGTGCGTGTGATCGACATCGGCATTCCGGACAAGGTGGTGGCTCAGATCGCGCCGAAGACCTTCGTCAACGCAGCCGATCTGTGGCGCGGTGCATGGCACCCGCCTGCCGTCGAAGGGCACAAGTACGCGCGCGGGCACGCGGTGGTCGCGTCCGGTCCGGCCCATGCGACGGGAGCCGCGCGCATGGCGGCGGGGGCCGCGCTGCGCATCGGTGCGGGCCTCGTCACGCTCGCCTCTCCGCGCGAGGCCGTCGCGGTCAACGCAGCGCACCTGACCGCGATCATGATCCGTCCGGTCGACGATGCGGCCGCGTTTTCCGAATTGCTCGATGACCGCCGGTTCAATGCGGTCGTGGTGGGCCCCGGAATCGGCGTCGGTCAGAGAACGCGCGACATGGTGCGGGCCGCGCTGTCCGCGCCGCGGGAAGCGGAGCGCATCGTCGTGCTCGACGCCGATGCACTGACGAGCTTTGCGCAGGAGCCCGAGACGCTTTTTGCCGCGATCGCGGCCTCCACATGCCGGGGGGTGGTGCTGACGCCGCATGACGGGGAGTTTGCGCGGATCTTTCCCGATCTCGCCGACGGCGCCTCGCGGCTCGTCCGGGCGCGGGCGGGGGCTGCGCGCGCCGGTGCGACGGTGCTTCTCAAGGGGCCGGATACGGTGATCGCCGCACCCGATGGACGGGCGGCCATCAACGTCAACGCCACCGCGTGGCTGGCGACTGCCGGGGCCGGCGACGTGCTGGCCGGAATCATCGCCGGGCTCGGCGCGCAAAGGCTTTCGGCCTTCGACGCGGCGGCGATGGGGGCATGGTGTCACGGCGAGGCGGGGCGCATCGCCGGGGCGGGGCTGATCGCGGAAGATCTCGCGCCCTCGCTCAAGCCCGTGATCGAGCGGCTCGCAGCCGATTGTGACAGCGCGCCAGAGGACAATTGACTTCACCGCGTCAGTATGGGAGTACGACGCCGCCGATGCGGCTGTGGCGGAATTGGTAGACGCGCTTGGTTTAGGTCCAAGTGTCCCTGACGTGGGGGTTCGAGTCCCTCCAGCCGCACCATGGTCCCGTGTCGGATGATCCGTCATGCGCCTGGGCCCCGCCCGGCACACGCTCCGTTGATGCAGGCATCATCGGGGGCCCTCTCGCAGGGACCGTGCTGCCGGAATGCTGGGGCGTCCGGCGCATGGATCGCATCCAGTTGAGGCCCTTTGCCCGTTTATCGAACGGTCATCTCTTCGAACGCCCCTGAACGGGCGTTCCAGATCGAGGACGAAGAATTAAACCATGCAGGTAACCGAAACCCTGTCGGACGGGCTGAAGCGGGAGCTCAAGGTCGTCATCCCGGCCGACGAGCTCGCCGGCCGGCTCGATACCTATCTCGACGACCTGAAGTCGAAGGTCCGCATCAAAGGTTTCCGCCCCGGCAAGGTCCCGGCCGCGCATCTGAAGCGGCTCTACGGGCGCCAGGCGATGGCCGAGATCGTTTCCAACATGCTCAACGAGACCACGGCCAAGGCCGTCGAGGATCGTAACGAGCGCCCCGCGCTGCAGCCGGAAGTCGACCTGTCGGACGACGACGCGCAGAAGGTGCTCGCCGGCGAGATCGATCTCACCTACACCATGACCTACGAGATTCTGCCCGAGATCGAGATCGGCAAGTTCGATGACATCGAGATCGAGCGTCCCATCGTCGAGATTTCCGACGAGGGCGTGATGGAGCAGGTCGAGCAGATCGCGGAGAGCAACCGCCCGTTCGAGCCCAAGAGCGGCAAGACGCCGAAGGCGGAGAACGGCGATCGGGTGACGATGTCGTACCTGGGCAAGATCGATGGCGAGCCCTTCGAGGGCGGTGCCGACGAGAACGGCCAGCTCGTGCTCGGCTCCGGCCGCTTCATCCCGGGCTTCGAGGAACAGCTCGTGGGCGTGAAGAAGGGCGAGGAGAAGGTCGTCACCGTGTCCTTCCCCGAGGACTATCCGGCCGAGCATCTGGCCGGGAAGGAAGCGACCTTCGACGTCGTCGTCAAGGAGATCGAGGCGCCGGGCGAGCTGAAGGTGGACGACGAGTTCGCCAAGGGCCTTGGCCTTGAGTCGCTCGACAAGCTGAAGGAAATCGTCCGTGGCCAGATCGAGAGCCAGTTCGGCCAGGCGACCCGCCAGAAGGTGAAGCGTCAGCTGCTCGACAAGCTCGACGAGCGCTACGACTTCGCGCTGCCGGAAAAGCTCGTTGAGAACGAGTTCGACAACATCTGGCGCCAGGTCGAGAACGACATGGCCCGTTCCGGCAAGACCTTTGCCGACGAGGATACGGACGAGGAGGCCGCCAAGGCCGACTACCGCAAGATCGCGGAGCGTCGTGTGCGCCTCGGCCTCGTTCTCTCCGAGATCGGCGAGAAGAACGAGATTCAGGTCACCGACGAGGAGCTGCAGCGCGCCATGTTCGAGCAGGTGCGCCAGTATCCGGGCCAGGAGCAGCAGGTGTTCGACTACTTCAAGAAGAACCCCGCCGCGCTCGCCGGCCTGCGTGCCCCGATCTACGAGGACAAGGTCGTCGACTACCTTCTGGAACTCGCCAAGGTGACCGACAAGGTCGTCACCAAGGAAGACCTCATGAAGGCCGACGACGAGGACGAGGAGACGGCCGAAAAGGCCTGATCCTTCGCCGTTCCCTTCGCGAGGGTTTCCCGTCAGGGGCCTTCGGCTGAAACGCTCATGCCCCGCCCGTCTTGCGCAGACGGGCGGGGCGTTCGTCTGTCGGAGGGGGCGAAAGAACGGGGCCGGGTGGGGCCGTCTCGAAGGACGGGCAACCGTCTCCGGTCGGCGCGCTCGGACTTGTGATCCGGCAAAGCGGCGGATGGGAGGTTGAACGGGCGGCGCGCTCTGTTAAGGATAAGGCGCGGTTGGTCGGGCGCTGATGCCGGCTGAAATGATCGGACCTTTCGGGGCGCGCGATCATCCCCTATGTATTGAGGGCACCGCCGCGACTCGTGAGCCGTCTCGCGTGGCGCGGCGGACCGAGTTTACGAGCGCTGACACGAAGCGCCGAGTGATGGACCACACATGAAAGATCCCGTCGATTTCTACATGAGCACGCTGGTTCCGATGGTCGTGGAACAGACCAATCGCGGCGAACGCTCATACGATATTTTCTCCCGCCTGCTGAAGGAACGCATCATCTTCATCACCGGCGGCGTGGAGGATCAGATGGCGACGCTGGTCTGCGCCCAGCTCCTTTTCCTGGAGGCGGAAAACCCCTCCAAGGAAATCGCCATGTACATCAATTCGCCTGGCGGACTGGTGACAGCGGGACTGGCGATCTACGACACGATGCAGTTCGTGCGCCCGGAGATCTCCACGCTGTGCATCGGCCAGGCGGCGTCCATGGGCTCGCTCTTGCTGGCCGCCGGCGCGCCGGGCGCGCGCTTCGCGCTTCCCAATGCCCGGGTGATGGTGCACCAGCCCTCGGGCGGGTTCCGCGGCCAGACGTCGGACATCATCCTGCACGCGCAGGAGATCATAAACATCAAGCGCCGCCTCAACGACATCTATGTCAAGCACACCGGCCGCAAGCTTGAAGACATTGAAGCCGCGCTGGAACGCGATAACTTCATGACGGCGGACATGGCGCGCGACTTCGGCATCATCGACAAGGTCATTTCCGACCGCTCGTCGCTGGCCGATGAGGACGACGCTTGAAGTTAAGCCGGCGCGCTCGTTGCGAGACGGGCCGGACCCGGAAGATCGATCGAGCTTGGCAGCACGCGCGCCGCACGGGAAAGTCCCAGCTTGCGGTGCAGGTTTAAGCGAATATTGATTTTTCGGATGGAAGCATGGTTGGATTCGTTGATGTGCTGCGTAAAAATGCGGTGTTTCGGCGGGTTTGCACGAGGTAAGTCAATCGGCCTAGGGCATGCGGCACAAAGGTGCCTCAATGCCGTGCTGATACAAGCGGAGGCGACGAAGCTTCCGAACGATGCGGGGTTGATCGAATGAGCAAGACCAGCGGCAGCGACACCAAGAACACCCTCTACTGCTCGTTCTGCGGAAAGAGCCAGCATGAGGTGCGCAAGCTTATCGCCGGCCCGACGGTCTTCATCTGCGACGAATGCGTGGAACTGTGCATGGACATCATCCGCGAGGAGAACAAGTCCTCGCTGGTGAAATCGCGCGAAGGCATTCCCACGCCGCAGGAAATCCGCCAGGTTCTCGACGATTACGTCATCGGCCAGTTCGAGGCGAAGAAGGTCCTCTCGGTCGCCGTGCACAACCACTACAAGCGGTTGAGCCACGCGGCGAAGAACAACGACGTGGAACTCGCCAAGTCGAACATCCTCCTCGTCGGCCCGACGGGCTGCGGCAAGACGCTGCTCGCCCAGACGCTGGCGCGCATCCTCGACGTGCCGTTCACCATGGCGGATGCGACCACGCTGACCGAAGCCGGTTACGTGGGCGAGGATGTGGAGAACATCATCCTGAAGCTGCTGCAGTCGGCCGACTACAACGTCGAGCGCGCCCAGCGCGGCATCGTCTACATCGACGAGGTCGACAAGATCTCGCGCAAGTCCGACAATCCGTCGATCACGCGCGACGTTTCGGGCGAGGGCGTGCAGCAGGCGCTTCTGAAGATCATGGAAGGCACCGTCGCCGCCGTTCCGCCGCAGGGCGGGCGCAAGCATCCGCAGCAGGAGTTCCTGCAGGTGGACACGACCAACATCCTGTTCATCTGCGGCGGCGCGTTCGCCGGCCTCGACAAGATCATCTCCGATCGCGGCACCAAGACCTCCATCGGTTTCAAGGCCAAGGTGAAGGCGCCGGGCGAGGAGAAGGCGGGCGAGCTGTTCCGTCTGCTGGAGCCGGAAGACCTGCTGAAGTTCGGCCTCATTCCCGAGTTCGTCGGCCGTCTGCCGGTCATTGCGACACTGGAAGACCTCGACGAGGAAGCGCTGATCCAGATCCTGACCGCGCCGAAGAACGCGCTGGTCAAGCAGTACCAGCGCCTGTTCGAGATGGAAGACGTGGAGCTGACATTCCACGAGGACGCGCTGCGATCCGTCGCCCGCAAGGCGATCGAACGCAAGACGGGCGCGCGTGGCCTGCGGTCGATTCTCGAGGCGATCCTGCTCGACACCATGTTCGAGCTGCCCGGCCTCAAGGACGTGAAGCAGGTTGTGATCTCCGCCGAGGTCGTCGAGGGCAAGGCCCAGCCGCTCTACATTTACGAAGACCGGGTGGAAACCTCCGCGACGTCGGCCTGATCCAGGCTCTGCCTTGGGCCTTGTCGGCGCCGTCGTTCGGCCCTTCCGGCCGCGCTTGCGATGGCAGAGACCGCAGAATGCAGGGGAGGGGTGTCGGCCAGCCTTGACACCTTCCCCCCGGCTCGCCACCTAATGGACGAGCCAGCGGCTAGGGATCGCGGGCGTCGCCTCTGGAGAGGGGCTTCCGCGATCGGCTTTGATGAACCGTTCCTGCGCTTTTCGGTAGGGGCTTTTGAGCCTGCCGTTCTGTCAGTTCCGCGCCCGCGGGGCTGTTTCGCCGGGGCCGGTGCCGCAAGATGTGTCCCCACGCATTCCTCCCTGTGCCGGGACACTGTGAGAGAGGACAAGAAATGAGCGACCTCGAAACGCGGGCGGGAGCGGCCGGCACGAACGTCTACCCGGTTCTGCCGCTCCGCGACATCGTCGTCTTTCCGCACATGATCGTGCCGCTCTTCGTCGGGCGGGAGAAGTCCATTCGCGCGCTTGAGGAAGTGATGCGGGCGGACAAGCAGATCCTGCTCGCCACCCAGAAGAACGCCAGCGACGACGACCCCGAAGCCTCGCAGATCTACGAGATCGGCACGCTTGCCACCGTGCTGCAGCTGCTCAAGCTGCCGGACGGCACCGTGAAGGTGCTGGTGGAAGGCGGCGGCCGCGCCGAGATCACGTCCTTTACCGACCGTTCCGACCTTTTCGAGGCGGAAGCCGTGGCCCTCGACGAGGATGCCGGCGAGGCGGTGGAAGTGGAAGCGCTCGCGCGCTCGGTGGTCAGCGAGTTCGAGAACTACGTCAAGCTGAACAAGAAGGTTTCGCCGGACGTCATCGGTGCGGCGACGCAGATCGAGGATTACGCCAAGCTGGCCGACACGATCGCCTCTCATCTGGCGATCAAGATCCCGGAGAAGCAGGCGATCCTGGCGATCACTTCCGTGCCGGAGAGGCTGGAACGCGTGCTCTCGCTGATGGAAAGCGAGATCTCGGTCCTGCAGGTGGAAAAGCGCATCCGCTCGCGCGTCAAGCGCCAGATGGAGAAGACCCAGCGCGAGTACTATCTCAACGAGCAGATGAAGGCGATCCAGAAGGAGCTCGGCGACGGCGAGGACGGCCGCGACGAGCTGGCCGAGCTGGAAGAGAAGATCGACAAGACGAAGCTCTCCAAGGAGGCCCGCGAAAAGGCGCAGGCCGAGATGAAGAAGCTGCGCCAGATGAGCCCGATGTCGGCGGAAGCCACCGTCGTGCGCAACTATCTCGACTGGCTGCTGTCCATTCCGTGGGGCAAGAAGTCCCGCGTGAAGAACGATCTCGCCTATGCCGAGAAGCTCCTCGATTCCGAGCACTACGGGCTTGAGAAGGTCAAGGAGCGCATTGTCGAGTATCTCGCCGTGCAGCAGCGGGCGAACAAGCTGAAGGGCCCGATCCTGTGCCTCGTCGGCCCCCCGGGCGTCGGCAAGACCTCGCTCGGCCAGTCGATCGCCAAGGCCACGGGCCGCGAATTCGTGCGCGTGTCGCTCGGCGGCGTGCGCGACGAGGCGGAGATCCGCGGTCACCGGCGCACCTATATCGGCTCGATGCCCGGCAAGGTCATCCAGTCGATGCGCAAGGCGAAGAAGTCCAACCCGCTGTTCCTTCTCGACGAGATCGACAAGATGGGCATGGACTTCCGCGGCGATCCGTCGTCCGCCCTGCTGGAGGTGCTGGATCCGGAACAAAACTCCACCTTCATGGATCACTACCTGGAGGTCGAGTACGATCTGTCCAACGTGATGTTCGTGACCACGGCCAACACGCTGAACATTCCGGGCCCGCTGATGGACCGCATGGAGATCATTCGCATCGCCGGTTACACCGAGGATGAGAAGGTAGAGATCGCGCGCCGTCACCTGCTGCCGAAGGCGGAGAAGAACCACGGCCTGAAGAAGGGTGAGTTCGAGATCGACGATGCGGCGCTCCGGCTGATGATCCAGCGCTACACCCGCGAGGCGGGCGTTCGTAACCTCGAACGCGAGCTCTCCACGGTATCGCGCAAGGCGGTCAAGTCGCTGATCATGGACAAGAAGACCGAGATCCGCGTGACGGCCGACAACCTGGAGGACTTCCTGGGCGTGCCCCGGTTCCGCCACGGCGAGGCCGAGCGCGAGGATCAGGTCGGCGTGGTTACCGGGCTTGCCTGGACCGAGGTCGGCGGCGAGCTGCTGACGATCGAAGGCGTCATGATGCCCGGCAAGGGCAAGATGACGGTAACGGGCAACCTGCGCGACGTGATGAAGGAATCGATTTCGGCGGCGGCGTCCTACGTGCGCTCGCGGGCGGTCGATTTCGGCATCGAGCCGCCGCTCTTCGACAAGCGGGACATCCACGTCCACGTGCCGGAGGGCGCGACGCCGAAGGACGGTCCGTCCGCCGGTATCGCCATGGCGACGGCCGTCGTCTCGATCATGACCGGCATTCCCGTGCACAAGGATGTCGCCATGACCGGCGAGATCACGTTGCGCGGCCGGGTGCTGCCGATCGGCGGACTGAAGGAAAAGCTGCTCGCGGCCCTTCGCGGCGGCATCAAGAAAGTGCTCATTCCGGAAGAGAACGCCAAGGATCTGGCCGACATTCCGGACAACGTGAAGAGCGGGATGGAGATCATTCCGGTTTCGCGGGTGGGCGAGGTGCTGGAGCATGCGCTGGTGCGCATGCCGGAGCCGATCGAGTGGGACGTGGAAGCGCAGGACAAGAAGGCCGCCGCCCAGGTGGTGGCCGAGGATGATGCCTCCGCGCTGACGACGGCGCACTGATCTCCCGGCACGAATGATGAGAAAAACGGAGGCCCCGGCCGCGCGCGCGACCGGGGCCTTTTCGCATCCGCTAACGGGTGCCGGAAAGCGTGCTTCGTGCGGCTCAAAGGGCGGGAATCGCGCCGGGTGCGGCGGGGGAGGGCGCTGGCTGCGGGCGCACCTTTTGCGCCCCGGAAATGCTCAGGTTTCGCCGCAATCGCGATGTGTGCGGTGCATTCATGCTGAATATCCCCAAATTCGTATCGAAAAACCCGCAGGAGTGGCGGATTTCTGCGATTTTCTCTTGCGTTGGGGGGCGTTTCCCGTGAGTGTCGCTCGCGCGGATCCTAGCGCGAATCGACGGCGATCCGCCATTTGCATGAAAGGAACTGCTATGAACAAGAATGATCTCGTGGCGGCCGTTGCCGAGAAGAGTGGCCTGTCCAAGGCGCAGGCCGGCGACGCCGTTGACGCCGCTTTCGCCGCGATCACCGAGACGCTGAAGAGCGGCGGCGAAGTTCGCATCATCGGGTTCGGCAATTTCATGGTTTCCGAGCGCGCGGCGACCGAGGGTCGTAACCCGCGCACCGGCGACCCGATCAAGATCCCGGCGTCGAAGACGCCGAAGTTCAAGGCCGGCAAGGGCCTGAAGGACGCGGTCAACAGCTGATCGGCGTTAGCCGATTGGGATGACCTCCTGAGGAAAAAGCCCCGCGGCAGGATGCGCCGGCGGGGCTTTTTTCGTGGCTTTCGCAGTCATGGGATTGCAGTGCCTTGCATTCGCGCCGCTTTCCCCTTAAACGGACGCACGCTGTTCGGCCCACAATGCGGGCGGCCCCGGAAGGGCGGTTAGCTCAGTTGGTAGAGCGCCTCGTTTACACCGAGGATGTCGGGAGTTCGAGTCTCTCACCGCCCACCATATTTTCAATGACTTAGCCTGTGTAGCGGTGTGCATTTCTTTCGCGCCGCTCAGAAACCGCTCTGAAACGGTTCAAAGCTGCCGGCCGGGGCGTCTTGAGACGGCATCCGTGGCGCTTCGCTGATGGTCCGGGTGATGGTGCCCGTAGACGTCGTTCAGCATCTTCACCGACATCCCCAGAAAGCCCGCGAACTGGTAGACGTCCGCGCCGTTCTGCATGCCCCATGTCGCGGTGGTGTGCCACAGCGTGTGGGGAATGATGTCGGGGCTCAATCCGGCATCCGTTCGGCTGTTCGCCCATGCGCGGCGCACGGAGTGGACCGGCTTGCCGTCGCGGTGGATGACATGCGTACAGATGCCGTCGAGCGCCTTCCAGCGTTTCAGGTGGGGCAGGAGCCTTGAGGGAATGCGGATGGGCGGGCGGCGCTTGGTCGTCTCGCGCTGGGCCTGCCCGCGCCGGTACATCACGCCGTGTTCGAGGTCGAACCAGCCGCCCTCGGTGTTGGGCACCCAGCGCATGCGCAGGATCGCCCCGGTGCGTGTGCCGGTGTAGATGCCGATAAGGATCACGCGGGCAAGATGATGATTGCCGCGCCTGCGGGCGGCGTGGAGGAACGCGGCGACTTCCGACCGGGTCATCCATCGTTCGCGCGGCGTGCCCTTCTCAGGCAGCCAGAACGACGGCAGGAACTGCACCTTCCTGTCGGTGACATAGAACCGGGTCGCGGCGCGCAGGGTTTCGATCTCACGCCGTGCCGTCGCGCTGCTGACGCCAGCTTCAAGCCGGGAGGCGGCATAGGCACGGCACCCGGCCGCGTCCACGTCGTAGAGCATCCGGCTTCCCCAGAAGGGCACAAGCTGCTTGATGAAATCCACCTCCTGCTTGCCGCTGGCGATCGTGGGGCAGTGCTGCAGGACATAGTGGTTCAGGATGTCGGCAACGGCGATAACGTGTGGATCTCGGCTTGTCGGGGTTTCGTATTTGGCTGCGAGGTAGTCAGCGAGCCGTCTTTCAGCCTCCGCATATTCGCTTCCAAGGCAGCCCGTGCGCTCGTAGTGGCTTCCGTCCCGGATGATCCAGATTTCGACGCTCTCGCCGTTCCTGCGTTCCGTTCTGAGTTGCAGTCGGGCCTGTTTCCTGGGACGCGGCATTTCTCTCTCATCTCCTGAACGGCCTTGGGCGTCGTGAAATACCTGCGGCCGATTTTCTCCAGATGCAGTTTTCCCCGGTCGGCTTCCGCGACCAGTGTCGCGGGCTTGATGGTGCCGCGAAAAAGAACCTTGCAGGCTTCATCAAGCGTGATCGGGGTGTCTTCGTCCCACGTTGCCGGAAGCTTCATCTCATATCCCCCTGTGACTGCCTTGTTCCCGGCGCCCGGGCGACGTGCCTTCGAACGCTCCCGCGCGCCTGTTCAAGGGTGCGCCGGAACCAATGCGCACCCTTGACGCTGCCTTGCCCTGTCATCGCCGCACCAGCTCGCCGTTCATCTTCCGTTTCCACCCCGAGGCCCGGCTGCCCGGAATCGCGGGGCCCTTGCGCGCCTTTATGCCGTGGTGCTTGTCCTGCTGGCGGACGGTCTTTGCCGCCAGTGGAATGTCGTGCTTCGTCGTCTTGAAGCGGTGGCAGGCCGGGCAGACGGCGGCGCAATTCTCAAGGCTGTTGTTATGGCTGTTGGCATCGAGATCGATGTGATCGAACTCGACGCCATAGGCGAGGTCACGCCCGCAGCGCTGGCCGGCCGGCAGCCCGTACCATGTGCCGACCGCTTCGCACCGGCCCTTGGAGCGATGCAGCGCCTCGCGCTTGGTCGCCTTGGTGAACTCGCGCCGGCTCATGCTGCCATTCCCGCGTTGCGCTTGAGCGTGGCGGCATCTGTGCCGATGAGCTGTGCTATCTTGTCGAGAACGGCGTCCTTGCTCTCCTGGAACGGTTTCTGGCCCATGGTGCGGGTGCTCTGGCTCTGCGGTGTGAATGCCTTCACGACGTTCTCGCGGGCGACCACAACGGCGAAATCATCCATCGGGCGGATGAAGGCGGCGAGCCGCAGGGCTTCGGCCTTCGAGGCGCAGACGATGGAGCGTTCATCGGCATAGCCGCACATGATCAGCGCCCATTTGCGCAGGTGCTCGGGCGAGGGGAACTTGTCGGCCCATTCTTCGGGGAGGTTCTGCCAAGCCTCGCGGATGCACGCGAAATAGTGCTTGTGGCTTTTGGCGCTGCGCTCCTCGATCTCTTCCAGTCGGTAGACCTGCCCGATCACGAACACGTCGTCCGCGCGCTTGCGGAATGGGGTGAGGGGGACCATCGCGTCCCCGTCCCAATGGAAAGGTATCGGTGCTGTCATGTTCTGACCTTCCAGTTCAGGCCCAGGTCATGGGCGCGGCGACGAAAGGCGCGCTCCCAACCGGTCCAGAATGAGGGAGGCTGCGTGTCGCGAAGGGCGGCAACGATCCGGTAGACGGTCGCCAGTTCGTCCCGGGTCTTCGCGTTGCACAGCCATGTGTAGGGGATGCTCACGCGGCGAGGCGGCGCACCTCGTTGAGGCGGGCGCCGATGGCCTTCTTGACCTCCAGCGCATCGTTCTTTGCGCGCGCCCAGAACTCGCGCAGCGAATAGGCGTTCATCTCTTCGAAGTTCTCGATCTGCTCAGCGGTGCGGCCGTCATCGTCCAGCCATTCGATGATGCGGTCTGCCAGAACGCCCTTGGCGACCGGCTCCAGCGGCATTCCGGGCAGCCAGACAATCATGATGCTGTCGGCGCTGGACACGCGTGCCAGCCGGCGCGCTTCTTCCTGCTGTTCGAGGACTTCGGAGGCGGTCAGATCGTCGGAGACGGCCTTGTCCATTTCCTCCTGGACATAGACGCCCGAGAACTGGTCAGGCCAGCCGGCGCGCAAGGCCTGCGCCTCGGCGCATTTGGCGATCATGACGCGCGGCATCCGGGCCCAGTTGTTTTCGACGGTCTTGCGGCCGGTCGGCTTGCGGGTTCCTGCCTGTTCGTCATAGGCCCATTCATCCATGACCGGCGCGAACTCGTCCCAATAGGCTTCGCCGGCAACCTCGTACCAGTCGCCCGAATGGTCGTCGCGCTGCCAGAGCGTGACGCGGGCGCAGAGGATGCCGAGCGGGTTCGTCGGGGACTTGAGCGCGTCGTCGATGATGTATTCGGCCGGCTTCGTTGCCGGGCGGTAGTTGCCGCAGCGCTGCGCCATGATCCGCAGCCCGTCGCGCGTGACCACGATACTCATGCGACGCTTTCCGGCATTGTTCTTGCTGAAAACCAGCGGGATGATCTGCTTGCGGAACGGGTCGAGCCGATAGGACTTCGCCGCTTCAACGAACAGATCGAATTCCGCATCGGTGCAATCGGCCGCGATCGTGTTTTTGATCAGCGCAAGTTGGCGCCCTTTGGGTTCGGTCAGGTCTTGCATGTCACTTCCTCCGAATGCTGAGGCTGACGCCGCCATTGTCGAGTTCGGCGCCGGGAATGGTTTCGCCCTTGCCAAGCGCCTTGAGCGCGTCGGCCAGAGCTTTCCTGTCGAGGGTGGGATCGGGCGCCGGGCGCTGTTTCCAGAACCGGGCGGGGATTGATGTCTCGTCGGTGACCACCACGCCCGGCGGGGTCTTGCGAAGGGAAAGCGTCATCGAGGGGCGGCGCAGAGGCTTGGTGAGGTCGAGCAACGCGAGGGCCTGTTCGATTGCCGCCCTGATGTGGTCCTGCTGTTTCTCGGTGGCCTTCTTGCGCGTGGCGAGGTCGTCCAGCTTCTTCTTGATGCCTTCGAGCAGGATGTCGCATTCGTCCATCTGTGCGACGGCCCGGTCGATGGCTTCCATGAGATCGGTTTCGCCTTCGACCGCATCCGAGACGGCTTCTTCATCGTCCCCGATGATGGTGCGGATGTTCGCCAAGAGCTGCTTGGCGGCTTCCGTCTCGCGCTGGAGCTGAAAAGTCTCTGACATTGCGCTCAATGCCCCTGGATTTGTCGTTTGAGTTCGGCCTTGGCCGGCCATGAGAGGCTTTGCGCCCGCTTGCGCAGGGCCTCGGCGCCGGTCCGGTAGGAGGCACCCTTGCGCCGCAGCCAGTCGGCAAGGGGATCGCCGTTGCTGGCTGCGGAAAACACCTCGTCGGCCATGGCCTCGTATCGTTCGGCGGCATCGAAGAGAGAGGCCGCGCTTGATCGCGCCTTAAGCGGCTTCGGCATCGCCCGTGTCCGGCAGCATGCCCAGCGCGTGCATGTAGAGGTCGAGGATTGCTTCGGCTTCCTCGCGCTCGTGCGGCTCCTTGCGACGCAGCCGGATCACCTCGCGCAGGATCTTCGCGTCTAAGCCCGTGCCCTTGGCTTCGCCGTAGACGTCCTTGATGTCGTCGGAGATCGCTTTCTTCTCTTCTTCCAGCCGCTCGATCCGTTCCACGAACGCCTTGAGCTGGTCGCGTGCAATTCCTGTCGTCATGTCGGGAGTGTCCTTTGCTGGAGGCTGTTGTCGGCCTGTCGAAGCTCTCGGGGGAGGGCTTTGAAGGGCGGACAGAGTCCGGGCGTTGGCCGGAACGGCGGCGCGCGGGCGCGCTACCAGAACCAGCGGGTCGTTGCGTAGGTGAGGAAGAGAACGGGGGAAGCGGTCAGGCCGGCCGCGATGATCTTGTCGACCACGGCCCAAGCCATCATTCGGCAGCCTCAAGAAGGGGGTCAACGTGCCTTCGGCGCTTGATGTCGAAGCCCATGTTGTAGGTGAGCTGGATAAGGAGATCTTCGGCCGCACGCTGGCGGCGGGCTGCGTCATCCGCGCAGCCGGTCCGCTCCAGAGCCTCGAAAGCGGACAGGTGCTGGATTAGGCCCATTGCGTCGGCAATTGCGGAGGAGGGGGCGCTGATAGCCATCACGCGGCCTCCTTCCTCGGGGCGCCGAATTCCTCGCGCCAGTCCTCGGCAAACGTCTCCTCGACGGCCTCGGCAACGGCCTTCTCGATGTCTTCCCAGATCTGGCATTCGAGCATCCGCGAGCCGTTGTTGATGCGCTGCGGGTTCACCAGATTCATGTCATCGATGCCGAAGGTCATATCGATCACGACCATGGCTTCGGCTCCATCCTCCCAATCGTGGGAGTCGACACCGACCGTCACCGTGACCGGCACATCCTGAGCGATCAGCGCGCCCTTGTGCGTCCAGTCGATGTTGATGTCGTAGTCCTGGGTGAAGCCGTATGCCATTGCGATGCCCTCTCAATATGAGGCGGAAGATCTGGCCGAGCCGTCTTCGTTCCGTCGTTTGATGAGAGGAAGATAGAAATCGACATAATATATGTCAACATAAAAAATGTCATATCGACACGAGCGACACGATTCCGGTCAATTGCCGGTTGGGAGAAATTTGATTCGATGCTGGGAGGTAGTGCCGGCCATCTCGCCGATCTGAAAACGGCAGAACGTAATCTGTAGGTAGGCCGCGTGAACTAGGTGCAGTTGCTCACGGAATTGCAGTCAGGCCTAGAATATCTGCAGGTGGGTGTGAAGTGCATTGAGGCGGAGCGGGGAGGGCGGGATGTTTCAATGTGTGCTGCCGTTCAAGCCTCCGGGTTGCACTAGATGTTTCGCGTTCCTTTACAGAGAGGATACCATGAACGGTCCCAGAACCGCCCGCCTGCATTCCGGCCACGACGCGCCCTTCGGCGCACTCCTGGGGCACTACAACGCGCGCAAGCTGGCGTGCCTGACGCTGCGTTCACGTGCGGCGGCGCCAGTGTGATGACGCGGGTCGAGGTGATGGCGCTATCGTCAGCGCCACGGTTGAGGCTGGAGTGGATGCGCCCAACTCGCGCAGATCTTGTTCGGCTTGCGCTCGGGCTGCCAGCGCGTCGGTCAGTGCTATCTCGCCTCGGGCTTTGGCGGGGAGGGCATCCAACCGGACCCTGGCATTTCTCAGGGTGCCCAGACCATTGCGGATCATGGATTCTAGCTTCGCCTTTTCTGCCGCGAACCGCCCGCGCAATGCTCTTTCGTCGGCAACGTCCTGAGCGTTTGGCGTCCGGTCATACTTGAACCCGGACTCATGTCCGCGCCGCCATGCTACCAGCTTGCCGGTCATCACGTCACCGAACCCCGGCACCCGTAGGACAGCGGAACGGTTCACATCGGCGGCGGTCTCGATTCCAAAGGAAATCAGCGTCGCCGTCTTGGCAGGGCCGATACCGGAGATATTCGCGTGACGGACGGAGAACCGGTCAAGATATGCCCGCCGTTGGCGCGACACCCGATTGGACTTCATCACTGTGATTTCGCGGGTGAGTGCATCGTCATGGCCCTTGTAGGCGGTGATTGCGGCGTCCAGATCCCTGCGCACTTTCACAACCTCAGTCATGCCGTTGCGCTGAACAAAGGCATTCAACTCGCGCTGCACCCGTTCATCGGCATCCTTGAAGGCCTTTTGAAATGGGTCGGTTTTAACTTTACGGTTGGAGAAGGTGCCCCACCCCCAGATTGCCAGCCCGATCCAAACAATCCATGCCGGGGCGGCGTAGATGAAACCGGCAACCGCGCCGCCCATCATCAACAAACCCATTAAGGCCCGTCTGTGCTTCCCACTTCGAGCTTCGCGCAGTGCCTTGCTGACGCCGCGCGGCGTAGCCGCAGCGGGAAGCAAGTCCGCGACCGTTGGGAAGCGGAATGCCAGAATCTCCCGGATAGCCTGTTCGGTGCCGCTCGTGTCGGTCGGGATACTCGATTCCACTGCGGTCAGGTCCGGGAACATGTCAAAGCCGCTGTTGGCGGTCAGCTTGCACCAGACACACCCACCGGCAGCGCTAGGGTAATAGTGCGTCTTGACTTTGCTACAGCGGTTTAGTGAGCCTTCCAGAGTGTTCAGGGCGTGAATCCAGTCCAGCGCGCTCGGACGTGCGCCTGGTGTCAACCCAAATGCGTTTTCGAATGAGAGCGAGATGACATTCGGGAACATATCGAGTGTCAGCGCACCGGGTGGCGGGGTTGTTTGTGTCGCCGCTTGCCGGCTGAGCGAAAAAGCGAACCGGTTCTGGGCAATGGCGTTACCCATGGAAATATCCGGTCCATTGTAGCGTCCGGCGTAGGGGTGACGGCCCATGAACAGAAGATGGAAGATCGCAACCGCCAGCCCGAAGTTATCGTGCTCTATGGTGCGTTGAACGGATGCAAGGTTCTTCCCGTGCAACTCAGGCGGCGTGAAATCAGGAACCCCGACGACACAGGGATATGACTTGCCGTTCAAGCTGAACTGGAAGCTATCCGCGTCGATTAGGGCAACGGTCGCATCTTGCGCGACCAAAACACCGGAATGGTTCAGATCGCCGATTACGCATCCTGTTTGGTGCACCTTCCCAATGGCGCGGGCGACGTTCAACGCAGCATGGACAAGGAATCTATAATCCGATTTCGGGAAATGGCGCTGGCGAGACTTCGGGCTATATAGCTCGTGCAGCGGGCGATAGCTTGATACAAGCCGCATTACGAAACCAAGGAAGTCGCCGCGACCGTCGGTCACCACTTCGCTGGGGTAGGCAACAAGGTTAGTCTTGACGGCGAGACCTTCGCCTACCATCGCCCGCACTTTGTCTTCTCGTTTGGCGCGCAGGCCGGTATTGTAGATTTTGACGGCAAGTCCGGCACGGCCTTTGATCGCGTAGACTTCGCCTTCGCCACCCTTACCGATCAACTCGGCCACCGAAACCCGGTCCTTTCCAATGACGATTTCTTGCACGGTCAGCCCCCGGATATGAGGATGAGCGTCTTGTCGTCGTCGGTGCGTTCGCAGACCGCTGAAGCAGCAAGGTATGTGGCCAGCTTCGCAGATAGTTCGACAAGGCGTCCCTCACCCGACGCCGCGTCCACCGGGCGAAACATTGGATCGAAGAATCTAGGGTGTGCGGTCTGTTCCAAATGCGACAACGCCAGATCGCCAACACCATCGGAGAATAACGCGAATGCATCGTGTTCGCGTGGGTGGCGGGTAATGTTCAGGCGCGGCTCGGGATCATCGGTCACGAAGTAGGTGGTGGATGCATACTCGCCGTTCTCGGGCCAGCACAACACGTCCCATTCGGAGCCTTTCCGGCCCACAACGGCGCTATCGCCGATGTGCAGCGTTACAGCTTCATCCTGGGAGATAACGATCGCCGCCAACGTAGCGGCAAATTGCCGGGGCGTGGATTCCCGCCGCGCTGCGATCGCCGCAATCCGATCGCGTAATTCATCAATCCACTCCGCCATCTCTTCATCGAACGGCAGTACTGGATTTGCGCGAACCCATTCCCGGAATCGAGCCGAAAGGAAACGACAAGTAAGCCATGCGCCATATGCACCGAATTTGGCGCTGCCAGCGCCATCCGAAACCACTGCGAGGATGCCTCCATTTTCGAATTTGGCTACAGCGTACGCGTCTTGCAGTCTGCCACCATTCTGAATGTGCGACGTCCCGATTACGGACGCGGACGCCCACCGCCAAGTCATGGGGTCACCCTGCTACAGCCCAGCCGTCCGGGGCGGTCGGGTTGTTGAGCGGAACGGCATCCCCGGGGTTGGATTGCGAAACGGCGCTAAGCGAACTGGACAACCACTGAAACAGTTCCTTAAACGCCAGCCCTTTCAGCTTGAGCGGCTGGCGGGTGGCAATCTGGCCAAGAACATTCATGTCCGCCTGTTCCACGCCTACGGCATAGAACATGAATTCCTTACGATTTTCACCTTGGTGGACGCGCTGTCGTGCTTCTTGCCAACTATCGGTCGGGGAACCATCTGTAATGAGGAACACCCACGGGCGGTAGTACTTGACGCCATTCTCGCGGTAGCGGTCTTTGCGCTGGCGGAGCATGTCCAGACCGGTCACAATAGCTTCGCCCATGGGCGTTGCATTATCCGCCGCCAGCGTTTCGGGATAGAAGTGATCTACCGTGGCGAAGTCGGACTTGACCTCCACCGGGCCGAAGGTGACCATCGCCAATTCCACCCGCTTTGCAGCCATGGGATCATTCATGAGTTCCTGCCGCAATGTGGCCAGCCCTTCGTTCAATTCCGAAATTGGCGCACCGCTCATGGAATACGAGGTGTCTAGTAGCAAAATTACTGGACAACGTTGTTCTGGGTTTTCAGCGAATTCCGCGTCACTGAACGGCTGTTGGTCAAAATCGTCCATATGAACCACCACATTGTATCAACCACGATTGGCAGCATGCCACCGTCAGAGGCAACTTTAGCCAAGCGAGACACTTCAAGGAAGTTCCGATTGACGAAACTTGGGGGCTCGACTCCTCCGGCGGCGGTTGTCAAGAGGGGGCAGGGCAACCGCAATATCTTCGTGTGGCCGTTGAGCGGATCGAGTTGGAGCGGGAAATGCCCCAGCGTGCGTGTCCTATTTGTGCCTCTAGCACGGCCGTTGCAGTCCATGAAAGTAGCCGTTTGCAATGATCCGATCGGAGGTCTGTATTGCGGGCTTCCCCACTGTTAGCCGCGCTCTGTCGAAGGTCTTTCTGTCCCAGAATGCTCTGGCGTTAAGAACCGCTTTAGTACTAATTTCTTGGAAACCCCGTTGGGTAAATTGCGACGTCCGTGCATAGGAGACATGGCTTTGGATATTCAAGCTAGCAAACCTACGATTGAAGCAAGCCAGAAGACGCTTAAGGATATCTTTCTCAGCGACGCCTACCGCTTCGAGATCCCGTCATATCAGCGCCCCTACTCATGGACGACGCGCGAGGCTGGTGAACTTCTCGACGACGTGGTCGAGGCTATGGACGATGGGCAGGACGACTACTTCCTGGGCAGCTTCGTCCTTGTGAAACAGCCTAACGCCAAGCATGCGGAGGTGGTGGACGGTCAACAGCGTCTGACCACGCTAACCATCCTCTTCGCAACTTTCCGCGACCTAAGCGAAACTGATGAGGTTCGCAACTACCTCGATCAGTTCATCACTGTCGGCCGCGACCCCATTGGGAAGAATACGTCCGGCGATCCTATCCTGCGGGTACGTGACAAGCCCGGGGAGCGGTCGGCATTTCAACGCATCGTGCAGAAGATCGGGGCTACTAAAAAACAAGGTAAGCGGATTTTAGAAGATTCTGAAAGTGTTGGTCACTATATGCGTAACGCAACACTATATCGAGATGCTCTATCCAAGATGCCGGACGAGAAGCGCCGCGACCTTATAGCCTTTCTGCGTGAGCGCTGTCTTGTTGTTGTCGTGGAAGTGCCGACTGCAGCGGCGGCCCGCCGAATTTTCCAAGTCCTCAACGCAAGAGGCTTGGACCTTCAGCCGACCGACATCCTCAAAGCTCGCCTCCTGGACAAAATCGAAGCAGCAAGGACAGAGGACTATGCGAAAGCGTGGGAACGCTTCGAGGAGGATATCGGAAGAGCCGCGTTTGCCCAACTTTTCGCGCACATACGGATGATCTATGCGCAGAAGAAGCCCAAAACGGCCTTGGAAGATGATTTTGGGAAGGATGTGCCGGTGTTCGTCAACGAGCCGGCCGTCTTTATGGATGACCTCTTAACACCAATCGTGGACGCCTATGTAGCCTGTCGTGACGACATAATAGCCCGAGAACGCTTCGGCGAGGAGGCTGCCGCGCTCCTGCGTGCCCTCTGGCGGGTGGACAACTCGGACTGGCTACCCCCCGTTCTCTCTTACCTGCTTAAGTTCGACGGAGCAGCTGACTTCCAAGGCTTCCTGCGGAAGTTCGAGCGATTAACGGCCTACCTCTTCGTGACTCGCGAGAGGGTGAACGTGCGCATCAACAGGTCGTCCGACGTCCTTCGAACGATCGCAAAGGCCAAGGCCTCGAAGGACGTCATCACCGACCCGTCGCTTGACCTTGCGCGCGCCGAGGTAAAATACTTCAGAGAAGTTCTCGACGGAGACCTCTACCTCTCGACGCGTGTTCGGATGCCCGTGCTGCTGCGTCTCGATGAGGCGATGTCCGACGGCGCGGTGACTTACCATGGAAAGGAAACCATCGAGCACGTTCTGCCTCAGGCCCCGTCTCAGAATTGGATGGAGGCGTTCAATGAAGAGGAGCGGGATAGATGGACGCATCATATCGCCAACCTTGTCCTTCTCTCCAGGATCAAGAACAGTCAGGCGAACAATCAGGCTTTCTCGGAGAAGAAGGTCGGCTACTTCAGTGACAAGAAGGGCAAGACGAAATATGTCCTAACCCAGGATGTCCTGAAAGAAAAAATCTGGACACCCCATGTATTGGAGAAACGCCGTAAGAATCTCCGCAAAATATTGGACGGGATCTGGCAGCTGAAGTGAATAATGGAGAGTGGCATTTCTCTTTCCCCGTTGGGCTCTTGAGGACGGTTCTCTGGAACAACGGGGATGATCAAAATGAGTTCGGTTAGCTCCCTAAAGTTGCGCTGGGGGCTTCAGAGAAAGACAGAACGCTCTCCTTGACTGCTGAAGCCAACCTACGCTGCCGTTCATCCGTCCGCACTTTTAGTCAAAGACAGATCGAAACGCTCCTACGCTGCGAAGCTCATAGGCGACCGCTGCGCGCGTTCATTTTGGTTGTCTAGGTGGCGAATGAGTTCTTCGAAAGCCGATTTACCTCGGCCACGTTGCCTGATCGCTTTGCGCCGCCAAATCGGTTCTTTGGTCCGAGTTGGAAGTCGGTTACCTCCGATTGCGAATATCCACTTTTTGTTAGACCCACAGGGGGCAGCCAATTCGCCCTTGATGAAAATAAAGCAACCAGCGCACTTTCCTGTCATAGAACTGCGCACCCCATGTAAGACGATGCGTAGTGATATGCCGTGCCATAATCGCTATTGACGTAATTTGGCATACCTGCGATCATATTCCGGTATTCGCTATTGGGTTGGTCATGCAAAACGCAGCTGTCGAAATTCTTCAGTCTGAGCGGGATAAGATCTCAACTGAGATCGAAGCTCATCGCGAAGCTGCGCGTTCTTTGGGAAAAAGGCTAAAGGAAATCGACGGAGCGATTGCTCAGCTTTGTCAAGGCGGCGCCCCCAAGGAAGAGACCCGCGCTCCCGGAGGCTCTTCGTCCACACTCACTGAAATGGTCGGCGTCGCCCTCTCTGAATTTGGAGAAGGCACAACAGCATTGGAAATCGCTGAGTACCTTAGCGCAAGCGGTCGGGATACGACAAATACAACAGTTAGTTCAATTCTTCACAGAATGAAGAAGGCCGGAACAGCAACCAAAATGGGCAGTAAGTGGTTCGCTGTCGTACATGAAAAGGGCTCCGCCG
Organism: Breoghania sp. JC706; assembly: GCF_037026715.1. Taxonomy (NCBI): domain Bacteria; kingdom Pseudomonadati; phylum Pseudomonadota; class Alphaproteobacteria; order Hyphomicrobiales; family Stappiaceae; genus Breoghania; species Breoghania sp. JC706. Next base: position 38,167 of record NZ_JBANCG010000016.1, read on the forward strand.
AAGCGGAGCCCGATTCTAATGCCGGAGACGTGGCAGAGCGGTCTATTGCACCGGACTCAAAATCTGGCGGGGCTGTCCCTGAGAAGCCGGTCCCCGTGGGTTCGAATCCCACCGTCTCCGCACCCTTTAACCGCGACAGAGAGAAGTTCCTTGGCGGGTCCAACCTCTCTGGCGCATCCACCAACCACCAGTTCCCTATATTCGGGGAGAAAGGAGGTTAGTCGTGTGGCAAGTGGCCTGTTTGTTATCAGCAATTAGGGCTTAGGCTCTAACCCTGTTACCCTAGGCTCGGATGCCCGTGCAGGATCTCTCCTACGCGGGCATCTTACATTGTGTGCAGTTAATTGCAACACATTTCGCGTAACACAGGTGGTCTAACCTACTGATTCAGTGTTAACTTTGAAAAAGCGTTGACGGAGAATCGCTTACGCGAGTTCGTTGGATAGCAGCAAACCGCAGGTGCCGGCCCTGCTGATGAGGCCGACTCTGGGCGATGATACCGTTCCAATCAGCAGATCAAACGTATTTTCCGTTTGCTGATGGTTCGACTGAGGAAAGGAACTCGTTGAGGCAACGCTTCATATGTTTCTCGCTGACATGAGTTTGCGTTGAGGCGACAGATTTTTTGGACAAGCGTCAGGAGCTATCTACGTTGTTGGCTAAATGCGTCACGCCGTGGCTACAACAGTGATCGACTCACTCCCTAGCGGGGCGCGCTTCAGTTCGCTGTGCTTTGGGCCCTACCAGTTCGGTAAGTTGTCGCTGTACGTCCGTCCACCGAGGTGGTTGGGCCTTCTTTGATCTGCCTCAGGACCACACCGCGAAGTCCGAATTTCTTGCGTTAAGGGGACAAGTGCCCCGGAAATTCGTTGTGACGCTGTCATACGTTAGTGCGTCTCTTTGTTGAAAGACACATTTTCTTGGTGATTGGAATACTCGAAGCCTTACAGCCGTCGAGCGACCCAAACCACGCGGCCGATGACGTTCAGATTGGCGAGGTTCACCTGATAGGGTGGGTGGATCCTATTATCCGAAATCAGTGTGACCGTCTCGTCGTTGCCGACTTGTTTGTCGATCCGCTTGATGACGGTTCCTCCACCGTCATACAGCACGAAAATCCCTGATTGGCTGATCTGCTTGTCCGATATGTTGATCAGCACGCGATCGCCGGATTGAAGTGTCGGTTCCATGCTGTCACCGCGGACTTCGACGATGGCCAGATCTGCATGATAGAGGCCGAGGTAATTTCTGATGTAGTTTTGCTGAAACGGCCATTGAGCGACAACGCGCTCATGTCCGTTCTCGGCGCCTCCCCCCGCAGAAACACAAGCATTGTACTCGGGCACCAACTGATAGGCGGGCTCGACCGAGGTTTGCTGGCTGCGGGCTTTCGCAGCGGTGGGCGTTGGGCTGGGAGTGTTGTCGCTGGAGCGACCCGCCTTCCACGTCTTGTAATCGAGGCTTCCGCCAAAAAGAAGCCACTCGGCAGAGACGCCAAATGCTGCCGCGTAGGTCTGCGCATGGACGTGGTTATAGAGGTTCTGGCCGTTCTCGTGGGCCCGGAAGGTCGATTCCGATTGTCCGACGCGCGCGGCGGCTTTTGCCGCGCTTGAGTAGCCAGCATTCAGTCGGGCCTCTTTCAGCCGCTCGCCGATCGTCTTTCCGGTCTCTTCGAACATCCCATTGACATACGCAGTCAATCAACATAAATAATGTTGACATGAAAAATGATTTGGGTGTGTGAGCGACATGAATAATATCGATTCCGTGCGGGAGTTGATCGATGCGCTCGGCGGAAACGCTGCCGTCAGTCGGGCCCTGGCTCTCAAGCCTTCGACAGTGGGTGAGATGAAGAGGCGGGGCTCGATCCCGGTGTCCTATTGGCCCGGATTAATTGAGCTCGCCCGGAGAGTCGGTCTCGGCAGGGTGAATAGCGATCTGCTCGTTCAACTGCATACGGCTCGTGCCGCTTAATCCCCGGCCTCATTGGTTCGGGGCTCCAATTGCATCTTCGTCCTCTCCCAAACAAGCACAGCATACGGAACACAGATTTCTCTAAGCGGATGGGACGCGGGCAGGGGGCTTCCTCCTTCAATCACACGCAAAGAATGGTTTCGGCTTGGTCTTTTCATGCCGG
>NZ_JBANCG010000017.1:0-34533 GCF_037026715.1 Breoghania sp. JC706
TATCAACCGTCCGAACTCTGCGGTGGTCGTACGGGCGGTGTTCTATTCTTGGGTGCGACGACCGTAGGCTGCTCTATTCGGCGACGGCACTTGCTTTGAGGACGTCGGGGATCGTCTGAGGGGCGGTCGCCGCCATGCCGAGGAGCTGTGCCACCGGCACGGGGTTTTCCGGCTTCAGCTGGATTTCGATACGCTTCGGATCCTGCATGAAGCGATCGGCCGCCTTTGCCAGATCCTCTGCGAATGCCGTATTGGCGAGCGGGCCGAGGCTGTCCCGGATCTGCGCGATCGTCGCCGCACGGATTTCCTCCTCAGACACGTTGGCCTGCTTGGCCTGCATTTGGATCATGCGAGCGATCGCCGGGGCGTCTTCGATGACGATGGACCCACCCTTCACCGAAAGCGTCGCGATCGCTTCCTGAGCACGGTTGGGGTTTTCGAAGACAAAGCGGGGTACGCCGCCCAGCGCAAGCTTCACGGTTGCGGTGCCACCGTTCTCCAGCGCGATATGTGCCTGCTCCAGCTCCAGGTCCTGGGTTTCGCCGTTCCAGTGCAGACGCAGGTTTTGATCGACCTTGATGGTTTCAAACCCGAGCGCTGACAGGATAGCGCGCGACTTCGGGCTGTTAACGAAGGACACCGGAAAATTCAGCCCGGAAATCGTGCTGGAGATATCGGTCGGAATCGGCCCGACATATTTGTCCAGCAGCAGGCGATAGTTGGCGAGCGAGAAGGTGCCGGGGCGTCCCGGTCCGGAAGCCAGCACGTCATCGACTTCCACGCGACCGATAGTCGGTATGGCGTCCATGATCGCCTGAATGTCGCCGGTCTTGCGGGCGTTCTTGAGCGCGAAGAGAGCATCCCTTGTGGGGAAGGTCAGATCGGCAAGGAGAAGGCGGGACAGGCCGAACTGCGAAGCATTGGAGGGGTTCACCGCACCGGCGCCTTCCACGAGGAAGGTTCCGAGACCCTCATCATCCAGATCCGCGATCTCGAGGTTGTCGATCTGTCCGACACGCTCGCCCTTCACATCGACCTGGAGGCCGCTAAGCCGCGTGTTCGCGAGGCTATAGCCGCTGAGGAATTCGAAAAACGCCCGGAGGGTCTGTTCCTGATCGTCCTGTTCACCAGAGGCCAGCCGATCAGCCTCCACCAGAAAATTCGAGCCTTTTGCCGCAATGCCGGCTCCCTTGCTCGAAATCTCGTCGATGGCGACGCTGACGTTCTCGTCAGGGATCACGAAGGAGATGCCACCAACCGACAACTCGCCGAGCACGATCTCGCCAACATCTTCCCCATAGAGCGTCGGGTCGATGGCGCGCAGGAACGGACGGATATCGAAATCCCGCATAGTCATGGTGTCGATGGACGTCAGTACAGTCTGCAACTGTCCGTTGTTGTCCGGGATTCGCTGCTCGGACTTGTAGGATTCGATCTCCTCGCTCGCCATTCGACCGCCCACGACACCGCGTGCGCTCAGGTTCTGGTAGGAGGCCTTGGCCACTCCGTTGTCGGGCAGGGTCTGCTCGACACTGAGTTGACGCACGGCAGCGGAATCTACCCGGATGCCGTTAAGATACATGGCGGCATATCTGACGCTGTCGCGGACGCGGTGCTCGGGAGATATTTCGGGCTGCTCGAAACGCGGCCACTCGGTGCCTGCTATTTCATAGCCATCGAACACTTCCTTGACGTGTACCGCGTTTTCCTTTGGCGGCTGGGCGTCCGCTTTGGCGACGTCATCCTTGTCGGCGTTCGGCTCGAGGGGCTGCTTTTCATCGGCCTTTCCCGAATCGTCCACGGAGCCCCCGCGTTCGGCGGCGGGCGCATCGCCCGCGCTGGGAGCGTCGAGGCGTATTGTCTTTTGATCCGGCAGGGTTGCGTCAAACGAAATCGTCGTTCCGTCGGCAGCCGTTATGCGGTCGGCGGAGAAGGTCTTGTCGGTCTCCGCCAGTCCTTCGAAGGTCAGCTTTTTCGAGTTGAAATCGATCTGGCCGGAAAACTCCGCCTTCTCACCCAGCTTGAAGTGAAAAGGGTAGCGGACTTCAACGTTCTCGATGATCGTGGCGGTTCCGTCCTGGCGCAGATCGCCGTATTGCGCCACGCTGGCGCCCGCCGACAGCAGGTCCTTGAACCAGTCGGCGGCTATCTCGTCGCCCTGTCGGGCGGCAAGAGCCGGGCATGTGGTGATGAGCAGGCCGGCAAGTCCGAGCGCATGCAGACGGCTCGCTTTAAGACGCATATGTAAACTCCTGTGGCGGAACGTTTTCGTGTTCCTGTCCTTTTTTGGTGCAGACCTACTGATTGGCCGTGATCTCGACTGACAGGACATCCGGGATCGTCTGCGGCGCGATCATGGCAGTCCCCACGATCTGCGCGACGGGCACCGGCTGGGCGGGGTGAGCCGCAGCGGTGAGCGAACCGGGGTCCCTCAGGAAGGTCGTGACCGCCGTTTCCACCTTTTCCTGGAATGCCGGATTGCGAATGAGGCTCAGGATGCCGGGGAGGGAGGAGGAGAGCTGATCCACGAGACCGGCCCGATCGGTGTCGGCTTCCTTCGCCTGCTGATCGAGCACACGTTCGACAACGCTTTCGTTCTCAAAATGCAGGCGCAGGTCGGCGATGGACAGCTGCTGCAAGATCTCCATCGTCTTGCCGAAGTCGTCCTGCGCGCCTCCCAGCTTTTCGATCACCTCGGGCGTCACCCCCAGAACGGTGCCGGATACATGGAGTGCCCCCATGTCCTGACCCGAAATCTCGAAGTCATGAAGTTGCGCGCGTCCCTCGCTGGCTGACCATTCCGCATCGGCTTTCACGTCGATCTGCACGGAATCGTATCCAAGCGCCTTCATCCTTTCGCGGAAATCGTCATCCTTGACCGATTCCGGGTCGATCGCGATCTTTTCCACGGTGAAGGAGGCCTTCAGCGAACCGTCGGTGCCGGTCGGATCGAAGGAGCTGGTTAAGCGCTCCACGGGCACTGCGGCTTCGTCCTCGGACTGAATATTGATGCCGGTGATCTCCAGCCGCCTGTAAGCGGGCTCCTTGTTCAGGGCCTTGGCCGGGTCTTGGATTTCCTCGGGGGAGGGGATGCGCAGGTTGGTTACCGCGGCGGCTGCGAATTCCACCGTGTCTTCGTCCGATACGTACTTGACGTCGGTGGCCGCGAGCGCGGCGGCGCTGACGCTTCCGTCGGGTGCGACAGATGCGTCGGATAGAGCCAGGCTGCCCGCCGACATTCCGGCATTCTTGCCTTTGTCGGGGTAGTCTGCCGTCACACCGTGCAGAATGATCTGATTACCGGAGACCGCCACGTCCTCCACGGCGGCGTTTTTCGCCCCGCCGGCTTCGATCGCGGCAAGAACGGCGTCTGCCACCGGATTGTTCGTCGCTTCAAAGGCGAAAGACGACTGCGGGAGGCAAAGCGCGGTGCCGAGGATCACGGCATATCCGGCACGGGGGAAGAAATGGGCACCCATTCTGGTCTCCAGGCTGATGTTCGGTGCGTCCAAGCGCCTTCGCTATCGGCGACGCCGGGACGTGAAAGCCGGCTCTGTGCGGTCAAAGGGCGGCAAAGGTTGGGCACCGAGCCGCCGCATCCGCTTTTACACAACTTCCGCAGGAGCTGCTTCCGGGAAGGTTTCCATCGCCACATGAACATCCTCCAGACCCGGAAGGCTGGCCTCGTTGCCCAGATGCTGAATCGCGTGGGCGGAGGCTGCGCGTGAGAAACGGAAATGCTCTGCCCAGCTTGCGCCGGGCTTGCTCAGATAGGAATAGATATAGGCGCCGTGGAATACGTCTCCGGCGCCATTGGTATCGACGATCTTGTCTGAAGGAACCGCAAGGGAAGGCATTTCCTGCAATGTTCCGGTTTCATCGTACCAGACCAGGCCGCGCTCGCCCATCGTGATGCCGCCTACACGGCAGCCGCGCGCCTTCAGGTAGTCCAGCGTCTGGCGTGCATCCAGATTCATCTGCTCGCAGAATCGTTCCGAGACGATGGCCACGTCGATGAAGCGCAGTAATTCGTCGGTGTTCTCCCGGACCGCCCCGCCGTCGAGCGAAGTCAGAATGCCCGCCTGGCGGCATGTGCGCGCATAATGGAGCGCCGCGTCTGCGAGATGGCCGTCCAGATGAAGGGCGCGACAGCCGTCGAGGTTAAGCTGGGGGAAGGGGTGAAGGAAATGATCGTCCCGGCAGCGCACGATGGCGCGCTTGGAGCCCTTCGGCATGATGAAGGACAACGACGACTCGCGGACCTTCCGGCCGTGGATCTCGATTCCGTACTTGGTCGCCATGTCGTTGAACATGTGAGCGAGCCAGTCGTTGGCCTGCGAGCAGATCAGGTCGGGCTTGTAGCCGAGCTTGGCGCAGCAGAAAGCGGCGGTGACTGCATTTCCGCCGAAACTCACGGCGTATTCGTCGGCGATCGTCTTCTCGTCACCCGTCGGCAAGCGATCGGTGATGAAGGTGATGTCGATGTAGGCTTGGCCAATGAACAGGGCTTCCATGCATCCTCTCTGTCAGGCAGGCGCGGGGCTCGATTGGAAGGGGCGAGAGTCTTCGCACACTCGTTGCCGGGCGCAACCCATATCCGCAAAAATTCGCGCGATTCAGTCAGTGTTTACGATCTTTCTGCATTGTTAACGGATCGCTCACCCTACGCGCTCCGGATCCGCAAGCTTGTCCCGACGGTATAAAACATTTTTCAGGGCGCTTTTTGTCGCAGTCTTGCTTGCGGTCGTGCCGTTGGCTGTGGCGAAGTTCAGCCTCGACCATTATGCCGTTTCGCGCGCGCATACGGAATTGCGCGCCGCCGCGGAGCGCTATGTCAACCGGGCCGAGGAAGCGCTGTCGGATGGCGTGACGGCGTTACAGACGCTCGTCGGCGACGGGCACATCACATGTCTGCCGCGCGACCATCTGGCTTACGGCAAGGTGATGCGCGAGCATTCCTTCGTGCAGGCAATCGATCTCGTCGATGCCAACGGCGTTCCGATGTGCTCCACGCCCCTGCGCGAGCGCTCCGGCGAGGCAATCATGCCGGCCTACCGCTCCGATTCCGCAATGGTGGGGCTCGGTCTCCTAGACAAGTCGTTCGAAGGTGTTCATCTGGCGGCCGTGAGCTGGCATGTGGGCAACGGCGTGCGTCTCATCGCGGAGATCTCTGCACCGGCGGTCTCGGTGGATGCCGGTCCGGAGTATTTGCGCGCTTATCGTCGTGTTGAGTTGAGGCTGGCGCAGGACGTGCGGTGGCTGACGATCGGCGGCGAGGGGGGGGCAGGAAAGCGGCGCGGCCGGCGATGGCGGAAGCGAGATGGTCGAATATGTCCGTTCGACTCGATATCCGCTGCAGGCGACCATTGTTGCTCCGAAAGCTGCAGCCTACGGGCTCGTCTCCGATCTCAAGGTATTGACCGCGGTGGCGACCGGCGCGTTCACGGTTCTTTTCATTGTGATCGCACTCTGGGTCTCCTGGCGTCCGGAGCAGGATGCGGATGATGAATTCGTTGCCGCGATCCGAAAGGGAGAGTTCATCCCCTATTATCAGCCAGTGATGGACATCGAGACAGGCGGCTTGCGGGGATGCGAGGTGCTGATCCGCTGGAGGCGGTCCGATGGCACGATCGTTTCCCCTGGCCAGTTCATGCAGTATGCGGAAACGTCCGGGCATATTTTCGAGATGACGCGACAGATCATGCGTCAGACGATCTTTGATGTTGGGCATCTTTATGCGGCGAATCCCGACCTGAAGCTTTCCGTCAACCTTTTTGCGGGCCACTTCGAGGATCGGCGGATTATCGAGGATCTCATTGAGATCTATGGAAATTCCAGCATTTCCTACAGCCAGATCGTCATGGAGGTCACCGAGCGTCAGCCGCTGCGTGATATGAACGTCGCACGCAAGATCATCTCCGAGATGCAGTCGCTCGGAATCCGGGTTGCGCTTGACGACGCGGGCACCGGGCATGGCGGGCTTGCCTACCTCCAGAAGCTCGGCATCGACATCATCAAGATCGACAAGATGTTCGTCGACGCTCTCGGCTCGGATGCCAGCTCCACATCCATCGTCGATATGCTCGTGGAACTCGCGGGCAATCTCGGCATGGGGATCATCGCGGAAGGCGTCGAGACGATGGAGCAAATTGCGCGGCTGCGCGAGCTCGGGGTTACGTCGGCCCAGGGCTACATCTTCGCACCTCCGTTGCCGGGTCATCTCTATGTTCAGCTTGCGGAGGCGCTCACTTCCGGCAACGCGTTCGAGACGAACGATGAGCGGGAACTCGATGAAGCTATGGAGAGCGACGAGGCTATGGAGTTCGACGAAGCGGCAAGCCGATGAAGCCGAGGGCACCGTCCGCATGGAATTGGTAAAAATACCCATCGGATCGTCGCGTCGCTATGAATGGCCGAAGCGTTATCGCAGCGTTGTCCGGCGGCTTGGCACTGCCAGGTGGGGCCGCAATGACATGCCGCAGTGACGAGTTCATGTTCCGCGATTGCTGGCGAGCGTCTCGCGTGTGCTTTTGGCGGTCGCTTGCGGGAATCGGTACTGCACCGCAGTTTGGTGCTTAGGGGTTTACTGGTCGATTTGAAGACGCTATCGAGTGATCGCTTGGCCGCAACCCTGTCGCGCGCCTTGGGGGATGGCACCCCGGATCGGACATCTCGAGCGGCGCTCCGTCGTCGTTGTCGGAATATGTAAAGTTGTCTTGGACAAAAGGCGCCTCGAATGGACATCAATCCCGACCGCCTGGGTAAGGTGGCGATCATCGCGGCGATCAGTTCGCGCGAGGAAGAAGAGACCTTCAAGCAATACGTGGCCGCCAATACCCGCCTCAAAATGGGCATTACGTTCGTCAGCGGCGTGCGGACCGACGTGACGAAAACATTCGTCAAGTCGTTGGTGGCCTGCGCCCTGCAGAGCCATATCATCCACCATCACCACAACGAGATTCATGCCGTCATCCATGCCGGGCTTGAATGTCTGAAGGGCGTGAGCTCGGATGTGGCGGCTGAGTCGAGTCTCAAGCTGAAGGTTGCGATCGTCTCCGACGGCAGGTGGCTGGTCATTGCCGCCCATGGTGAATCTGCCTTCCACCCCGAAACGAACCATGAGCGCATGGGTTTCGGCGTGATGCACCTGTAGGAGACGGCTCCTTTCGGGCTTGATCCGCCGGTTCTGATCCGGCAGGCGGTGCACGGTTGTGAGCCTTCGGCGCCGGCCTGTAATTTTCCTGTCGCCGTAACCTTTCTTGACGGGCCGCAACGCTCTCGGGCTTGTTTCGCGCACATTGTAACCAGGGCGATCTTCGAAGTGGTTTCGGAGGTCGCCCTTGTCATATGTACGGAAGGGTGCAAGCTTTGCGAAAAAAATAGGCAGGCTTTGATTGTAGGCGACATCTTCCGTAAGGGACGAATAGGCCCGGAAAAAGCCCGTTTCTGAGGACTCGGGGTGTCGGAAAAAATATCTAACAATATGAAATATATGGAGAAAAATAGTTTTTCTGGCACTAATCACAATTATGCCACTTTGCCGCAACCCTTCTTTCAAGCTGCCTCTGGACTTTGCAGCCGCTTGGTGAGATATACGACTTAAGTCGAGGCGGAACCCACGGGACACTCCCAAGGCAAACCTCGGCGGGCCTTCGGGTCGTGTGAAAATTCGCAGTATGCGAATGTTCGTCCTGCTCCCTCGGGAGCGTGTGATACAGTGATCAGGGGTAACGCTTGGGCCCGCGCACGCGGCGCACTTTAACCGTTGCCTATCTCCTCTGCCCCTCCCTGGGGTGTGTGATCTCGTGATCAGAGCAGTGTGATTGCGCCCTTTCGAGGGTCGCGAGCCTTCGTCTGCTCCAACTCCTTCTATGCCAGTGACTCAGTGTTCTCCGTGACGGCGGACATCTGGTTTCCACGGTCTGCGTGGCCCCTCGGGGCGCATGGGGATCGCTGAAAACAGAGCGAGTACGAGCTTATGCGAGCTTGTGGGGTCGTCTCCAGTTGCTGTAGCGGTCCGACAATGCAGAACGAGTACGAGATTATGCATTTTTCTCAGCAGCTTAAATCGCAAGGGTGTGAAGAGGCTCCCGTTCCGAGTGTCGATCTCGGACTGGCCTCCTGGCACATCGGCTCAGCATTCCTTGCCGGTACTCTGCTGGAGGTGGCCAGTCACCCGAAACCCGGGCTTGTGACCGCACGGTCGAACGGATCGCACAGCGATATGGACATCAAGACCTTCATGGTCGCGTCCGCTGCGATCGCGCCGTGCCTTTACCAATGCGCCGAGGCCGGGATGCGCCACCAGGGATCGGCCCGCGATCTGCTGCGCCCTGTGCGTGAGATCGGCTGCCGCTACGAGGGGCTGCTTCTGGCAGCAACCGGCGGCGTCAACACGCAGCGCGGCTTTTTGTTCTCTGCAGGTGTCCTGAGTGCCGCAGCCGGCAGGCTCGCGCGCGATCGGGCATCCTTGGAAGTCGATGCCCTCTTCTCGTTGGCTGCAGCCATGACTGATGGTCTTTGCGCCCGGGAACTGGAGAGCGTCGGCGACCGAGAGGCGGGAACAGCGGGCGAATGGCTCTACCAACGCTATGGGGTGCGCGGCATCCGTGGCGAGGTGGAGGCCGGCTTTCCGACCGTCGTCGAGGCGGGACTGCCGGCTTTTCGCAGTGCGAGGAGTAAGGGCGCCTCTCTGGAAGAGGCGCTCATCCATACCCTGATTTCATTGATGGCGGCATGCGAGGACACCACGCTCTTGTGGCGCGGCGGCTTCGAGGCGCTCGAATTCGTGCGCGGGAAGGCGCGCGACGCTCTCCGGCTTGGTGGCGCACTGACACCTGCCGGCATGGCTGCCATCCATCAACTCGACACAGAGTGCATCACACGCAACCTGAGCCCAGGTGGTTCGGCCGATCTTCTGGCCGTGACCTACGGCGTCGATGTGCTCGTCAGCGGCGCCCCTGGAGCGGGGACCGTTTTCACAGGCCGGCCCGCCAAGGCAGGTCAATCCCCTCAACCCCCGAGGATCTCATGAACATCATTGTCTACGCCGGGATGTCCTACCTCATCACCGCCGTCATCGCTTTTGCAGTGATCGGCGTGATCGTCGGTATCTCCCGCTTCCTCTCTCAGCCCTCCGAATAGACAGAAGATCAACCGATGTTACACCAACTCCTTACGATCTTTCCCGGCATCGGGACGCTCTTCGTCCAGGATCCCGTGATCGCTTTCGCCCGTATCGGGTTCATCGTGCTGGGCTTCGTGCTCGCCTATCTCGGCTTCAAGCGCACGCTTGAGCCCCTCATCATGGTCCCGATGGGACTTGGCATGATGGCGGTCAACGCCGGCGTGATGTTCCTGGAGGCCGGCAAGATCGGCACGCTGATTATCGCGCCGATGGTCTCCGAGCCCAACGCTCTGATCGACATCATGCAGATCAACTTCCTGCAGCCGGTCTACAACTTCACCTTCGTGAACTCGCTGGTCGCCTGCCTGCTCTTCATGGGCATCGGCACGATGGCGGACATCTCGTTCATCCTGGCGCGTCCGTGGGCTTCCATCACGGTTGCGGTCTGTGCCGAGCTTGGCACCTTCGTGACCCTCGTCATTGGCTACTACTTTGGCCTGACGCCGGGCCAGGCGGCCGCTGTCGGCTCGATCGGTGGTGCGGATGGCCCGATGGTGCTGTTTGCCTCGCTGATCATGGCGAAGGATCTGTTCGTCCCGATTTCGATCATCGCCTACCTCTACCTGTCGCTGTGCTACGCCGGTTATCCGTACCTGGTTCGCTGGCTGGTCCCGGCCAAGTACCGCGGCCTCGAGGTCGAGATCGAATTCCCGGAAGTGTCTTCGCAGGCGAAGTTCGTCTTCACCATCGTCGCTGCGGCTCTGCTCTGCCTGCTGCTGCCGGTCGCTTCCCCGCTGATCCTGTCCTTCTTCATGGGCGTCGCGATCAAGGAAGCGGAGATCGAGCCTTACGTGCAGCTCCTGGAGAACACGATCGTCTACGGTTCGACCCTGTTCCTCGGCCTGGTGCTCGGCGTGCTCTGCGAAGCCTCGACTCTGCTCGATCCCCGCGTTGCGATCCTGCTGGTCCTCGGCATCACCGCGCTGGCGGTCTCCGCCCTGGGCGGCATCGGTGGCGGCTGGCTCGTGTGGGCCGTGACCAAGGGCAAGTACAACCCGGCAACCGGCATCGCCGGCGTGTCCTGCATGCCCTCCACCGCCAAGATCGCGCAGCGCTGCGCCTTTGAGGCGAGCCCCTACGCCATGATCATGCCGCTCGCCATGGGTGCATCGATCTGCGGCGTGATCGTCTCGGCCATCGCCGTGGGCGTCTTCGCCTCGACGATTGGTCTGGTCGGCTGACCATGAGGCCGGCGCCCGTCACTCAATGCCGGTGGGCGCCGGCCTCCAGCTTCACTGTGCACGTACAAACAAAGAAGCGCTGAAGACCATGCTGTACCGATCCGCCCTTGCTTCGACCTCCTACGAACTCGCCAATTGCTGCGGCGTGGAGCGGCGCAATGGCCGGATCGGTCCGGTCTATTTCCTGACGCAGGCCGGTTCCACGAACCAGGTGATGAGCGACCTCCAGGCGAAGGGCGCCGAAACGGGGCTCGCTCTGGTGGCTGCCCATCAGACCGCCGGGCGCGGCAAGGGGAAGCGGTTCTGGTTCTCCAAACCGGGGAAGGGGCTGGGCATCTCGCTGCTCCTGTGTCCTGATCGTCCCCTGGAAGAAATCTCCCAATTTACGCTGGTGCTCGGCGTCGCTGTGGCGGAAGCCATCCGGCAGATCGCGGGCATTGAAGCGTCCGTCAAATGGCCGAACGACATTCTGGTCGACGGTCGCAAGCTGTGCGGAATCCTTTGTGAACTTGTCCTCACCGATGAGGGCGAGATGGCGCATGTGATCGCCGGCATCGGTATCAACGTCAACATGACGGCGGACGACGTACCGCCGATACTGGAGGGCATCGCCACGTCGCTGGCGATCGAGACGGGGCGCGAGTTCGATGAACGCGACCTGCTCGAAACCCTCTTCACTCAGATCGAGACCTGGATGGCGCGTTGGGAAACGGAAGGGTTCGCACCCATCCGCGATGCCTGGATCGCGCGCTCCTGTACGATCGGACGGGACATCCTGTTCGATGCCGGCGACGAGCGTCTTGAAGGTACGGCCACGGATCTGGGTTTCGATGGATCCCTAAGCATTCGCGATAGGAGCGGCACAACCCACCGCTTCTACTACGGAGAGGCGCACCAATCGCCGAGTATTTCGGCATTGGGGCGCTAAAACAACTAAACAGAGGTTGTTCCATGTCCACTAACGGTACTGAGAAAAAGTGGGACCGTCGCTCTGCAGATACTGCGGAGAGAATGGCGGCTGCCGCTCGGTTTATCGGCCCGGGCAAGCAGTTCAAGCCGGAAGACACGGTGGCCCTGCTTGAGGCGGTTATCCGCCCCGGCGACCGCGTCAATATCGAAGGCAATAACCAGAAGCAGGCCGACTTCCTGGCCGAATGCCTGAACAAGGTCGACAAGTCCAAGATCCACGACCTGCACATGGTGCAGTCGGCGGTTCCGCTTCCGGTCCATCTCGATCTGTTCGAGACCGGCATCGCCAAGAAGCTCGACTTCGCTTTTGGCGGGCCGCAGGCCGGTCGCGTTGCTCAGTTCATTCGCGAAGGCAAGATGGAACTGGGTGCGATCCATACGTACCTGGAACTGTTCTCCCGCTACTTCCTCGACCTGACGCCGAAGGTGTCCCTGATCTGCGCCTACAAGGCTGACAGGAAGGGCAACCTCTACACCGGCTTCAACACCGAAGATACGCCGACGATCGTCGAGGCGACCAAGTTCAGCCAGGGCATCGTTATCGCCCAGGTCAACGAGATCGTCGACGAACTGCCGCGCGTGGATATCCCGGCCGACTGGATCGACGCCGTCGTGCAGTCGCCGAAGCCGTTCTTCATCGAACCGCTGTTTACCCGTGATCCGGCGCTCATCACCGACAACCAGATCCTTCTGGCGATGCTGTGCCTCAAGGGCATCTACGCCGAATACGAGGTGAAGCGGCTCAACCATGGCATCGGCTTCCTGACCTCGGCGATCGAGCTGATGCTGCCGACCTACGGCAACGAGCTCGGCCTGAAGGGCAAGATCTGCACGCACATGGCCCTGAACCCGCATCCGACCATGATCCCCGCGATCGAGGACGGCTGGGTCGAGCAGATCCACTGCTTCGGCGGTGAGCTCGGCATGGAGAAGTTCGTCGCCGCGCATCCGGACGTGTTCTTCGTCGGTCCCGACGGCAGCTTGCGTTCCAACCGCGCCTATTCGCAGGCGGCCGGTCAGTTTGCTTGCGACATGTTCATCGGTGGCACGCTGCAGATCGACAAGTACGGCAACTCCTCTACCGCTACCGCGAACCGCGTTGCCGGCTTTGGCGGCGCGCCGAACATGGGCTCCGACTCCCATGGTCGCCGTCACTCCACCGAGGCTTGGCTGAAGTGCGGTGCCGAACAGCCGACGCTTGATCGCACGCTGGGCAACATGCCGCGCGGCAAGAAGCTGGTCGTGCAGGGTGTCGAGACCTTCGGGGAAGGCCGCCAGCCGGTGTTCGTCGAGGAACTGGACGCCTGGAAGCTGGCGAAGAACGCCAACCTGCCGCTGCCGCCGGTCATGATCTACGCCGATGACCTGACGCACATCGTGACCGAGGAGGGCATTGCCTACCTCAACCGCGCTCCGGATATCGAAGCCCGCATGGCCGCCATTCGCGCGGTTGCCGGCTACACGGAAATCGGCCTGAAGGCCGATCCGGCCGAGACGAAGCGCCTTCGCGAGCAGCGTATCGTCATGACGCCTGAAGATCTTGGCGTCGACCGCAAGCGTGCGGATCGTTCGATGCTCGCCGCACGTAGCATCCAGGACCTCGTGACCTGGTCTGGCGGCCTCTACAACCCGCCGGCTCGGTTCCGCAACTGGTGACACGAAGGATCATTGAACCATGGCTTTGAACACACTGGAATTCCACGTCAAAATCGACGAGGGAACCAAGAGCGTCGACCGCCCGATCCATCTGGGCGTGGTTGGCTCGGGTGACATGGAAGTCCTGATGGAGCCGAAGGATCTCAAGGGGTCCGTTTCGGTGAAGATCGTCACTCCCGTCACTGGTTTCGACGAGCTCTGGAAGCGGGTCGTGGAGACGTTCGTCTCCGAGACGCTGCTGGGCGACGTCCACCTCGAGATCAACGACAACAATGCCACTCCTGCGGTCGTCCTGCTGCGCCTGCGCCAGGCGTTTGCGGAAGCGACCGGAGAGTAAGGAGATACCCCATGCCGAAATGGAATGACATTCAGGGACAGAGCTTCCTGGAATCGGACGCTCGCGCCCGTGCCGTCGGCCTGGTCGACGAGGGCACCTTTACGGAGCTGGCCGGTCCGTTCGACCGCTTCTACAGCCCGCATCTGGAAACCCTTGGCGAAGCGGTCGAATTCGATGACGGTATCGTCACCGGCGTTGGCAAGATCGGCAAGACGCCGGTCTTCGTGATCTCCCAGGAAGGCCGCTTCATCGGTGGGTCCGTCGGTGAGGTCGGTGGTGCGAAAATGGTCAACACCATCCGTCTCGCCACCGAGTTCCACGACAAGCTCGTTGCCGAGCATGCTGACCTGAGCGACGAGGAAAAGCCTGTCGTTGTGATCTCGTTCGAGACCGGCGGTGTGCGTCTGCACGAATCCAACGCCGGCCTGCTCGCGCACGCCGAGGTGATGGATCAGCTGCAGAAGGCCCGTCACAAGGTTCCGGTGATCACGCTGATCGGTTCGAAGGTCGGCTGCTTCGGCGGCATGGGCTTCGTGGCCGCTGCGACCGACGCGATCGTGATGAGCGAGTACGGCCGTCTGGGCCTGACGGGTCCGGAAGTGATCGAGCAGGAGATGGGCAAGGAAGAGTTCGACTCCTCCGACCGCGCGCTCGTGTTCCGCACCACCGGCGGCCGCCACAAGTACATCATGGGCGACTGCAACGTCCTGGTTCGCGGCAAGGTTTCGGATTTCCGCGAGGCTCTGTCCAAGCTGGTGGTTCTGCCGGTTTCCGAGTTCGAGAAGATGCGCCGCATCGGTTCGCCGGAGCTGGTCGAGAAGCAGCTGAAGCTTGTTGCCCTTGCTGCGGAGATGCAGCCGAAGGACGCCCGCGATGTCTGGGCCAAGGCCGGCAATGCCGATGCCGCGACCCTCGACAGCAAGCCGTTCGACGAGTTCGTCGCGACGGTCAAGCGGCTCGAAGTCTGAACCCGATCACAAGATCCAAATCAGGAGACAATCATGGAAAACGTTGAAACCATGATGGGACGCGGTCGGGACGCGATCGACATGATCGTCGATACCGACAGCTTCCAGGAAGGCACCGTTGGCGCCAAGACCTTCGACGATCCGGAATTCGGTCCGGGCGCCGTCGTCGGCACCGCCAAGCTGGATGGCCAGGACGTGACGCTCATCGTCTCTGACGCGATGGGCTTCAACGAGAAGTTCCCGGTCGTCTATGCCGGCATCATCGGCATGGAGGAAGGTTACAAGATGGCTCAAGCCGTCTACGCCTCTCTCGCGGCCGACGCCGACAAGCCGAAGGAAGAGAAGCGCCCGCTGGTGCTGATCGTCGACACCCCGGGCAACGGCCCGGGCAAGGTCGAGGAGATCTTCGGCATGAACAAGGCCACCGGCGCCTATCAGCTGGCGCTGGCGGAGGCTCGCCTGGCGGGTCATCCGATTGTGGCCATGGTCATCGGCCGTGCCATCTCCGGCGCCTTCCTCTGCCACGGCCTGCAGGCCTCCAACATCCTCTCGCTGGACTCGAGCTTCGGCACGATGATCCACGTGATGCCGCTGACCTCGATCTCGCGCATCATCAAGAAGGATCTGGAGACGCTTGAGGAACTGTCCAAGGGCAACCCGGTCTTCGCGGCCGGCCCGCAGTTCTTCTATGCCCTGGGCGGCGTCGAGGAGCAGATCGGCAAGGTCGAAGGCATGCGCCCCGCGATCATCGAGCACATCAAGCAGATCCGTGCGGCCGTTGCCGCCGGTGAGGATGCAAAGCTCGGTCCGTGGGGACGTGGTGCTCTGGGAGCGGAGCGTAATGGCCGTGTCGTGCGACCCAAGGTCATCGATCTGATGAACCAGGAGTTCGCTGCAGTAGCCGAGAAATACGCTCCATCTCGCTAACGACCCTCAAGGGACGATGATCATGTCCGACGATCTGACGGTACTTGAAGAAGCTCTGAACGCCTTCGGCGGTGCTCCCACCCTCCAGGAGATGCCGAAGCGGACATTGGCGGACAAGGGGATCGACGGCCCCACGGCCGCCCATGTCATCGAGGAGGTGCATACGCCGCTCAATCTGGCGTATCTCACCTTCACGACAGGCTCTTCTGCGTTCCAGAATATCGTCGGCGTGACTCATGGCGAGATTTCCGGCCGCTGCGCGGTGGCCCGGACCCTTTTCGAAAGACTCGGGTCCGGGCCACAAGCGAAGATGGTCGTGACCTATCCTCCGCTTGTGAACGTCTTCGCCGCAGAAGCCTTGCGCGACTGCGGCGTGGAATGGAGCTTCCTGAAGCGCTCCAGCCGGGATGCCCTGATCGTGGCCTTCTGCCGCGAACAGCCGTCGATCGTCCTCGGCGAATCCTCGTTCCTCAGGGCCACGCTCGAGCAGGTCGTCAAGCTCGGGTTGAAGGCGCACATGCCGAAGGGTGTGGCGCTGCTGTGTGCCGGCACCCCTCTCGACATGGAACTGCTGCCGGTCGCCGAGGGGTTCGGCTACACCGTGCACGACCTCTATGGCTGCCAGGAATTCGGGTGGCTGACGCTGGACGGCGTGCCGCTTCGCGACGACATCACCCTCGTCGCCTCGCCGCGGGGCGACGGGTACCGCGAACTCGTCGTCGGCGGACTGCCGATGGGCGACAGTTTCGTGGTCTCCAAATCCGGCCACGTCTGCAACCGAGCCGGTGAAATCATCACGTATCAGCGTGAGCGCACCTATCCGGAATACGAAGTCGTCGTTGCTGCGACCACCGCGCATGCGGCTTCGACCGTCGAGAAGGCCGCGCGCACGATTCTGCGCATCAAGGGCCGGGTGGTGAAGGTCGCGCGCGACCTGGAAACCGGCGCGAGCGCCACCCGCGTGAAGCTCGTGCCAGGGGTTCCCGCCGACGAGGCGGAGGGAAGCGGACCCATCATCATCGAAGGTCCGGAAAAGACCCAGCTGTTCGACGTGCTCGTCGAGGCGCAGGCCGATTTGCAGAAATCCGCGAAGACGGATCCTGCCTGGATCAAGAGGCGCTGATCATGTTGAACCGGCGGCATTATCTGGCAGAGCTGGAACCCGCGGTGCGCGAGGCCTTGGTCCCGTCGCTGCTGGAAGGTCTGCCGCACACGATGCGCGACGGGGCGACCGAGAAGGCCGTGCTCAACGGTTTTCTGGAGGATCGCATTCCGGGCATCGTCTGCCGCCCGACACGGCCTTGCGGGGAAGGGCAGGGGCAACTGGGCTTTGCCTTCCCCGAGCGCATCGATCAGCAACGCGTTCGCTCGTCGTTGATCGTCGATGCGGATCAGGTCAGCGGCTTCCTTTCTCCTTACGAGGTGATGGATCGTGCGGTGAGACAGAGCCCGCCGACGCATCCTGGCCTCGTTTCGATTGCAGGTCTGGGCGAGCGCTTCGGCGTGCGCCTCGGCCTCCTTGGCTCCGCCGCGCTCGCGGCGGTGACCGGCCTCGCATATGTGCGACCGGACTCGGATCTCGACATTCTCGTCGATGCCGGGCACGGCGGCGATATCGAGGCCTTCTACCAGGCCGTGTCCTCCCTGAGCGGGGAACTCGGCTTGTCCGTCGACGCCGAGATGGAGATCAATAGCTGCCTCGGCGTAAAGCTCAAAGAGTATTTCTCTGAGGCAAGAGAGATACTCGTAAAGACTATCTATGATGTTTCTCTTGTGGACAGAGAAAAATTATGTGTTTCCTCCGGCGTGCCGATGTTCGAAAAGCATCGACTCGGCGGTGTGACTGGGGAATGTAAGAAGTCCCCGCAAAATCAACCATCTAACTAATGGAGTGTATGATGGACGTCAAAGTGAAGATGCCTTCGACGGTGGTCTCGATCGAGGTTGCTGTTGGCGACAAGGTCACCAAGGGTCAGAACCTCGCCGTCGTCGAGGCGATGAAGATGAAGAACAACACGCCTGCTCCGCAGGACGGCGAAGTGAAGTCCATCGCGGCTGCCGCGGGCGATCGCCTGAAGCCCGGCGCCGTTCTGATGACGATTGAGTGATTAAGTGAATCCGGGGCGACGGTCTCGTCGCCCCGATACCCCGAACTCCTAGTCTCCTGGAGTAAGTGATATGGTGATTTATGGACTAGCCCTGATGGGCGGTTGCATGATCGTAGGTACCGGCCTCGGCTACCTCATCGGTCATCTGGTCGGAATCGATGCCAACGTCGGCGGCGTCGGTATCGCGATGCTGCTGCTCGTCATCATCGCCCGGCACCTGATGGACCGCGACCAGCTCTCCAAGCTGGCTCAGAGCGGTATCCAGTTCTGGAGCGCAATGTACATTCCGATCGTGGTGGCCATGTGCGCCCGTCAGAACGTCGTTGCCGCCTACAATGCTGGCGCACTTGCCTTCATTGCAGGTCTCGGTGCCGTTTTCGCAGGCTTCCTGCTGATCCGTCCGATCTCGGCTCTCGGCGAGAAGAGTGACCCGCTTCCCCCGCTGGGTGAAGAAGAAGCCGCTCTTGCCGCGGCCCCTGCCTCGAAGGGAGGTAAGTGATCATGGACATTCTGGTTCACGCAGTTACCAAGTACCCCTTGGTCACAGCTTTCGTGGTCGTTGGCGTCTTCATGTACGTCGCATCGATCGTGGCGAAGCTCTTCAACGGCCGCGTTCACTCTTCGGCGATCGCGATCGTGTTCGGCCTTATCCTGGCGTTCATCGGTGGCAAGTACACCGGCGGCAAGCACGGCATTGCCGATGTCTCGCTCTTCTCGGGCATCGGCCTGATGGGCGGCAGCGTCTTCCGTGACTTCGCGATCGTCGCGACCGCCTTTGGTGTGAAGCTGGAAGAGCTGAAGAAGGCTGGCATCCCGGGCGTCGTCGCCCTGTGCGTCTCGATGATCCTCTCGGTGGTCATCGGTGCGGCCACGGCCTATGCCTTCGGCTACACCAGCCCCGTCGACATGGCGACCATTGGCGGTGGCGCTGCCACCTTCATCGTCGGCCCCGTCACCGGCACCGCGCTTGGTGCTTCGTCTGACGTCATCGCGCTTTCGGTTGCGGCCGGCGTGGTGAAGTCGATTTCCGTGATGATCCTGACGCCGTTCCTGGCGAAGATCGCTGGCCTCGACAACCCGGCTTCCGCCGCGGTCTACGGCGGGCTGATGGGCACCACAAGTGGCACGGCCGCCGGACTCGGCGCTACCGATCCGCGACTGGTCCCTTATGGTGCCCTGACAGCGACCTTCTACACCGGCTTCGGCTGCCTGGTCGTCCCGTCGATCGGTTACATGGCGCTCGTTGCTCTGTTTGGATAATCCTTTGGCGAGGGCCAATCAGAGAACGGACCTTGGAACCACTATAAGTTTGAGGCGCACGAGCTAGCGTTTCAAGAGATGGTGTTAAAAAAGAGGCAAGTTCTACCCCAGCGGGGTGACAGCAACTCATAATTGCAAGGACTTGTCTTGCAGTCGCCGGTCGGTTCTCCCGAGAGAAGTGGCCGGCGACTTCAAATCCTCTGAGGTCGAATAATGACGACGATAGAAGTCCGGGATGTCCATCAGCGATTTGACGATTTCGAAGCGCTGAAGGGAATTGATCTCACTCTACGTGAGAAACGGATCGGAATCGTCGGCTCGAACGGTTCGGGAAAGAGCACGTTCGCCCGGCTGCTGAATGGACTTGTCCTCCCCACGCGCGGACAGGTTCTCGTCGACGGGGCGGATACCGCCAAGAACGGCAAGGCCGTTCGCCGCAAGGTCGGTTTCGTTTTCCAGAACCCGGACAATCAGATCGTATTTCCCATCGTTGAAGAGGACGTGGCCTTCGGGCTGAAGGGATTGAAGCTGCCGAAGGCGCAACGCGCGGCGCTCGTGGAAGAGGTGCTGGACCGCTATGGTCTCGGACGCTTCCGCTCTCATCCCTCGCACACACTCTCCGGTGGACAGAAACAGCTCCTGGCGCTCGCCGGCGTACTGGTGACCCGGCCGGATTGCGTAGTCTTCGACGAGCCGACCACGCTTCTTGATCTGCGCAATGCGCGCATGGTCGCCAGGGTCATCGCCGAGCTTGAGCAGACGGTGATCATCGTGACGCACGACCTGAAACTTCTGGAGAATTTCGATCGAGTGATCGTGTTCGACCAGGGCAGGGTGATTGCCGATGACACGCCCGGCCCCGCGCTGGCGCACTATGTGGAGCGCATGTCATGAGCGGGGAATACCAGCGCACAAGCGTCATTCACCGGCTTGATGCCGGCTTCAAGCTTCTTGTTTTGGCGATCGCCGGCACCGGGCTGATGGCGGTCAACGACTGGCGTGTTCTTGCCTTCGCGCTGATCTGCGCGCTTGGGCTGTATCGGCTTGGCGGGTTCACGATGCGGCGCGCCTATGAGCAGGTGCGGCCCATGCGCTGGATCCTGGTTCTGTTGTTCGTCGTGCAGGGCGCATGGCAGTCCTGGGACCTCGCCGCCGTCGTCGTGCTGCGGATCTCCGCGCTGGTGCTTTTGGCGATGCTCGTCACGCTGACCACGAGGTCCGACGCGCTGATCGCGGCGATCGAGAAGATGCTTCAGCCCTTCCGTCGTTTCGGGGTCAATCCCGCGAAGGTCGGTCTGGCCTTTTCGCTGGCACTGCGTTTCATCCCCGTCATCGGGGCTCAGGCCCAGGAAATCCGCGATGCCCAGCGTGCGCGCGGACTGGAGGCCAATCCCATCGCGGTTGCGCTGCCGCTTGTTTTGCGCACATTGCGCATGGCCGGCGATGTCGCGGATGCGATCGAGGCGCGCTCGCCCTATGACGACGACGACGAATTGCCGCCGCGCTTTGCCGAAAAGGCGGCCTCAACTCCGGCGAGGACATCATGCACGCAAACCGAACGTCAACTCGAGACATCGTCTATATCGCGCTCTTTGCCGCTTTGACGGCAGCGCTCTCGCTCTTTCCGCCGATCACGATTCCCGCCATCGGTGTTCCGGTGACGGCGCAATCGCTGGGGCCGATGCTGGCCGGCGCCATTCTGGGCGCGCGACGTGGGGCGCTGGCGCTGCTGTTGTTCGTGGCGCTTGTCGCCGTCGGTCTGCCGCTTCTGTCGGGCGGTCGGGGCGGGCTCGGCGTGTTCTTCGGTCCTTCGGGCGGCTACATCGTCGGTTGGGTGGCTGCGGCCTTCGTGATCGGTCTGCTGCACGAGTGGGGCTGGCGCTCGCTGAATGTCGTGGGTTCGTTCATCTACTGCGCCATCGGCGGCATCATCGTGCTCTACGCGATGGGAATTTCCTGGACAGCCTACTACGTGAACATGCCGATCATGGAAACGGCGATAGCATCGTCGGTTTTCGTCATCGGTGACGTGATCAAGGCGGGCCTTGCCGCCGTGGTGGCGGTTGCGGTCAAGCGCGCCTATCCGATCATCCAGAAGCCCTCGATCGCCTGATCTCGGCGGTCATCAGGGCTCTGTTTCGACAATCGGCGGCCGGCCAGTCTCACTGATAGAGAAGGCCGGCTGCGACGAAGCCCGCCAGTCCGATGATGGTCGGCAGGATCGTGCCGCCTTTCCATACCGATAGGACAAAGGCGACGATCACGCAGACGATCGCGACAACGGCTCCGGTGGCGGGTTCGGATTTCAGCAGGTTGTGTCCGGCGCGCAGCGCCGAGGTGGCGACGATGCCACCGAGAATGCCGTAACCGGCCCGGTCGAAGAATTCCCGGATCTGCTCTCCGCCAATCTTCTCTCGCGCAACCAGGGGAATGATCCGGAGCAGCAGCGTGCCGAAGCCGGCGCCGGCGGCGACCGCCCACAGCTGCCATTGGGCGAAGGCAACCTCATGCATCGGATTTCTTCCTCTGATCGATCAGCATGCTGATCGCGGCGACGATCAGCGGCAGCACGAGAAGGGCGAACGACCCCATCGTGGGGACGGCAAGCGGAACGAGAACGGCGCCGAAAAGTGCGTTCACCATCAGCGCGCGCATCTTCTTCTGACGGGCGATGAGCGTGGCAAAATAGATGGGAATCATTGCGCCGAGCGTTGCGCCGACAATGACGGGGACGGAGGCGGCCAGCTGGTGTCCTGCGACGGCACCGATGATGGCCGAGCTGGAGCACAGCAATCCGACAATGCCGCAATAAAGGACAGGGCGGGGTGGGCGCTTGTCCATCAGGCGCGGCAGAATCACGGCGAAGGAACTGGCGGAGATCAGGCCCACGCCGCCAAGGCCTCGCAGAAAGTTCGTTTCCGGCAGGCGGCCGAGGACGGAAGCGACCATGACGATAAAGCGCAGATTGATGATGACGACGGCGACGACGGCGGCGACCCAGGCGCCGGCGACGGCACCGTCGCTGGTCAGGATCTGCATGGCTGCGGCCTGAGCGGGGGCTGCGACGGTAAGGCTCGTCATCACGGCGGTCTGCAACGCAGACAGGCCGGCCTCTGCGCTGATCTGGCCGACGCCCATGAACATCACCAGAAAGGTGAGGACGACGACCAGCGCATCGCCGAAGGCGATACGGAACACGGTTGCCAGGGAGGCTTGCGTGTCCTCGGGGGGAGAAGGATTTGTGGGTGTGATCATGCCGATGGGGAGGATTTGAGTTCAGTCTCGAATTTCAGAATTAATCTCTATTTTGAGTTTAATCAAGTGTCAATCCATATTGGTTCGGTGCATTATAAGTATTGGTTCGATGGTTATTCATATTTACTATTTGTCTGGATGGGTGGTTTTCGAAAATTTGAGACGCGTTTCGCTTAAACTTGCGATGAGGGTGCCGTACGGGGGAGCAAGTTTTCTCCACGCGGGGGAGGAAAATGTCCAGAATGGACGTTGAACCAAGTCTTGTCGTCATTGGAGAGGCGTGCCGAGATACATGGCGTCAGTGAAAATTCCTGCCCCCGGGCAAGGCTCGTCGTGCGGTCTCGGTAAATGTCACCCGCTCCAGATCCTGGCGGGTTTCCGGTGCGCTCCGGAGCAAACGGGCAAGGCGGGACGTGGCGCGAGGTTCCAGCTTCTTCTCCGTGACGGGTCTTCGGACCTCGTCGGCATTGGCCAAGGGCATGATGTCGTTTGCGTCGGTTGAAAGCGCGGCGAGCCAGGGGGTCAGATCCTCAAGATGGGCGGCCACCACATGAATGACGCCCATTTCGTTCTGAAGCTTGCCACGCACCCCGATGCAACGGCTGCCGAGCACCACCGTTCGGTATTTCTCGAAAACCTTTGGCCAGACGATGATGTTGGCGACGCCGCTTTCGTCCTCGATGGTGGAGAAGATCACCCCCTTCGCCGAGCCGGGTCTTTGACGCACCAGCACCAATCCGCCGACCTGTACGTTCCGCCCTGACCCCATTTGCTGCAGGTCGACGTTGCGCCGATAGCGGGCGGCGGCGAGACGGTTGCGGATGAACGAAACGGGGTGGGCCTTCAGGGACAGCGACATCGAGCGATAATCGATGATCACATGCTCACCTAGCGGCATCGGCGGCAGGTTCACGTCCGGTTCCTTGTGAAGCCCTGTCGCATCCGGGCTCGCAAAAAGCGGCAGTCGGTCAAGGCCGCTCATGGGATCGAGCGCCTTTGCGGCCCACAGTGCGGCACGCCGGTCCAGGCCGATAGAGCGGAAGCAATCCGCTTCCGCCAGCCGTTCCACCGTGCTTCTGGAAAGGTTCGCCCGCAGCCAGAGATCCCGCACGCTGTCGTATCCCTGCTTTCGATGTTGCAAGAGGGTCTCGGCATCTGCTTCGCGGATCCCTTTCACGCGGTTCAGGCCGAGGCGAACGGCATGGGTATTCTTCATGGTGCCAGTCATTCCACGATGCTGCGGTGCGATGTCTCCCGGTTGCGCATCCGGCTCCAGCGTCGTTTCCCAGCATGAATAATTGATGTCTACCGGCCGAACCTCGACCCCGTGTTCGCGGGCATCGCGCACGATCTGGGCCGGCGCATAGAAGCCCATCGGCTGGGAATTGAGCAGGGCGGCACAGAAGACATCCGGATAATGGCACTTCACCCAGCATGAGACGTAGACCAGCAGGGCGAAACTGGCCGCGTGGCTTTCGGGAAAGCCGTATTCGCCGAAGCCTTCGATCTGCTGGAAGCAATGTTCGGCGAATTCCCGCTCGTAGCCGTTGGCGACCATGCCTTCGACCATCTTGTCGCGGAACGTGCCGATGGTTCCGACCCGCCGGAAAGTTGCCATGGCGCGGCGCAGCCGGTCGGCCTCGCCCGGTTCGAAATGCGCCGCCACAATGGCAATGTTCATTGCCTGCTCCTGGAACAGCGGCACGCCCAATGTCTTGCCCAGCACCTGGCGCAGCTCCTCCTTGGGATAGGTGACCGGTTCCAGTCCCTGTCGGCGGCGCAGGTAGGGGTGGACCATGTTGCCCTGGATGGGGCCGGGCCGCACGATGGCGACCTCAATGACGAGATCATAATAATTGCGCGGCCGCAGGCGTGGCAGCATGGTCATCTGCGCCCGGCTCTCGATCTGGAACACGCCGATCGTGTCCGCCCGGCAGATCATGTCGTAGGTGGGCTCGTCGCCTTCCGGCAGCGAGGCGAGTGTTTCGGCGCGCCCGTAATGGGTCTCCAGCAAACCAAGGGCCCGGCGCAGGCAGGTCAGCATGCCGAGAGCCAGCACGTCGATCTTCAGCATGTTGAGGGCGTTGAGATCGTCCTTGTCCCATTCCACGACGGTGCGATCCTCCATCGCCGCATTCTCGATGGGGATGAGCGAGGAGAGGCGGTCCCGGGTGATGAGAAATCCGCCCACGTGCTGCGAGAGATGGCGCGGGAAGCCGACGAGTTGATGCGCCAGATCAAGCATTTGTCGCAAGTATTTGTCTTTTGGGTTGAAGCCGGCGCGCTGGATGTCGGCAAGTCCGATTTCGCGCGAGGAACTGCCCCAGCGCGTGCCTGAGAGCGCGGTGATGGCGTCCTCCGAAAGACCGAATACCTTGCCGACATCGCGGATGGCGGAGCGGGCACGATAGGAGATGACGGTCGCCGCCAGTCCGGCGCGCTCGCGCCCGTACTTGCTGTAAATGTACTGGATCACCTCCTCGCGCCGCTCATGCTCAAAATCGACATCGATATCGGGCGGCTCCTGGCGCTCTTCGGAGATGAAGCGCTCGAACAGCAGGTCGACCTTTTCCGGGTTCACCTCGGTGATGCCGAGGCAATAGCAAACGGCGGAGTTGGCGGCCGAACCGCGTCCCTGGCAGAGAATGCCTTTCGAGCGTGCAAAGCGGACAATGTCGTAGACGGTCAGGAAATAGGGGGCATAGGCGAGCCTGGCTATGAGCTTTGTCTCATGCTCAATGGCGGCCAGCACCTTCTGCGGGGCACCTTCCGGGTAACGCTGTTCAAGACCTATGGCGACCAGTCGCTCCAGAGCTTCCTGGGAGGGCAGGGGCTTGCCGCCGAGTTCCTCGAAAACGGGGTCTTCGGGATATTGGTGACGCAGTTCATCGAGCGAGAAGCGGATGCGGCCGAAGAGTGATCCCGTTCGCAGGACCGCCTTTTCATAT
Source organism: Breoghania sp. JC706 (assembly GCF_037026715.1). Taxonomy (NCBI): domain Bacteria; kingdom Pseudomonadati; phylum Pseudomonadota; class Alphaproteobacteria; order Hyphomicrobiales; family Stappiaceae; genus Breoghania; species Breoghania sp. JC706. The sequence continues at coordinate 24,797 of NZ_JBANCG010000017.1, forward strand.
CCGGCAAACAGGCGGAACATTTCCGCCGGCGGGTGCAGGTGGCGTTCGGCGTTGGGCAGAAGCCGCCGGCCGATGTCAGTGAGCCTGGCGTGTTCGCGGATACAGGTCATGACATCCTGCAAGGGGCGCCTGTCCGGATGGTGGTAGAGTACGTCGCCAACGGCAACGAGCGGTATATCCGTCTCCTCAGAAATCTCTGAAATCCGGGCCATCCGGCGCCGGTCGCTTGAGCCGTGCTGACGCATCAGGGCAAGGTGCAGATGATCGGGAAAGGCGCCTCTCAACGTGATGAGGCAGTAAGTCAGCGTCTTATCGAGCCGCGGGCCCGGCATGACGGCCATCAGAAGACCTTCCCCCAGCGCCTGAAGATCATCCAGCATCAGGTGGCATTCACCCTTAGGCGCGCGCCGTTTGCCTAGTGTCAGCAATTCGCACAGATGCCCATAGGCGCGGCGGTCTTCCGGCCACACGAGAATATCCGGCGTGCCGTCGGAAAAGACCAGCCGGCACCCCGGGGCATAGGCGATGTTCGCCTCCTTGGCCGCCATATGCGCGCGCACCACGCCGGCCAACGAATTGCGGTCGGTCAGGGCGATGCCGGCAAGGCCGAGGCGTGCGGCCTCGTTGACCAGTTCCTCCGGATGCGAGGCGCCGCGCAGGAAGGAGAAATTGCTGCTGACCGCAAGCTCGCAATAGCCGGGCTCCGGGTGCAACGGTTGTGTCCGTGGGGGCGTGGCCGGGCTCATGGAAAGAGCCCGTGCATGTACCAGCGCGGGGCGTCTGTCTCGCGCTCGTAAAGACCATGGCGAAACAGCCAGAAGCGGTGCCCGGCCATGTCTTCGACCTGGAAATAGTCACGGCTGTAGGCGCCACGCCCATCCCGCCACCATTCGCAGGCGATACGTTCGGGACCTTCCGAGTGGCGCGTTTCATAAAGGGCCTTGCGCCAGCGGAAACGGATGGGCGGGCCGTCCGGCACGGGCGCGATGGCTTCCACCGGTTCGGGCTGCCGGAGCAGCAGCAGAGGGCGTGTCAGTCCATGTGCCGTCTCTTCGCTCATCAACACGCTTGCCGGCATTGTGCCGCGCAGGGAGCTGCCTGTGCGACTGGAAGCCTGGAGCACGGGAAGCAGATCGAAACTGCGTTCGGGGATGTGCGTGTCGGCGAAGCCGAACTGCCGGATGCGGTCTGTGCCGAGCCGGGCGCCGAGCCGGTCGATCAGAACGCGCTGCTCGTCCTCGTGGTTGCGCGGTGCGTCGAAACTCGCCTGAGCCTCGTCGAAAGCCTCCGCGTGCAGGATGTCGAGACGCAGGACATCGAACCCGAACCCGGCGTCCAGATCGTCATGGAGCGCGGCGAGGCGTTCGCGGAAGAGGGCGGAAATCCTCTTCGGAGCGCGCACGGGAGCGGAGGCGTTGACGGCGAGCCGGAAGACCTGACCATCGACGCGAAACAGCTTGATCTCGCATCGGCGCACGCCAAGTCCGCGCCGCTGCAGGAGGGGCAGCATGCTGGTGGCCAACCGGTCGATCGTGCCCAGAATGTCGTCCTCATGGACGATCGGTTCCGAAAAACGTTTTTCCGAGGTCAACTCGGCCACCGGCATCAACGGCGAAAGAACCTCGTCGTCGTCTCCCATGGCGCGGTCGAACAGGCGCAGAAGATCCTGGCCGAAACGCCGGGCAAGCGGCGCACGCGGCACGTCGATGAGGCAGCCGACGGTCTTGAAGCCGAGCTGCGCCAGATCACTCACGAGCCCCTCATTGAGACGCAGTGCGGCAAGCGGCAGATCGCGCAGAGCTTCGCGCTGACGGCCCGGCGCAATGATCGCGAAACGTCCGTACCGTGCCATGGCCCAGGCGGCTCCCGGCGTATCGGCAATGGCCGCGCGTGCGGAAAAGCCCTGCGCCTTCAGGCGGTGTTCCAGATCCGCAATCAGGGGCGCCTCTCCGCCGAACAGATGCGTGCAGCCGCTGATATCGAGAAACAGGCCATCCGTGCCGCACAAAGCCACAAGGGGGGTGTAGCGCCCGCACCATTCGCAGATCGATGCCAGCAGGGCCTTCATCTCCTCCGGCCGGTTCTGGGTGCATTCCAGATCGGGAACAAGGGCGCGGGCATCGCTTAGAGTCTGGTCGATCTTGATGCCGTGGGAAGTCGCATGGCTGTCGCATGCCACGATGCGGACCGTATTCTTCACCGTATCGACCACCGCGATGGGCGGCGCCTCAGGACGCGGCTTCAAACGCCACGACTTGCCCCATTTGCGCCGCGCCACCTGGTCGCTCGGCAGATGGGTAAAGGCGAGGGCCAGAATTCTCTGCGCTACGGGTTTCCGAACGGATTTCCGGGGCATGTTCAAAGACCTTGCACTCACTGTTCCATGCGAGCGACCATTCCCCCGTCCGGCCCTCGCGGTTCTTTTCAAGCGTGACGCGCCAGCGTGGCGCGGGTGGTGTCCAGAGTGCTCCCGGCGGCGCGGACGATTCCGCCCGCACGTGCCACCGGGTGACGGCCGCACTGGCCTGCGCCTCGGCGCTTTGGCGCAGCACGCAGGCAAAGCCGCCATTCTCCTGGGCGCGCAGCATCAGTCGCCGCGTCGCGGTCAGGTCGAGCCGGGCCGGATTGCCCCTGATTTGCAGAACGACGGCTGCCAGCCCTCGGCATTTCACGGCTTCGTCCGCGGCCCAGAGGGCGGTTGCAAGGTCATGGGGCAGGACATGAACCAGACGCGCGGGATCAAACCCGATCTGGGCGAGCCCCTGCGGGAACAGCGTACCTGCGTCGAACGAGGTGGCCGGATCCACAACCCACACGACCCGACCGGAAGAAGCGTGCAGCCGTTCGATCAGTCCAATCAGGAAACCCGAGGCTGCGGCTATCTCGCGGGCGTGGTCGCAGCGCACCTCATGCAGGGCGCCACGAACAAGCCCGCCGCCAAGCAGGCGGTCGACCACCTCCGCTCCCAGCGGCGCCCGGCCGGAAACAGGCGCATGCGCCCTCACGATTCCGCTCAGATCGGCAATCCTGCGCTGACTTGACATGACGTTTGTCCGCTTCGCCCGACCATGCTGGGCGCACTCTATGTTCCTGTTTTGTTCTATTAAGCTCAAAGCCGCGCAGTCGAGTCAAGTGGAAGAACTCGGGAGGAAGACGGGAAATCCGGGGATTTCTAGCGGGGGAACGAGCCAGCGTGCAATCGTCCGGCCAAGGCTCGCAGCAATGCGCACGGGACATTCGTGAAAGTGCGTGTGCGGACATGAAAGCGCGTTTGGCCCGAGCCAGGAACGGGAGATTCAAGCCTGGATCACAAGCCAGCAACTATCGGACAAGACCCGTCCGTCAAACGGTCGCCTTCGAAAATTTCAGGAGAGGAAAAAGGAGAAGTGGCTCCCCGGGCCGGAGGCAAAAAACGTCGGTAGGCGATTGTTTGCACTTCACTTTATAATTCTTGCTTCTGGACGATACCAACAAAAATACCAACAGCTTGCGGATCATGCATCTTCCAAGGACGCTTCGAACCTCCGGATCTCATCAATGAGAATCACCGTCTTGGCCCCGATCTTTTTGAAGTGCACCTGACCTTGTTTGCGAAGGTCATAGGCGTGTTTGCGCGAGAACCCAAACATTGCAGAAAACTCGGCAACCGAATAGGCCCGGCGCTCCGGGCCTCTGACGTTCGCGAGCGTCGTCTCTGGGTTTTCGGTCTGTTGGTCACGCATGTCTCGATTCCCGTACAGTCTGCATCAACTCGTCGGCGTCAAAGCCCGACGCCATATCCTTGGCTAAAACTGATTCGGCCCGGTCACCGCCGGTAATAGCCGCCCGAATAGCGCTTCCAGTCTCGCGCCGCCCCGCGCCTGACCATCTCAGCCGCTATATCGTGGCCACCGACGAAGCACTGCGCTACGACACGCCCATAACTCTCAGCTCTGGACCTGCCGTCACAAGGCGTGCCGGAACCAACGACGACGCAACGGATCTGACGCCCGGCGATCATCGTTCGGATCACCTGTGTCGCCTTCTTGCCCTTGCGGGTGTCGCGCTCTGGTGCATCGATCCCGCAGACCCGTATCCGCGTGGCGCCGATGTCGAAGGTGTCGCCGTCAACGATGTGTGTGACCCGTCCCCTGATATCAGCCGCATATGCCGAGCCGGGCAAAGCAAGGCCCATGAGGAGGAGGGCAACAAACGTCGGTCGTCTCATTTCTCTGCCTTTCGCGTGTGGTAAGACGAGGTTTCTACAGGTCGTTTCTCGTCCCTGCATGCACGTTCATCGTCTCACCAGCTCGCCGTTCATCTTCCGCTTCCAGCCGGACGCCCGGCTGCCCGGAATCGCCGGGCCCTTGCGCGCCTTTATGCCGTGGTGCTTGTCCTGCTGGCGGACGGTCTTTGCCGCCAGCGGAATGTCGTGCTTGGCCGTCTTGAAGCGGTGGCAGGCCGGGCAGACGGCGGCGCAATTGGCGAGGCTGTTGTCCTTGCTGTTGGCATCGAGATCGATGTGATCGAACTCGACACCATAGGCGAGGTCACGGCCGCAGCGCTGACCGGCCGGCAGTCCGTACCATGTGCCGACCGCTTCGCACTTGCCCCCGGAGCGCCGCAGCGCCTCGCGCTTGGTCGCCTTGGTGAACTCCCGCCGGCTCATGCCGCCATTCCCGCGTTGCGCTTGAGCGTGGCGGCATCGGTGCCGATGAGCTGTGCGATCTTGTCTAGAACCGCGTCCTTGCTCTCCTGGAACGGTTTCTGGCCCATGGTGCGGGTGCTCTGGCTCTGCGGTGTGAAAGCCTTCACGACGTTCTCTCGGGCGACCACGACCGCGAAATCGTCCATGGGGCGGATGAAAGCGGCGAGCCGAAGGGCTTCGGCCTTCGAGGCGCAGACGATGGACCGCTCGTCGGCATAGCCGCACATTATGAGCGCCCATTTGCGCAGGTGTTCCGGCGTCGGGAACTTGTCGGCCCATTCTTCGGGGAGGTTCTGCCATGCCTCCCGAATGCACGCGAAATAGTGCTTGTGGCTCTTGGCGCTGCGTTCCTCGATCTCCTCCAGCCGGTAGACCTGCCCGATCACGAACACGTCGTCCGCGCGCTTGCGGAATGGGGTGAGGGGGACCATCGCGTCCCCGTCCCAATGGAAAGGTATCGGTGCTGTCATGTTCTGACCTTCCAGTTCAGGCCCAGGTCATGGGCGCGGCGACGAAAGGCACGCTCCCAACCGGTCCAGAATGAGGGAGGCTGCGTGTCGCGAAGGGCTGCAACGATCCGGTAGACGGTCGCCAGCTCGTCGCGGGTCTTCGCGTTGCACAACCATGTGTAGGGGATGCTCACGCGGCTTCAGGGTACTTCGCCTCAAGTGCCCGGATCTGTGCGTCGAGTTCTTCGAGGAAGCCCGACACGTCCTCTTCAATGGCTGCGATCGCATCGTCATCGCGCCCGAACCGTCTGAGGAAGATGCAGAGGTTCGCCGGCAAACGCGGATCGAAGCTGACGAAGTCGCACCACGCCCGCCCGGTGCAGGCCATCTGCCAGAGCATCTGCTTTTGATATTTGCCCGGGATCTTCTCGGTGCGGAGCGTGTCGAGGTGCGTTGCCGTGTTGGGGCACTTGATCTCGATAAGTCCGGTATCGCCCACGAGGCCGTCAGGCGAGGCGCCGGCATTCGCAATTGCGGGATGAAGGATGAAGCCGGTCTCCGCCACGCTGTTGCCGGTCAGGAGCGCATAGGTCGCGCGTGCCTTGGGCTCGGTATCGGTGCCCCACTGCATCGCGGAAGAGGAAAAGCTCTCCGCGACTTCGCCGGTCAGGCGCTCGGTGAGAAGCTGGGCCATGTAGTTTGCCCGGCTGGCGGCATATCCGCTCTTGGTCTTCGCGGTGAGGTCTGCGATCCGGGAGGCGGTGACCTTGCCGCACCGGGCGGCGAACCATTCTTCCGTGCGCTGTTCCATGTCAGCCATTGGCCCGCGCCTTCTTCTTCTCAAGCAACTGAACTGCGTTCCTGAAATCTCTGGGGTTGAGATCCGGGACGGCCTCGATCCCGTAGCAGGTGCAGAACTGCTCGATATCGGCGCCGGTTTCCGCGATCAGGTCGCGCACCTGCTGTGCCTGCGCGTCGGTAATGCGCCGGGGCTGGTCCGGCTCATTGCGGCCGGCGCTCTGCGCGTCATCATCGTAGGCGGCGGCAAGACCGAGAGCGGCTTTCAGCGTGTAGCGCTGGAGGTAGGTGACCGTTGAGCCGATGGCCTGAATGTCGTTCTTGTTGCCGGAGCGGTCATAGCCGGCGGACAGCGTGTTGCGCTCGCTGTAGCCGTCGCGGTGCGAGATGATGCAGGTGACGGATACGTTCCCGTTGGCCTGTTCGGTCTGGTAGCGATAGGAAAGCCCGTGCGCTGAGAGGACAGGGTTCACCTGTTCCGCGATCTGTGCCAGATCCTCGAACTTGTAGCTCGTGCGGGTGTAGGCGTTCTTGTTCTGGTAATCGACGGCCCTGTTCTTGACGATCGGGCCGATCTCGGACTTGGCTGCGGCCATGGCCTCGTCAAACGCCTTGCGCGCCTGATTGGCCTCCCAACGCTCTTGCAGGCCCATGAGCTTTTCCAGCATCGCGACATCGGCCCCGCGCTCCACGGCGTTGGTGAGCAACTGCATGGGGGTTACGGGGGCGGGCGGCTGAGGTGCCGGCGCCACGTCGTGGCTCGTCTCGATGACCTCTATTGCCTGTGCTTGCATCTCTTAAGCTCCTGAGATTTGTCGTTTGAGTTCGGCTTTGGCCGGCCATGAGAGGCTTTGCGCCCGCTTGCGCAGGGCCTCGGCGCCGGTCCGGTAGGTGGCGCCCTTGCGCCGCAGCCAGTCGGCGAGGGGATCACCGTTGCTGGCCGCGGAAAACACCTCGTCGGCCATGGCCTCGTATCGCTCGGCGGCATCGAAGAGAGAGGCCGCGCTTGAGCGGGCCTTAAGCGGCTTCGGCATCGCCCGTGTCCGGCAGCATGCCGAGCGCGTGCATGTAGAGGTCGAGGACGGCTTCGGCTTCCTCGCGCTCGTGCGGCTCCTTGCGACGCAGCCGGATGACCTCGCGCAGGATCTTGGTGTCGAAGCCCATGGCCTTGGCCTCGCTGTAGACGTCCTTGATATCGTCGGTCAGTGCCTTCTTCTCTTCTTCCAGCCGCTCGATCCGTTCCACGAACGCCTTGAGCTGGTCGCCTGCAATTCCTGTCGTCATGTCGGGAGTGTCCTTTGCTGGAGGCTGTCGTCAGCCTGTCGAAACCCTCAGGCCGAGGGCTTTGAAGGGCGGACAGAAGTCCGGGCGTTGGCCGGAACGGTGGCGCGCGGGCGCGCTACCAGAACCAGCGGGTCGTTGCGTAGGTGAGGAAGAGAACGGGGGAAGCTGTCAGGCCGGCCGCGATGATCTTGTCGACCACGGCCCACGCCATCACTCGGCAGCCTCAAGAAGGGGCTCGGCGTGCCTTCGGCGCTTGATGTCAAAGCCCATGTTGTAGGTGAGCTGGATCAGGAGGTCTTCGGCCTCACGCTGGCGGCGGGCGGCGTCTTCGCCACAGCCGGCACGCTCCAGAGCTTCGAAAGCTGAAAGGTGCTGAAATAGGCCCATTGCATCGAGGATCGCGGAGGAAGGGGCGCTGATAGCCATCACGCGGCCTCCTTTCTCGGGGCGCCGAATTCCTCGCGCCAGTCCTCGGCAAATGTCTCTTCGACGGCCTCAGAGACGGCGGCTTCGATGTCTTCCCAGATCTGGCATTCGAGGCGGTGCCAGCGGCCATTACCGTTGCGCGGCTGCTCCAGCTTCATTCCGTCGATGCCGAAGGTCATATCGATCACGACCATGGCTTCGGCTCCATCCTCCCAATCGTGGGAGTCGACACCGACCGTCACCGAAACCGGCACATCCTGAGCGATCAGCGCGCCCTTGTGCGTCCAGTCGATGTTGATGTCGTAGTCCTGGGTGAAGCCGTATGCCATTGCGATGCCCTCTCAATTGCGAGGCGGAAGATCTGGCCGAGCCGTCTTCGTTCCGTCGTTCGATGAGAGGAGATTGTACGCAATATGCGTATGTGTCAAGCAGATTTCCCAAAAATACGCATTTGGCGTTTCTTGGTCGTCCGATCTATGTGGGCCGTATAAAAATGCAGAGGAAATTGAGGCTTCTATTCATAATAGGCGCGCATTGCTAGGTAGCGTCAGTTAAAGAGCAGTTTCCAGGAGGGTTTCAAACATCATTGAAAATTGTAAGAATAGAATATATAATATTTATATCTTGAATGAAATTATTTCTCACGAGTTCCTTTTCTCAATATTATATATCTTTCTTGAGTTTTCTAGAATAATTGCACTCAATTTGTCTTCTTTCTTTTTAAAATGGCGCCATGCTAAAGCAAGTGAAATCGTTGTTGATGCTAAGAAGCCACGGTAAAATGAAAATTTTCCGTAGCTTAGACCGTCTTCGAGCCAAAAGGATGGATTTAAGAAAGTTGAGATGAGAATTGGTGTGCATAGTATTGCCACGATCCCAAAGATCGTAGATTCTGTTTGCCGTCGGCGCTCTTCTTCAAGAAATTTTTCTTTTTGTTTGAGGTATTCAACGTATTCCATTGTATTATTCTCAAGAAAATTAGTCGAATTGCTTGTAAGATCCGAGAATTTTTGCCTTTATGCATACCTCTGAAGACTCTGGATCGGTGTCATTGTAACGAATTGGGTCTTGAAAGCGCGGATCTGTCGACTCGGGAGTGAGTTCAACCACACCATTGTGTTTTGTGATACGCTTGGCGGTGCGTTCAATCGTCATTCCTCCATCACGACTGCGCTCAATCACCGCTAGGTCTCCGATTTTGGGTTTAATATTTGCATCAAGGTAATTGATGCACAATATTAAGTCGCCATTTTGAGCAATCTTATTGAGGCTCTCTCCTTTAATTCGAAGAAGATATTGAGATCCTATCGGAAATCTCCCGTCACCGCTTCTGAGGTTGGATGTCTCTGCGCATTCTATTTCGAAAACATTGGCTTCGAGCCAAACGCCAGCGGCAACCTCTCCCAGAATACGCAATGGCCGGATCTCATTAGTGTGAGCGCTTTCCGGCTCAGCAATAAGCGAGGTGATAACACCGGGGCCGAGAGCGAGTACCTCATATTGCTCAATGGGGGGGTGTCCTTTGCCGACAAGGGCAGGGATGAGCTTTTCAATGAGGTTAAGGGGGATTGGCTTATCATAGCTTGGGCTGAAATACCGCTGGATTGACGAGGCATTCTGATAGCCCATGAGTTGAGCTAGCGCCTTCATTGAAAGCCCTGCGCGCTCTCTCAATGTTGTCAGCTTCTCAGAAGGTATGGCGTTGTTCTTGTCCATTTTGGCCCTGCGCATCCGGCTCACTTAATAGCCAATCCCGCATACGCTTTCCACGTTGACAAAATACGCAAATAGCGTACGTATGGCAGCGAACATCGGAGGCGTTTCATGACCAATAGGCTCGTCTTGTTGAACCAGGCCGCACAACTCGCGGCGCGTTTTGGCTCCCAAAGCAAGCTGGCGGCAGCGCTCGGAAGCGCGCCTACGACAATCAACCGTTGGTGCCGCGCCGGCTACGTCCGCCCCATCTATTTCTCTCAAATCCTCTCCGCTGCCGAGGCTCTTGGCATCCAATTGACCGAGAAAGACTTTGCTCTCGTGCGCGATGCAACCGCTGAAGTAGGTCAGCAAATTACCGGTTCGGGAAGCATTCCCGA
>NZ_JBANCG010000018.1:0-21471 GCF_037026715.1 Breoghania sp. JC706
CGACATGCTGTTCTTGCGGCAGACCCGAAAAGGTGCGGAAGCCATGAAGGGCAGGGTGATCACCGTGTTCCTGACGGCCGCGATGACGGCGTTGATCGCCGCCGTTTGGGCGGGGTTCAAGGGGGCGGTGAAGTAGGGGGCAGGATAAGAGGGCGTAACGCCGCCATATTGAGCTTTGATCTCGTATTTATTGATCTTCAGCTCCGTGATTTAAAACCATATTTCACATACAAGGAATTAATTCAAAAATATCTAGATAAAAATTTATTTATGCTATACGAAACATATTGCAATAATGAAATGTGAATTGACAAGGGAGGCTTCCATGAAGGCAATTCTCTCTATCGCTGCTTCACTGGCGATAGTTCTTTCTTCAACCTCGTTCTCTTTGGCCCATGGTGGGGGGTGTCGTAAAAGTAGCCCGCCGGGTCAGTGCTGCCATGCAGGCAGCAAGCCTTATCATTGTCACTAGGGCGGACACAGCCGAGACCGGCTAGGGTTCGTATGGCCTATAATGTTCGGGAAGCCTTATTTTTTGCCCCTCACGCGGGGCGAATTACCGAGGCTTTCCGCGACCTCGCGGACGTTATCGCGCATCGCATCGTCTGCGGCTGCCGAGATCGCTTTGGCTCCGCCTTCGCATGCGAGACCCGCAGGGCTTTCCGAGCGGCCATCTCCTTCAACGGTGGTTCCAAACACGCGGCCTGCGCGATCATCCACAACCACCGAGGATGCAATTTCGAGTTCGGCCCGCATGGTCGCGGAGAAGAAGCCGGGCAGCACATCTAGACGGCTTCTCAGATCCTCGCCCCGGACAAGGATCATGCCGCGGGCGCCTCTGCTTTTGAGTTGGTCAGCGGGAACCGGACTTTCTACTGGCTCGATCTTCTCGAACACGTTGCCGAGTGTCTGCTGGACCGAGCTGCGATATGCGCTTGCCATATCGACCGGGAAATTGTGAGCGGCGCAGGCGATTCCGCTTACGCGGATTTTCGTGTTGAAGCGGTCGGCGTCTACGGCGAGAAGCCATTTCCCCGGGATCTTTTCTGAATAGGAAATCGGGACGTTGAAGGCGGGGGAGGAGATCGGTTCAGCGCGATAAGCGCAGCCCCCCAGTGTCACAAGCGACAAGACCGATATAATTCGTGCATGTGGGAAATTCATTTTGCCCCCAACCGTCAGAAATATGCCCCATAGTTATCTCCACTGAAAAGCAAATCGATTTCAAGTGATCTCTTTCCTCCCGCACCGGCGGCGGTTCAATTTCCACAAACCCGGCGCAGCAAGCCGAGCAAGTTGGCCCACGGCTCCGCTATCGGAGTTTCTTGACCTTCGGGAGCCTCAAGATATCCATAAGCTTCGAGCATACCGGTAAGGTAGATCGGTTCGGGCTCGGTCAGCGCGACCAGCTCAGCGATGGGGTCCTCTGCACGCCACCGCGTAAAGGCCTCTTCAATTGCTTCGAGAGAGTGTGTCGGAACGATCGATCTCGGCATTGCATCCTCCATTTGCAGCCAGATCTAGAGGCTAACATGCGCGCCGACCGGCGGGGATAAGTCCCCACCGGTCTGACACACGCACAAGGGATTTCCGCTCTTTCAGAGCAGCGCGGCAAGAGGATCCGTAGGTGCCGGCTTCTCAAGGACGGAGCCGGAGATTCCGCCCGCCGCGCGGAGGGCGTTGATCATCTCGTCGTCCGTGGCGAACAGGCCAGCGTAGGCCATGACCTTGCCGAACCGCTGCGGGCGTCCGATCGTCTCTGCCTGGCAGCCGGCCCGACGGAAGATGCGGGCCATCATGGCATCGTAGACGCTCACGATGTGGGAAAGGCCGATCAGCTTGCCGACTTCGGCCATGCCCAGCAGCAGCTCCGCGGTGAGCTGATTGATCTGGCAGGAATTGCGCTCCGCAGCGCAGGCGTATTCGGGATCGACCGAGAACCGGGAGCTTTCCCAGATCAGGCCGCTTGCGACTTCCATACCCGGCTCCAGGAGGTTTGAGAACACGTCGCGGAGCATGTTGGGACCGGTCGTCGGGAGGAGGCGGACAGAGCCGCGGACATCATCCGTCTCCGGGTCGATCGAAAGGAGGTACAGCGGGTTGCAGTCGTCGAACTCGTCGATCTCCCATCCGTCATCAAGCTTCACATCCCACCCCAGGCGGTCATGGAAGACCTGCCGCCGAATGGTGTGCATGCGGTCGATCTCGAAGGAATGGGACGCACGGTCGATACCCTGAATAAGCCTGATCATTGTCGCCTCCGTTGCAGGTGTGTTTTGGTGAGGCGACTGTTCCGCATTTTTCACGAGTACGTAATCCGGCGGATATGACGGGGTGGAGGATGTAAGCAATGCCCTCTATCCTGGAAGGTTTATTATGTTCGAAGCGACGGCGCGCGCGACCGCGTGGGTGATGTTGATCGCGTTTAGTTTGTGCCGGGCCGTATCCAGGTAAAAACGGACGGTGCGCTCCGATATGCTCAAGATAGTTGCTATATCAATATAGGTCTTCCCCTCGGCAGCCCATTTCAGGCACTCCGATTCTCGTGGCGAGAGCCGCACGCCCTCCAGGCGGACCTTTTCTGTCCGTATGACCATCTCGTGCACAAAATGCGCAATCGTCTGAAAGTCGCGCATGTAGTGGGATTTGATGCCCGCCCATTCGTGATCGGTCGCATCGGAGGTGATTGAAAACATGGCTGCCTCGCCTCCTGCGCCCCGGATCGGGAAGGTCATACCCTTCTGCCCGACGCCGAAGTCCACCGCTTCTCCAAAAAACTTCTTCAAGTCTTTGCGTTTGCGATCGAATCCGCCCCAATCCGTTGGGAGCATACGCTGAAGCCCCGCGGGCAAGACCGGGTCAATTCTGACAAAGTCCTGGTCACGGTAGTGTTCGATCCAATCGGCTGAATAGGTTGTCGCGATGTACGGATCGCGCCTGGTGAGTTCCGGCAGGCGGGCGGCAAAATAGACGGCATGTTGCAGTCCATAGAGGTCAGCTATCCGCCGTAGCATGAGCTTGCCGTCGCGCCGGCTGTTTACTTTCTCAAAATCTTCAATGATTTGCGCAAATGCGGTATCGATTTTCATAGAGCCCCCACACATAATTTGATGTGTCAATGCTCTATTTATCATGACGTTAGGTAATTTCCGCAAGCGGCACGTTTTTCTGCTTCTCGATGTCCTTCGTCAGGGCATCAAGAACGGGCAGAAGCAAGTCCGCATAGGGGCGCTCCAGCTTCGACAACTCCTCTGCGCAAAAGAGGAGCGTTCCCCGAACATAATCAAGGCCGGCGACATCGCTGGTGTGGGAATTGGTTCCTTTGGTCATCTCTTCCTCCTCATTGGGAGAAGGGAGCGTTAACCAAAATACGTTGCCCGCCCACTCGTCGGGACCGACAGGTCTGCAACGCCCTGTCGGATTTGACGGGGAGGGCATGAATGTGGTGCCGGCCCATCAGGCTTCATGCCGCAATGCGTCAACGCGCTCCGCCCACCATTCCATCATCTGGACCCGTTCGTCCCAATATTCGGCCCGGTGATAGGCGCGGCGGACCTTGTTCGCCTCCTGGTGGGCCATCTCGCGCTCGATCGCGTCAGGCGACTATTGTCCGTCCTCATTGATCAATGAAGAGGCGGTCGACCGGAAACCATGCGAGGTCATCTCAGCCTTGGTGAAGCCGAGACGGCGCAAAGCTGCGTTCAGCGTGTTTTCCGACATCGGGCGAGTTGGCGATCGTAGGCCTGGGAAAACGAGCCCGGCCCCCGAGGAGATCTCCAGAAGCTCCTCCAGAAGGTCAAGGGCAGGGCGGGCGAGGTGTCGCTTGTGCTCTCGCCCCATTTTCATGCGCTCGGCCGGAATGGTCCATGTGGCGCGGTCGAGATCGAACTCACTCCATCGAGCAGCGCGAATCTCTCCCGGGCGAGGGAACAGATAGGCCATGAGAAGCAAGGCTACGCGTGTCCCCGGCTGACCCTCGTAGCCGTCAACCGCACGAATCACACCGGCGAAGTCCTTCCAGGTCGTCGCCGCCGCGAAGTGCTTTTCCTTCGGGGCGGTTAGCGCCCCGCGCAGAGCTTGCGTCGGATCTGTTTCAACGATCTGCGAGGCGATTGCATACCGAAAGACTTCACCGATCAGCGAACGCAGGCGGGACGCTGTCTCAAAGTGCCCTTTCGCTTCTTCCTTTCGGCAGACCTCCAGAATCTCGCCCGCGGTGATCGAGGCGAGCTCACGGTCTTTCAAGGCGCCATTGGCAACGCGTAGCAGCCACTCCTTGCGTTCGAGCGTGCTCGCTTTGCGTCCTTCGCGCCGGTGTTTTTCGATGAGCTCCGCGGCGACCGCTCCGAATGTTGGTGCGGTCGGTGTTGGTATCGCTGCCTGTCGCCGGGCGCTAATGGGATCGATACCATCACGGATGGACTGCTTCGCGTCGTCCCTGGCGGATCTGGCTTGAGCGAGCGAGACAGCAGGGTAGGGGCCGATTGCGAACAGCTTCTGTTTCCCGTCCATGCGATAGGCTAGGCGCCATAGCTTGGAACCGTTGGGCATAATCCAGAGCTGGAGCCCGCCGCCGTCAGACAGCTTTTTGATTTTCTCGCCCGCAGCCGCTGCTTTGCAGGCCCGATCTGATAGCGCCATGCTATCCCCCTGATACCAACAGGGGCGTTGGTGCTACCAACAAAAATACCAACGCCTTGCGGTGGTACACAGTGCCTCGCGGGGACATTGAGTGACAAGGCCACAGCGCTAACATCGCGATTTTACTCACGATTTCCACGGCACGTAATAGGGGGAAAAGAGGTGATGGCTCCCCGGGCCGGATTCGAACCAGCGACCAAGCGATTAACAGTCGCTTGCTCTACCACTGAGCTACCGGGGAGCAGGTCGGCCGCGTCAGTGGCGCGGCGACGGGTGTGGCTATATCAACGCCAAATGCGCTTGCCAAGTCCCGACGGGCAAAAAATGTGGATGAATGTAAATCTTCTGGATGCAGGGCCGACCGTGAGAGCCCGGAAACTCAAGGCGTTTGCGGGTTTTCCGGCTTTGCGATGGAAGCTTTCCATAAGAAGCCTTCAGGCGCCTTGAGGGCGGACATGCAAGAGGCTACAACATTGCGGTCGGTTCCCCGCCGGGCAAAGCCCAAGGGGATCAAATGGGAATGCGGTGAGACTGGACCCAAACAGGGCTTCGAAACCGCAGCTGCCCCCGCAACTGTGAGCGGTGAGCATCCCCGCACTTAGCCACTGGAGCGGTCCGGCCGAAAATAGATTCGGCAAGTCCATATCCGGGAAGGCGCGGAAGATGCCGTGACCCGCAAGCCAGGAGACCAGCCGACACACGAGGAAGTTCCGCCAAATGCCGTCGGGTGGACGGTGAGGGAGAGGCCTAATGATTCAATCCGGTTTTACCGGCGCGTTCCATCCGCGCTCGACAAGGGCACAGCTTCGCGCGCTGGCGGCAAGCGCTACCGGTCCGTCCGGGGGCTGACTGCGCCGTTTTGGCCCGTTGGACGGAAAAGCTCCACACGGCCGGCTGTCCGTTATGTGCGGCAATTGTTTGCTTGGTCAGGCCCTTGGCGCAGACGCCGGTTTTATCGCCCGCACTTCCTCCGATCCTTTCCGGTCTTTCCTTTTGATGTTGGCTCCGATCAATGACGGATCGGCTGCCAAATCCGGTTCTCGCGGCAAAGGTAGCGAAAATGATAGAAACGACGCTGGTTCTGGGCGGAGCGAGATCGGGCAAGAGCCTGCACGCGGAGGCGCTTGTCGAGGCTTCGGGGCTCGAAAAGATTTATGTCGCAACAGGGCGCGCCGGCGACGGGGAAATGACGGAACGCATTGCCCTGCATAGAGAAAGGCGCGGCACGGATTGGCAGACGATCGAGGAGCCGCTCGACCTTGCCGGCATACTCGCCGGCGAGGCGCGGAAAGGTCGGGTGCTTCTCGTCGACTGCCTGACGCTGTGGCTCACGAACGTGATGCTTGAGGAACGGGATGTCGAGGCCGAGACCGTCGCTCTGGCAAGGTCGATCGAGAGCCTCGCGGGGCCGGTTGTATTCGTGTCGAACGAAGTCGGTCTCGGGCTTGTGCCCGAAACCCCGCTCGGCCGCGAATTCCGCGACTGGCAGGGGCGGCTCAACCAGACGGTGGCCCGATCCGCTCCCCACGTGATCTTTGTCGCGGCCGGATTGCCGCTGACGCTGAAGGACAACCGGAACCAAGGAGGCGTGGCATGAGGCCCGCAAAGATCCCCGCAACGATCATCACCGGCTTTCTCGGGGCCGGCAAGACGACGCTGGTGCGTCACCTGCTGGAAACTGCCGGCGGCAAGCGCATTGCGCTCATCGTCAACGAGTTCGGCGACATGGGATTCGATGGCGGCATGTTGTCGGAATGCGATGTGCCGGGTTGCCGGGCGGAGGAAGTGATCGAACTCACCAACGGATGCATCTGCTGCACGGTGGCCGACGACTTCCTTCCGGCGATGCAGGCGCTCATGAAGCGCGATCCGGCGCCCGAGCATATCGTGATCGAGACGTCGGGGCTCGCCTTGCCGCAGCCGCTGGTGCGGGCCTTTCAATGGCCGGACGTGCGCGAACGGGTGACGGTGGACGGCGTGGTGACCGTCGTCGATGCGCGGGCCGTGGCCGACGGACACGTGGCGATGGACGAGAACGCTGTCGCCGCCCAGCGCGCAGCGGACGAAGCTCTTGATCACGAAAGCCCGATAGAGGAGCTTTTCGAAGATCAGTTGCGGTGCGCCGATCTGATCGTGCTTTCCAAGGCGGATCTGTGTTCCGACACGGAGCTGGCAAGAGTGCAGAGCCGTGTGGCTGAGGATGCGCGCGCCGATGTGGCGATGCTCAAGTCGGATATGGGCAAGCTTCCCGCCGCGATCCTGCTCGGGCTCGAAAGCGGCGCCGAGGACGACATGGAGAGCCGTCGGGCCCATCACGATCACCATCATGACGACGATGACGATCATGATGACGACGATCACGACCACCACGACGATCATCACCACGACGATTTCGACAGCTTCGTGGTGCGCGCGGCACCGGCGACATCGCTGGGCGATGCCAAGCAGCGGGTTGCGGCCATCGTCGCCTTGCCCGGTGTGCTGCGGGTGAAGGGACATATGTGGGTTGCGGGCAAGCCGGCGCCTGCCGTCGTCCAGGCCGTTGGGCCGCGTGTGGAGGCCTGGTTCGCCCCCTCCGCCGACAGACGCCCCGGTCTGGTCGTGATCGGGCTCAAGGGACTTCCGAAAGCGAAGATCGAAGCAATGCTCGCCGAGGAACCCGTCGGGTAGGCGGTCGTTTCCGCAATTTTTCGAAAGGCGGGCCTCTCAAACGATGCATATCCCGGTCACTCAGGCGCGACGCATCGACGATGGCGAGAGCGCGGTTGATCTCGGCCAGACGCCGGGTGATATCGTCATCCTGTCGGCGGCCGACACGGAGCTCGCCGGCTTCGCGGCGGCCGCGCAGGGGCTGGAGGACTGCGCGGCCACGGTGCGGCTTGCAAGCCTCATGGCGCTCGGCCATCCCTATTCCATCGATCTCTATGTGGAGAAGACGGTTTCCCGCGCGAAGCTGGTTTTCGTGCGGCTGCTGGGAGGACGGGGCTACTGGCCCTACGGACTGGAGCGGCTGACGGAGGCTGCGCGTGCGGAGGGCTTCAAACTCGTCGTGGTACCGGGCGATGACAAGTGGGACGAGGCGCTCGCCGCGCATTCGACCGTCGAGCCGGAGGTCGCCGAGCGCCTGTGGCGCTACTGCGTGGAAGGGGGCGCGGAAAACCTCCGTCATGCCCTGCGATTTGCCGGAAGCCTGATTGGCAGGGCAAGCGAGCCGCCATTGCCGCGTCCGCTGCCGCGCGCCGGCCTCTGGTGGCCCGACCTCGACAGACCGACGCTCGATGCCGTACGCGCGCGCTGGAGCGATGCGGGCAGGCCGGTGGCCGCAATCGTCTTCTATCGCGCCCTTGTGCAGGGCGCTGCGACCGCTCCCGTGGCCAGTCTCGTCGAGGAACTCGACAAGGCGGGCATCAACGCCTTGCCGGTCTTTGTCGCCAGTCTCAAGGACGCCTCATCGGCGGCGATTCTCGCCGGTCTTTTTTCCGAAAGTCCGCCCGATGTCGTCCTGAACGCGACCGCATTCGCGCTTTCCTCGGCAGCAGGCGCCTTCCGGCCGACTGTTCTGGACCAGCCCGATCGCCCCGTGCTTCAGGTGGTTTTTTCCTCGTCCAGCAAGGCGGGTTGGCAGGAAAGCGACCGAGGTCTTTCCATCCGGGATCTCGCCATGCACGTGGTGCTTCCGGAACTCGATGGCCGGCTGTTCACACGTGCGGTCTCCTTCAAGGAGGCCGGCGAACCGGATGCCCGAACGCAGAGTTCTCCCGTCCGTTTCGCTCCCGAAACGGCGCGCGTCCGTTTCGTCGCCGAACTGGCTGCGAACTGGTCGAAACTCGGGCGGAAAACGCCGTCGCAACGAAAGGTCGCGCTGCTTCTCGCCAATTACCCGAACAAGGATGGGCGGCTGGCGAACGGTGTCGGGCTCGATACGCCCGCCTCCACGGTGGCAATCCTGAAGGCGATGGAAGAGGCCGGGTATGCGCTGGAGGGCGTGCCTGCGCACTCCGACGCGCTTATGAGCCTCATCGCCGGCGGTCCGACCAATGCGTTGAAACGGAGCCGACAGGGCGGCGTGACGCTCAGCCTCAAGCGCTACCGGGAAATGTTCGCCGGTCTTCCTGAAGCCATGCGAAAGGCCGTCGTCGATCGCTGGGGCGCGCCGGAGGATGATCCCTTCGTTGTTGCGGGAGACTTCCGCCTGGCGGTTCACCGCTTCGGGGCTGCGGCCGTCGCGATCCAGCCCGCGCGCGGATACAACATCGATCCGAAGGAGACCTATCACGCGCCGGATCTCGTGCCGCCGCATTTCTACTTCGCGACCTATTTCTGGCTTCGCGCGGAGTTTGGCGCCGATGCGGTGATCCATGTCGGCAAGCACGGCAATCTGGAATGGCTGCCGGGCAAGGCGCTGGCGCTTTCGGAAGGCTGCTATCCCGAAGCTGTCCTCGGGCCCATTCCGAACCTCTATCCCTTCATTGTCAACGATCCCGGCGAGGGCTCTCAAGCCAAGCGACGGCTCTCCTCGGTTATCGTCGATCACCTCACCCCGCCGATGACCCGGGCCGAAAGCCACGGCGTGGCGGTGGAACTGGAGGGGTTGCTGGACGAATACTACCTCGCCTCCGGCGTCGATCCGCGCCGGATGGAGGCGCTCGAGACCGATATCTTCGATCTCGCGGCCCGTTACGGCCTGGATATCGATGTCGGCATCACAAAGGATATGGATCGCGCCGATCGGCTGACCCGCATCGATGCGCATCTGTGCGACCTCAAGGAACTGCAGATCCGCGACGGTCTGCATGTACTGGGTGCCGCGCCGGATGGCGTCCAGTTGCGCGACCTGCTGGTCGCGCTTGCCCGTGTGCCGCGCGGCACGCAGGAAGGTGACGGCAGTCTGCACCGGGCGATCGCGCGGGATCTCGGCTTCATGGATCTCCCGTTCGACCCTCTGGATTGCGATATGGCCGAGCCCTGGACGGGGCCGCGCCCTCAGCTTCTCGCAGATCTGTGCGACAGCGCCTGGCGGACCGCTGGCGATACGGTGGAACGGATCGAGCTCGCGGCGAAATTTCTGATCGATAATCCAGAAAAATCAGAATCTTATGGGATTTTTACGACATCCGTTGTCAAGTCGGTTCTGAACGATCTTAAGAAACGCATTCAAATATCTGGCAATAAAGAAATAAATGCTATTCTCAAGGGGCTGGACGGGCGGTTCGTACCGCCGGGACCCTCCGGCGCCCCGACGCGGGGGCGGCCGGATGTGTTGCCGACCGGGCGCAATTTCTTTTCGGTCGATGTGCGCGCCGTGCCAAGCGAACTTGCTTGGCGGCTCGGCCGGCTCTCGGCCGAACGGCTGGCGGAGCGCTATTTCGAGGAGGAGGGCGAGTGGCCCTCGGCCATCGCTCTGACCGCCTGGGGAACCTCGAACATGCGCACCGGCGGCGACGATATCGCCCAGGCGCTGGCGCTGATCGGCGTCTCTCCGGTCTGGGAGCCGGGCTCGGGTCGGGTCACCGGGTTCGAGGTCATTCCCCTTAGCGAGCTGGGGCGCCCGCGGATCGACGTGACCTTGAGGATTTCCGGGTTCTTCCGGGACGCCTTTCCGCATCAGATCGATCTCTTCGACAGCGCCGTGCGCGCGGTATCGGAGTTGCGCGAGCCTGAAGACGCCAATCCGATCGCGGCGCGCGTTCGCGCGGAAGCGGCGCGGCTTGAGATGTCCGGGATCGACAGCGCCGCTGCCAGGCGGCGGGCCTCCTTCCGCGTGTTCGGCTCGAAGCCCGGAGCTTACGGTGCCGGCCTCCAGGCGCTGATCGATGAGGGCATCTGGAGCGGACGCGAGGATTTCTCCGACGCCTTCCTGACATGGGGCGGTTATGCCTATGGCAGCGGCGCGGAGGGCGATGGGGCTCGCACGGAGCTGGAAACCCGCCTCGGGACGACGGACGCGGTGGTCCACAACCAGGACAACCGCGAGCACGATCTCCTCGATTCCGATGATTACTACCAGTTCGAGGGCGGGCTCGCGGCAACGGTGGAAACGCTGAAGGGCGAAGCTCCGCGCGTCTTCCACAATGATCACTCCCGGCCGGAGCGGCCGGTCGTGCGCACTCTGGAGGAAGAGATCGCGCGCGTGGTCCGTGGTCGCGCCGCAAATCCGAAGTGGATCGCCGGCGTCATGCGGCATGGCTACAAGGGCGCTTTCGAGATCGCGGCGACCGTCGACTATCTCTACGCCTTCGCGGCAACCACGCATGCGGTCAAGGACCATCATTTCGACCAGCTCTATGCGGCCTACGTCGAAGACCGAACGGTAAGGGACTTCATTTTGGAAAAGAACCCGGCAGCCCTGTCGGAGATCGCGGAGCGCCTTAAGGATGCGATTGCGCGGGGGCTGTGGCGGCCGCGTCGCAACAGCGCCTATGATCAATTGAGCCGGCTTGCGCGGCCGGCGGAGGAAAACGCCTGAGGAGAGGCCATGGCCAAGCAGGACATGAGCGAGGCGGAGCTGGATGCCCGTCACGCCGAGAAGATGAAAAAGAAGAAGGCCGCCCGCGACAAGATCATGGCGACCAAGACGATCGAGAAAGGGCTCCTGATCGTCCACACCGGCAAGGGCAAGGGAAAGTCCACAGCCGGATTCGGAATGATCTTCCGTGCCCTTGGCCACGGCATGAAGGTGGCCGTCGTGCAATTTGTGAAGGGGCGCATCGAGACCGGCGAGCGCATGGCTCTGGATCGGTTTTCGGATCAGGTGACGATCCGGCGGATGGGCGAGGGCTTCACCTGGGAAACCCAGGACCGCCAGCGCGACATCGCCGCCGCGCGACAGGCGTGGGATACGGCGAAGGAACTGATCTCGTCGCGCGAGTATCGCATCGTGCTGCTCGATGAGCTCAACATCGTGCTGCGATACGACTACGTGCCGATCGATGAGGTCGTCGCCTTCCTGCGCGACGAGAAGCCCGATGATGTCCATGTCATCATCACCGGACGCAACGCCAAGGACGAATTGATCGAGATCGCGGATCTCGTGACCGAGATGACCCAGATCAAGCACCCGTTCCGCTCCGGCGTAAAACCGCAGGTGGGAATTGAGTTCTGAGTGGTGCAAGGCGATGCGCAAAGAACATCGGCCGTCAGGACCTTCGAGAAGGCAACCATGACGGCCGATGCAGACGGGCTCAGTTCCCCAGCAGCATGATCCCTTCAAGGATCACCAGCAGCACCAGGACGATGTAGGTCCATGCGGCGATGGGAATGAAAAACAGCGTGGAGCGGTCGCGCAGGATGACGGTTTCGCCGCTTTGCGGATCGACGAGTTCACGCTGGCGGGAGGGATCGTTTCGCCAGCGGGCAAGGAAGTGGTTTCCGAGTGCTGCGATGCCGAACCCGATGGCAAGCGCAGCAGGAAAGCCGAGCGAGTGGCTCAGAAGGACGGCGATAAAGGCTCCCACGAAGCCGATGGCGAGGGTGCAGAGGCCCCAACCGGACCAGATGATGAACAAGGTATCTCTCCGTTGTATTCCTGTCGTCGTCCGGCACCAGGCGAGTACCTTTGCCGAGCCGTGGACTGACGGTGATAGGTGCGCGAACAATCGTTTTCGTTGCTTGCGTGAGCCTTGGGAGGGGGCTGCGGCCGTCTAAGACGCAATGCGTCGATCCGGCAGCGAATCCGAAGAAAGCGCGGCCACGCACCGTGTCCGCGCTCTAGCCAGTCAATGTCCGATGATCAAGGCACCAGTGCATCGATACCGAAAAACGGTGAGAAAAGCAGTGGATGGGAGCGGCCGACCTGCGATTATTTCGGAGCCATATCCATCACTGCGCAGGACCGAAAAGCAACCGCGAGGATGTCGATCTTTGTTATGGCGAGTATAGTCGCGGCAAGGCGGCTTTTTGAGCTTCAGGAGGAAATGTGGCGGCGCTTTTTGACCACGAGAACAGAACACGGACTCCCGTTCATGCGAAAACCACGACGCGCTACGAAATTGCGCGCACTGCCGTGGAGTTCGCGGCTGCCGTTGCCTTCATCGTCGGCAGCATCTTTTTTTTCTATGATTCCCTTAAATACGCGGGCACCTGGCTGTTTGTGATCGGATCGGTCCTCTTTGCCGTTCGGCCCGCCGTGCGTCTGGCGATGGAGATCAATCTCGTGGCCTTGTCCGGCGACAGCGACAACGAGAGATGACCCGCGTACCCGCTCTCATGATCCAGGGCACGGGATCGAATGTCGGCAAGAGCCTCATCGTGGCCGGACTGGCGCGCGCGCTTGTGCGGCGCGGCATGCGGGTGATGCCCTTCAAGCCGCAGAACATGTCGAACAACGCCGCCGTGACCGACGATGGCGGCGAGATCGGCCGCGCCCAGGCCCTGCAGGCGCGGGCAGCGCGGGTGGCGCCGACGGTCCACATGAACCCGGTGCTCCTGAAGCCGGAATCCGAAACTGGTGCGCAGGTGATCGTGCAGGGCACGCGCGTCGCGACGCTCAAGGCGCGCGATTATGGCCGCCGGAAAGCGGACCTTCTGCCCAAAGTGCTGGACAGCTTCCGGCGGATCGAGGGCCTTGCCGACATCGTTCTGGTGGAGGGCGCGGGAAGCCCGGCGGAAATCAATCTGCGCGCCGGCGACATTGCGAACATGGGGTTCGCATCTGCTGCAGACCTGCCTGTGGTGCTGGTCGGCGATATTGATCGGGGGGGCGTCATCGCGTCCCTGGTGGGGACGCATTGCGTTCTGGAGGAATGTGAGAGAGATCGAATAAAAGCATTCATAATCAATTGCTTTCGCGGAGATATTTCACTGTTTTCTGAAGGCGTGGTGGAGATCGAACGGCGTACGGGCTGGCGGTCGCTCGGTACGGTTCCGTGGTTTGCGCAGGCGGCGCATTTGCCGGCGGAAGACGTCCTCGGCCTTGCGGAGGGAAGAGGAAGCGGCCCGAGCGGACAGCCGGTCAAGGTCATCGTGCCTGTTGTCGGCCGGATCGCCAATTTCGATGATCTCGACCCCTTGCGGATGGAGCCGGGTGTGGATCTGAGACTTGTGCAGGCAGGCGAAGCTCTGCCGGGAGATGCCGATCTCGTTTTGTTGCCGGGATCCAAATCGACGATCGCGGACCTGGCCTTTTTCCGGGCGCAGGGCTGGGACATCGATCTGGCGGCGCATCGCCGCCGCGGCGGAACCGTTCTCGGGCTTTGCGGCGGCTATCAGATGCTGGGCCGCACGATTGCCGATCCCGACGGCCTCGAAGGCAAGCCTGACACAGTCGCCGGTCTTGGCCTCCTTGAAGTCGAGACAGTGCTTCGCGATGACAAGACGCTCAGCATCACGCATGGGAGACACATTGCGACCGGCACCCCGGTTTCAGGCTATGAGATCCATCTTGGGCGGACCCGGGGGGCGGACTGCGCGCGCCCTATGATGGAGATCGACGGCCGGATGGATGGCGCCGTCTCAGCCGATGGTCTCGTGATGGGCTCATACATGCACGGCCTGTTCGGCTCAGACGCTTTTCGCGCCGGCTTCCTGAAAAGCCTGGGCGGGGTGTCGGGGGTCGCGTATGAGACGCGGGTGGAGGCGGCTCTCGAGGCCCTCGCGGATCATCTTGAAAGTGCGCTGGACATGGAGGCGCTGCTTGCGATCGCGCGGGCGCGGTGACGCGGGGAGGGCGTCAGCCTCTTTGCCAGACGAGAAGCTGGTTGTTGGCCGGCATCGCGTGATCCTGGACGCATTTCAACCCCTGCGCTTTGGCCAGCCTGTCCACGGCTTCAAAGTCCCGGATCCCGGCCGCTGGATCGCGGGCGCGCAGGAAGGCGTCGAACTCGGCATTGCTTGTCGTGGTGAATGCGCCACCGTATTTGAACGGTCCGTAGACGGCGAGTAGGCCGCCCTTTTCGGCCAACGCCGCGCCAGCCCCCTCGAAAAAAGCCTCCACAAGCGGCCAAGAGACGATGTGCAGGCAGTTGGCGGCGAAGATCGCATCGATGTCGCGGACAGGCCAGGGGCGGCGCGCGATATCGAGTTCGATCGGCGGGAGCAGGTTGGGCGTCGCCTCCAGCGCGTGTCTGGCCATCAAGCCGGGCAGGTTCTCCTCCAGGTCGCTGGGCTGCCAGGTCAGGTGCGGCAGGAGCCCGGCCATGTGGACCGCGTGTTGCCCCGTCCCGCTGGCGATCTCCAGAACCGACCGCGCATGCGCGAAGGTTCCCTGCAGGACCTCGCCGATAGGGCCCTTGTTGTTTTCCGCGGCCTGCGAATACGGGGGGATATTGTTCGAACCCGGCACATAGTCGGTGTTTTGCGGCATGTCTTTCTCCTCAATGCAGAACGAATGCTGCGGCGAGCGTCACCACAAGGAGAATGGTCCAGGCCGCCCATGTGATCCGCAGCGCACGGCGGATATCGGTTGAATTTGCCTCGGCGCTTGCATTTTCGTTCAGCCACTCGCCTTCGACAATGCCGCCGGCATAGCGTCGTGGACCGGCCAGCGCACGGTTCAAGGCGCCGGCCATGGCCGCTTCCGGATATCCGGCATTGGGGGAGGCGAGGCGCCGCGCATCCCGCATCATCACCGAGAAGGCGTTTCGGCACGAACCACCGCCGGCAGGGGCCGCGAGCGCCAAAAGCAGGCCGGCGATGCGGGCAGGCAGAAAATTGGCCATATCGTCGAGCCGAGCGGCGGCTTCACCAAACGCACGATAACGTTCGGATTTATGCCCGATCATCGAGTCCGCCGTGTTGAGGGCCTTGTAGGCCAGAAGGCCCGGAAGGCCCGCCACGGCGAACCAGAAGGCCGGCGCGACGAGGCCGTCGGAGAAATTTTCCGCGTTCGATTCGATGGCAGCGCGGGCAACAGCCGCCTCATCCAGCACGTTGACATCCCGGCCCACGATCATGGCTACGGCCGCACGGCCCTTTTCCAGGCTTTCATCAAGCCCGCTCGCAACGGCTCCGACATGACGCACGAGGCTGTTCTGGGCGAGCAGCACAGACGCAAGAACCGCAAGCGCGATGTTGCCGCCGGAAATGAGGCCAAGCGCTTTCTGGATCGCCAGAGCGCTCCCGATGCACACGAGTAGCAGCGCAAGAACACAAAGGACGCCGAAAGCCCGCCGCCTGCGATGCCCGAATTCCGCCCTGTTGCCATGGCGATCGAAAAACGCGATCAGCCTCCCGATCAGGACGACAGGATGGGGAACGGCGTGCCACAGCCAGCGAGGATCGCCAAGGATCGCATCAATGGCCAGTGCGAGCGCAAGAACGGCGAAAGTATCCGAGGAGACCAGCATGCTCGCCAAGCCCTCAGCTCGCAATTTCGGCCAAGGAAGCAGCGAGGGATTCCGCGAGACGGTCTCGCGCGGACGGTGCGCCCGGCAATCCGATCCTGAGCCAGGTGGGATGCTCCTGGAAGCGGCGCGTCCAGATATGTCGCCGGGCAAGCGCGGCATGTAGCGCTGCGGCGTCGTCGTGGCGGACGAGCCGGAACAGCGATGTGCCGCCCAAGACTTCGAGCCCGTGCGCACGGAGCATGGCGTCGAGCGCGTCCCGCTCGCATGCCAGCCGCTCGCGCATCGCCTTCTGCCAGTCCAGATCGCGCAGCGCCGCAGTGCCTATGGCAAGGGTCGGGCCGGAGACGGCCCAGGACCCCAGGTTCGCCTCGATTGCCTTTCCAAAGGGCGTTTGGGCTACGACGAAACCGAGCCGCAGACCGGCGAGGCCGAAGAACTTGCCGAAGGACCGTAGGACCGCCACCGGCTCCGTGTCGAGCAGGGGAAGCAGGCTTGCCTCGGGGGTTGCGTCGGCGAAAGCCTCATCGACGATCAAAAGGCCGCCGCGCGCGCCGAGATCGCGGGCGAACTGCAGAAGCGTCTCGGGCGCAACGAGCCGACCGTCCGGATTGTTCGGGTTGACGAGGATCACCGTCGAGGCGCATGCCGCATCTTCAAGGCATGCGACTGTCCGCAACGAGCGGCCGGCGGCATTCCACGCATCGAGATGACCGGAATATGTCGGTGAAACGATCGCCGCATCCCCTTCCGGGGCAAGACGCGCCAGCACGGACAACGCGGCCTGGGTGCCGGGAGCAGCGGCAATCGTTAACGCTTGCGGAGCCTCATAAGCCGTACGTGCGGCTGCGATCAGCGCTTCGCCCGATGCGGTATCTGGAAGCCGCATCCAGTCGTTTTCCACAATCAAATCGTCGTAGTGGCCGCCCCCCCAGGCGTGCGGATTTATCCCGGTCGAAAGGTCCAGCCAATCTTCCGTTTCGCCTCCGTAACGAGCCTTTGCGAGCGTGATGTTACCGCCGTGGTTCATGAGGTTTATCCGTCTTCCTGGCGGCCATTTCGGCTGTCATTTTGAGCGATGCTGGAGAGGGGGGCTGCGTTAACGCGCGACCATAACGAAATCTTCGGAGCGGGATCGACCGAACAGACCCGCGAAGCCGCAGCGATTACCTTGAAAACAGATTAACGGAACCGGATCGATTCGGGTCCGATACGGCCAGAACGTATCGCAAAGCCCGGATTTGCAAACGTTCACAGTAAGATGGAGAGTGTAGTGAACACTTGCGAGAATTGCAAAATGGGAACGAGGCAGGGGTGGCTGTCGCCTAAGAACTTCTGGTTTCCGAATGTGGTAATGATTCGTTTGCGTAAGGATTGTCCGCATTGCTGTCGTCGGCTTGCCGCGCAGGTCGGCGGCTATGCCTGACGTGCCGGGCGGCACTTGGTGCCGTGGAAGGCAGGGGGGCGCTGCGACGCAAAAAAGAAGGGTCCGTTCCGACCCTGTCGGAAGTCGTCTCTGAGGAGCGATCGGAAGATAGTGGGAAAGAAGATCTTGGAGGCCACGCCCGGAATCGAACCGGGGTACACGGATTTGCAATCCGTTGCGTCACCACTCCGCCACGTGGCCTCAAAACCCGCCTGAAAAGCCTCTTCACGAATTCGAGAGGGGCGAGCGATGCCGGGTTGATTAGCAGAGGCGCGGTCTGCCGACAATGGGGAAGCTGAACTTAATTGGGGGTAGAATGCGTGCCCCTACGGGTATCGGCCCGGACTTAGCCGTTTGAAAGCTTGTGTCTCGCTTGGAAACGTAACGGTTCACGCCCCCGATAGAGTGCCCTCGAACGGGCCGGATGCGGCGTACTGACCGGGGGGCGCTTGTCACGGGCCGTCAGGAGAGCTAAGGAAGCGGCCAGCAAAACGTAGCGGACAGGACAGGCCGTCATGGGCGAATTCGAGGACATGCGCCGCCGGATGGTGGACAACCAGCTTCGCACCCGCGATATCACCGACTATCGCATCCTTGATGCCATGGGCACGGTTCCCAGGGAACTCTTCGTGCCGAAGGCGAAGCGCCCCTTCGCGTACAGCGACCGTGATCTTGAGATTAAGCCCGCCGGCTCCGATGGGCCGGCCCGTTATCTGGCCTCTGCCCAGACCTTCGGAAAACTGGTTCAGCTCGCCGACATCGACAATAGCGATATCGTGCTGGTCGTCGGCTGCGCCTCGGCCTATGCGACTGCGGTGCTCGCACGGATCGCCAATTCGGTCGTCGGCGTGGAGGGCGATGAAGCTCTCGCTCACGCTGCAAGCGAGGCTCTGGTCGAGCAGGGAATCGACAATGCCGCGATCGTTTCCGGCGATCCGACCAAGGGGCTCGCATCGGAAGGTCCCTTCGATGTCATCCTGATCGAAGGCGCGGTCGACCAGATCCCCCAGGCGCTGACAAGCCAGCTCAAGGACGGTGGGCGCCTCGTGTGCGTCAAGGGGCGCGGCGGTTCGGCGGAAGCCATCCTCGCTTTGTGTTCTGATGGAAAGATCAGTATGAGGCCGGCTTTCAACGCCTGCCTGCCGGCCCTGCCGGGTTTCGAGAAGGATGCCGAGTTCGTCTTCTGACGATGCGGATGTATCTCTCGTCGACTTGAGCAGCCCGCTGCCGGCCTCTGTTCTCATTGCGCCTCGCGGTTCTTTTTTGCGCGCGATCGAGTGGGCGTGCGCGGGATGGTCACAGCGCCGACTTTTCAACCGGCTGTTTCTTCGCTTTCAATGGCTTGACGCGGCAGGCGGCTTAGAAGGCCGCGCCGCGGCCCTGTTGCTCATTGGCCGCATCTTCCGTTTTTCGCTACGACGGTTCGAGGCAAGGGTTCAACTGTGCTCGGTCACGACCTAATCTGTTTTCCCAATAGGGAAAAAATGCTGTGCCCCATGCCGGAGAGATTACGCGAGCGTAACCGCTCGGCGTTAGGCTTTCCGAATGGTGACCAGGTCGCGCCCAATGCCGCTCCTCGGGGGAGGCGACGGCGGGACGATTAGGGGCATGCGACAATGAGGCGTGGCGTATTGACTATTCGTTCTTCGGTCGTTGCTCTGGCAACGGCATCCACAATGCTGGTCATGGCGGCGAATGCGCAAGCGCAGTCCATATCGGATGCTCTCGCGATGGCCTATTCGAACAACCCGTCGCTTAATGCGGCGCGGGCACAGTTGCGCGCGACCGATGAGGGGGTCTCCCAGGCACTCTCCGGTTGGCGCCCCCAGATCTTCGCCAATCTGTCGGCCTCCCATACCACTTTCAGCTCAAAGCCGGGCGGCGAGCTCTATTACAACACCTCCACGGTCGGCTTGCAGATCCAGCAGTCGGTGTTCCGCGGCTTCAGGACCGTCAACAGCACCCGTCAGGCCGAGGCGCTCGTCAAGGCGCAGCGGGCTTCGTTGCAGTCGACCGAACAGAGCGTCCTGCTTTCCGCCGCCCAAGCGTATATGAACGTGATCCGCGATACCGCGATCGTCTCGCTCAACCGTTCGAACATCAAGTTCCTCGGTGAGCAGGTTCGTGCTGCGAAGGACCGGTTCGAGGTCGGAGAGGGAACGCGGACCGACATCGCGCAAGCGGATGCGCGGCTTGCAGCGGCGCAGTCCCAGTTGAACCTGGCGCTGGCCAATCTCAATGCCGACAGGGCCGTGTTCCGTCAGGTCGTAGGCGTCGAGCCGGGCCGGATCGTTCCGCGGACAAATATCCGTTCCATGCTGCCGCCGAACCTGAAGACGGCCATTTCCGCGGGCGCAGGGCATCACCCGGACATCCTCGCCGCGCAATTCAACATTGATGCCGCACAGTTCAATGTGAAGGTTCTGGAAGGCAATCTGCTGCCGACAGTAACGCTCGAGGGCAATCTCCAGCGGTCGTGGAACCCGTCGACGACCACCAATCTCGATTATACCGACAGCGCCTCTGTCGTCGGGCGCGTTTCCGTGCCGCTTTATCAGGGCGGATTGGTCTCTTCGCAGGTGCGTCAGGCCAAGGAAGAGCTCGGAAACGCCCGGATTCTTCTCGATGCTGCGCGCGACAGCGTGCGCGCTTCCATCGTGGCGGCCTGGGGGAGCTATCAGGCGGCGGAAGCGTCCGTGACGGCCGCCAGGGCGCAGGTCGATGCGGCTCAGCTCGCGTTGAACGGGGTCATCGAGGAACAGCGGGTCGGCCAGCAAACCACACTCGATGTGTTGAATGCGCAGAACGAGCTGATCGATGCCAAGTCGACCCTCGTTACCGCGCAACGGGACAGCGTGGTTGCCGCGTTCTCGCTTGTCTCGGCGGTCGGCCGATTGACGGCGGAGGATCTCGGTCTGCGGGTCGCCGCGTACAGGCCGAAAGAGCATTACGAGGCTGTTCGCGACAAGTGGTTCGGCCTGCGCACGCCGGACGGACGCTGATCCTTGTTCGAAGTCGGAATGTCCCCGATCGCTGTTCTTGGCGATCGAGCCGGTGTTCGCACACGTCACCGGGGCTGCTGCGCCGTGAGTTCTTCCCGATAACAGGGGGAAAATCCCAATAGCAATGACCGGAATTTCCGAACTGGTTAAAGAAGCGTTATAGTCAATGCGTTGCGAATCGTGACGAGAGCTTAGGCGTTGCGGTTCTGTTTGGTCAGTTAACGCGGTGTGATTGCGTAAAACCGGACGACCGCGTCCTGTTGTGCGATCCTGCTAGAACCAGTTTGTGAGGGGTGAGATGGCGAAAGCCGGGCAGGCGCAGGAACCCTCGATGGAGGAGATCCTGGCATCGATTCGCCGGATTATCTCCGACGATGATGCGCCGCAGGACAACGCCGGAGCAGGCGCGGAGACGGAAGGACCGGACATGTCGGCCGATTTGTCGCAGGACGACCTCGACAAGCTGTTCGACAGCGACGGTGGCGGTTTCGATGTCGAAGAGCCCGTGGTGGACGAGGGGCCCGACGAGAACGATATCGAAGCGGAGAACGATGACGACTTCGACATGGCTGCTGCCATGGCTGGCGAGAGCGACGAGGATGCCTTCGAGGAGGATCTTGCCGGCGATGATGTTCTGGAACTGACCGAAGACCTTGCGATGGACGATCCGGACGACGTTCCGGATATGGTTGAGGGGCTTCCTGAAGACACCGATTCCGGCGATGTCGCGTTCGTCTCGGACGAAACGGAAGCCGACGAGGCCTTTGCCGAAGCCGAAGTGCCGGAGCCGAAGCCCGCGCAAAAGCCTGCCTTCGACTACAAGCCCGTGCGCGATGATATCGGCGCGCTTTCTCCCGAAGAGCGGTTGATGTCGGAAAACACCGATACGTCGGTGCATTCCGCCTTTGCCAGCCTTTCGAACACGGTGCTTGCTGCCAATTCGCGCACGCTCGATGATCTCGTCCGGGAGATGTTGCGGCCGATGATCAAGGCGTGGCTCGACGATAACCTCCCGACCATGGTTGAGCGTATGGTACGGCAGGAGATCGAAAGGGTGACGCGCGGGCGCTGAGGATCGGTTTCATAAGCTTTCGAAACGCCGCCCGCCCGGGCGGCGTTTTCA
>NZ_JBANCG010000019.1:0-18547 GCF_037026715.1 Breoghania sp. JC706
GGGGCGGGGGTGCGGGCATCGGGGAGATTTCACGCGCCCGCCGGTCTCTCCGCTTGTCATCCCCGCGCAGGCGGGGATGACAAGCGGAGAGATTGCAAAAGAGCAGCGTAAGGACGACAGAGCGCATTCTGAGCGACGCCACCGCCTTCGCGGATATGTCCCCGAGCCGACGGTGCTGCGGGCCTCGCCGGAAACCCCGGCTCACGACGCCTTGCGCACCGCCTCGAACCGGCTGGAGTTCGGGCAGAAGGCGGGGGGCTCGCAATGTTCGTGGCCCTCGCCCAGCCAGGCGCGGCATTCCTCGCCGTGCTTGCAGAACAGGCAGCGCACGATCGCCCCGCGCAGGAAGGCGTCGCCGCTCGGACCGCTCACCGTTGTGACGTCGGTATCCGTCTGCCGCATCATCTCGCCCATCATGTGCATGTGATCGCCGGCGTGTTTCAGAATTCCCATGGATTTCCCCTCCATATGCGCAAACCGGCGGCGCGGACCGGTTGCATCGGCCGCAGCGTGACGTAACCGGAGGTCGAAAGCCTTGATCAAGGTCAATTCGGGTGCGCGTGCGCAGAAAGCAGAAGCCGCGCGTCGGCGGGAAAGACGATTGCGGATACCCCGAATTAACCGGCAGGCCTATTCTTGTTGGAGTGGAGAGTTTTCGCTGAAGGAGCAGGCCGCTGCCCCCGGTTTCGACCATCGCCTTGCCCGCGCCGGCATCGACCGGCCAGAGCCTGCCCGCGCCGGCCGCGGGCGAGGTCATGAGCGCGCGCGTAGTCGCGCAAGGGGCCGATGGCACGGCGCGGCTGTCTCTGGCCAAGGGACAGCAGATCGAGGTGCGCCTGCCGATCCGGATCCCGCCGGGCACCGCGATTGCGCTGAAGGTGGAGGCTGGCGGTGCCGAGCCGCGCCTTGCGCTGATGGTCGACGATAGCGGCCAGCCACTGACCCCGCAGGCCGCGCGCGCCGCCATGCAGGTTCCTGTGCCCACAGGTGCCGGCCAGACAGGCGGGGTGCCGCAACCCGCGGTCCAGACAAGCCTTCCGCCTCCAGTTCTGACGCCGGGCAGCGTGCTGACGGCGCAGGTTGCGGCAACGGCTGCCGACGGCACGACGCGGCTTGCGGTCGGGCGGATGGAGATTTCAGCGCAACTGCCGACGCCGCTGCCCGAGGGCACGCGCACGGTCGCGGTGAAGGTGGAGACGGGAGGCGCGACCCCGCGGCTTGCAATCGTCGTCGACGAACAGGGCCGACCGGCCGCGCCCGATGCGGTTCGTGCGCAGATGGCCGGGAACCCGGCTGGGACGGCGCAGGCGGGAGCGGGGCAGGCTGGAGCGGGTCAGGCCGGAGCAGGCCAGCTGCGCACGGGGCCGAGCTTTCCCGCGCAGATCGGCACGCCCGCACCGGCAGCGGCAGGCGCATCGGCGACCAGCGGGGCGCCGCCGTCGCTCAATGTTTCTCCCGGCGATCTCGTCAGCGCGCGGGTCATTGCCCAGTCGGTCGATGGCACGACGCGGCTTTCGATCGGGCGCACGCAGGTGGAGGTCCGGCTTCCGGCGGGGCTGGAGGCGGGCTCGACGATCACGGTGAAGGCGGAAGCGGGGGGCGCGGCGCCGCGTCTTTCCCTGCTGGTGGATCCGCAGTCGCGGCCGCTTTCCGGCGATATCGCGCATCAGGTCAATGCCGCGCGAGCGGAGCCGGGCGTTGCCGCGAGTATCGTTTCGGGTCCGCGAGCTCTGCCTGCGACGGGCACGGTGGCGGCCGCGCGCGTGCTGCAGCCGGCGGCCGATGGCGCCGCGCAACTCGCCATCGGCAAGACGGTGGTGAAGGTGCCGCTCGCGACACCGCCGGAGCCGGGCGCGACAGTGCTGGTTCGGATCGCCGGCAGTTCCGGACAGCCGGAGATTTCGCTTCTGTCGAACCGGCAGGGCCAGCCGTTGACGGGCGGGGCGGCAACCGCACTCGCCTCGGCACGCGCCACGCCAGCCGCCGACGCGACCGTTCTGCGGTCCGCGCCGCATGGGGGCGGGCGCAGCGATGTCGCGCCGGAGGTGTTGCGCAAGGCCATCGACGATGCCCGCCCGCTGGCGGCGGCCCGGCAGGATTCGCTTGCGCCGCTGTTTGCCAACGCGGCGGCGCTTGTCGGCAAGAACAGTCCGCTGCCGCCGGTGGTGCAGCAGGTGGTGCGCGATCTTCTGGGCTTCCGGCTGCCGGCCGATGGGCTGAGCGGCGAACAGTTGCGCGCGGCCGCCGGCCGGTCGGGGCTTTTCAAGGAAGCAGCGGGAGCGCAAGCAGGTGTTGCCGTGCGACCTGAGACCACGGCCGGCAAGGCGCGTCCCGCCCACGGAACCGGCGGTTCCGACGCGCTTCAGGCGCTTGTTTCGGCCAGCGGGCAGGCAACGGCCGCCGCCGGGCAAGCCGGTGCGCCACCGGCCGATCTCAAGGGCACGCTTTTCCTGCTGCGCGCTGTTCTTTCCGGTTTTCTCGGCGAGGAGGCGAGCCTGCCGCAAGCCCCGCGTGCGGGCACGCCGCCGCCGCCGCCGCGCGCAGGCGCCCAGCCGCAGGGCCAGCAACCGGCGCAGGCGAACCTCGATGAGGGTGCCACACCGAAACAGGCGGCGCGCGCGCTATTGTCGGACACGGAGGCTGCGCTCTCGCGTATCCGCCTGTCGCAATTCGCCTCGCATGGGGGCAGCTCCACGTCCGGTTCTGATGCGGCGACGCTCGCCCGGGGCGCACCGGCGGCGCACTGGACGTTCGAGATCCCGCTCATGGTGGGGACCGGCACGGCGATGGCGCAGTTTCAGATCTCGCGCGACGAGGAGGGCGCAGGGTCCCGCGACCAGCCGGAGGCAGCCGGCTGGCGCCTGCATTTCGCGATCGATCTTCAGGAAACGGGGCCGGTGGAAAGTCTCGTCGCGCTGGGGGCAGGGGGGACGTCCGTCACCGTCTGGGCGGAGCGGCCGGAGGTGGCCACCGCGCTCAGGGGCAATGCGGACGAGCTTGCCGGCGTTCTCGAGCTTGCGGGCATCGATGTCGCGAGCGTGCGCATCCGGCAGGGGCGACCGAAGCAGGGGAGCGTCGGCCTCGGCAAGCTCGTTTCCGGCCAGTTTCTGGACAGGCAGACATGAGCGGACAGAAGAAGGCGCAAGAGAGGGGCAAGGGCGATCCCAAGCGGGTCGCGGTGGCGCTGCATTACGATCACATCGGCGCGCCGCGGGTGACGGCGAAGGGACAGGGCTATGTCGCCGACGCAATTCTTAAGCTTGCCGAGGAGAGCGGCGTGCCGGTGGAGGAGGACGCAATCCTCGCCCAGGCGCTGTCGCAGGTGGAGCTCAACGACGAGATCCCGGAGGAGCTCTACAGGGCAGTTGCCGTGATCATCGGGTTCATCCTGCGCCGCGGCGGCATCGACCCGGCGAAGCTTGGCGATCGCGCTGCGGACAGTTAAGCCGCTGACGCGTGCTCTCCTAGCCTGCGAGTTCGGCATGCGTGACTTCAAGAACCTCTTGCGGCGCGGCGAAAGAGGCACTAGGCAACAGCAAGGCACGTGCGCGCGAAAGATCACCCCGCCGCGCCGGCCTTCAGCCTTGCCGCGAACAGGATCCTTTGCAGCCATGACGATCGTCGATACCCGCACCCCAGACCCGAAAAAGTTC
Organism: Breoghania sp. JC706; assembly: GCF_037026715.1. Lineage (NCBI taxonomy): Bacteria > Pseudomonadati > Pseudomonadota > Alphaproteobacteria > Hyphomicrobiales > Stappiaceae > Breoghania > Breoghania sp. JC706. The sequence continues at coordinate 3,654 of NZ_JBANCG010000019.1, forward strand.
ATCAAGGGCGCCACGGGCGACTGGGAAATCGTCATCGGCATGGAGGTGCACGCGCAGGTCACCTCCAAGTCGAAGCTTTTCTCCGGTGCGTCCACCGAATTCGGCCACGAGCCCAATTCCAACGTCTCGCTGGTCGATGCGGCCATGCCCGGCATGCTGCCCGTGATCAACGAGGAATGCGTCAAACAGGCCATCCGCACCGGCCTCGGCCTCAAGGCCCAGATCAACAACAAGTCGGTATTCGACCGGAAGAACTACTTCTATCCGGACCTGCCGCAGGGCTATCAGATCTCGCAGTTCAAGCAGCCGATCGTCGGAGAGGGCAAGATCCTGCTCGACATGTCGGAGGACGAGCAGGTCGAGATCGGCGTGGAGCGCCTGCATCTGGAACAGGATGCGGGCAAGTCGCTGCACGACCAGCATCCTTCCATGTCCTTCGTCGATCTGAACCGCTCCGGCGTGGCGCTGATGGAGATCGTGTCGAAGCCGGACCTGCGCTGCTCCGACGAGGCGAAGGCGTATCTCACCAAGCTTCGCACCATCCTGCGCTATCTCGGCACCTGCGACGGCAACATGGAGCAGGGCTCCATGCGCGCGGACATCAACGTCTCGGTGCGCAAGCCGGGCGGCGAGTTTGGCACGCGCTGCGAGATCAAGAACGTCAACTCCATCCGCTTCGCCGGCCAGGCGATCGAGTACGAGGCGCGCCGCCAGATCGGCATTCTGGAGGACGGCGGTTCGATCGATCAGGAAACCCGGCTGTTCGACCCGAACAAGGGCGAGACGCGGTCCATGCGCTCCAAGGAAGAGGCGCACGACTACCGCTACTTCCCCGATCCCGACCTGCTGCCGCTGGAATTCGACGATGCCTATGTCGAGGCGCTGAAGGTCGGCCTGCCGGAGCTGCCCGACGACAAGAAGGCCCGCTTCATGGCGGATTACGGCCTGTCGGCCTATGACGCCGACATTCTCGTGCAGGAGAAGGCGTCCGCCGACTTCTTCGAGGACGTGGCAAAGGGGCGCGATGCCAAGCTTTCCGCCAACTGGGTGACCAACGAGCTCTTCGCCCGGCTGAACAAGGAAGGCCTCGACGTGACCACGAGCCCGGTTTCGGCCGACCAGCTCGGCGGCATCATCGACCTCATCAAGGCCGGCGACATTTCCGGCAAGATCGCCAAGGACCTGTTCGAGATCGTCTGGTCGGAAGGCGGCGATCCGAAGCGAATCGTCGAAGAGCGCGGCATGAAGCAGGTCACCGACCTCGGCGCGATCGAGAAGATCGTGGACGAGATCGTCGCGGCCAACCCGGACAAGGCGGAGCAGGCCAAGGAAAAGCCCGGCCTTCTCGGCTGGTTCGTGGGGCAGGTGATGAAGGCCTCCCAGGGCAAGGCCAACCCGCAGGCCGTCAACGATCTGCTGCGCAAGAAGATCGGCATCGACTGAGCGACTGCGGGCGGGATCGCGCGGGGCGCGTGAGGCCGGTGGATGCTTTGCGCGCGCCGGCGCCTGTCTTCTGGGTGCGGACGGCCGATGCGGCCTTTCGCCATTCTCATAGCCCTCGCCGCGCGGGCGGGCGCGCATGGTTGGTTGCTTGCGCCATGGCCTCGGCAGGCCGGCTCATGCGACCGCAAGGCGCTCGTGTGCAAGTGGTCGGGCGGGGGCGACCTTGTGTCACGTGATTTTTGCGCTGCGGTAGTCTTGGACCGGCATCGGATTACCTGATTTTTGCCTTGCCTTTGCCGCGATCGTTTCCGATTTTCTCCGCTCCCATGGTGATATAGAGTGATCAAGAGCGGTTGCAGTCCGCATGCCAGAGACGCATGGAACCAATCTGGAAATATTGCGTTTGCACAGCGGACCGATCCCTCGGTCTTCACGTATAATAATCGAAATCGGGGAAGGTAGGCGACCGACGGGGCCGCGCCAGAAGAGCGTGGAGAGGCCCCTTGCGAGCGCCGCAACCGCGCCCGGCGGTCAGGTCCAGAAAGTGCCAGATAAAACCACATCGACGATCGATCGACGCCATTATCTGAAAATCAGTGCTAGCTTTATCGCCGCCCTGATCGGCAGCGCGTCCCTGCCTGCCTTCGCACAGGATGCCGCTCAGCCGGCGGGCGACGCGAAGCCGGAGGACGCCAAGCCCGCAGGGGCTAAGCCTGCCGAGGGCGACGCACAGGGCACCCCGTTCAACTGGGACTGGCTTGTCGCCCGGATGAAGGCGCGCGCCGGTGCGGCTTACGAGGATGACCAGGGCAGCCTGCCGGAGCAGGTCGCCAAGCTCGACTACGACAGCCATCGCCGCATCCGCTTCCGGCCCGACCATGCGCGCTGGAAGGGGACGGAGCGCAATTTCGAGCTTCAGGCCTTCTATCCCGGCTGGCTGTTCGACAAGCCCGTCCACCTCTTTGAGGTGGTGGAGGGCCAGCTGCGGCCGATGGACTTCCAGGCGGACGATTTCGAATACCGCGAGCCGCTGGATGCGCAGGCGTTCGAGAAGATCGAGCTGCCCGGCGTGGCCGGTTTCCGGCTGCATTATCCGCTCAACCGGTCCGACTATCGCGACGAGCTGATCTCGTTTCTGGGCTCCAGCTATTTCCGCGCGCTCGGGCGCGGCAACATCTACGGCATTTCGGCGCGCGGACTGGCGGTCGACACCGCGTCGGGCAGCGCGGAGGAGTTTCCCCGCTTCACCCGCTTCTACATCGAGCGCCCGGAGAAGGGCGCGCGGGAGATCAAGCTCTATGCCGAGCTTGAGAGCGAGCGCGTGGCCGGCGCCTATGCCTTTTCGATCACGCCCGGCGTGGAGACGGTTGTGGACGTGCAGGCCGCCATCTTCCTGCGCGCAGCCGTCTCCCGGCTCGGGCTCGCGCCGCTCAGCTCCATGTACCTTTTCGGCGAGAACGATCACACCGGCTTCGACGACTTCCGCCCCGAAGTCCACGACAGCGACGGGCTCGTCATCCTGCGCGCCAGCGGCGAGCGCATCTGGCGCCCGCTCACCAATCCCGGCCAGCTGCAGCTCTCGATTTTCGCCGAGGACAATCCCGGCGGCTTCGGGCTGTTGCAGCGCGACCGGGCGCCCGACCATTACCTCGATACCGAGGCGCGCTACGAGCGGCGGCCCTCGGTCTGGATCGAGCCTGTGGGCGAATGGGGCAAGGGCTCCGTCTTCCTGGCGGAAATCCCCTCCAAGGAGGAGATTCACGACAACATCGTTGCCTTCTGGATGCCGGAGAACGGGCTCGAGGCCGGATCCGAGCACTGGCTGCACTACCGCATGCTGTGGGCGATGGAAGTGGAGGGGGACGTTCCGCTCGCGCGCGTGATCCGCACCCGCACGGGGCAGGGGGGCACGGCCTCTTCCGAGCCCGATCCCGATCTGCGCAAGTTTCTCGTGGATTTCGCGGGCGATCCGCTCGTCGGTCTGGGCGAGGACGCGGCCATCGATGTGCAGCTCAATGTCGGAAACGGCAAAATAACGCACAAAATATTGAACAAATTGCCCGGTAGCGACGTTTGGCGTTTGATCGCGGATGTCAGGCGCAAGGACGGGAGCAAGCCCGTGGAGCTCAGCGCCGCCCTTTTGCGCGATCAGGAGCGCCTAACCGAAACCTGGACGTATCAGTGGGGTCAGACAGTATGAGAGTTGAAGTGTCTCAGTGCGACATCAGCCTCAACCAGGTGATGAAGACGCCGGAGAGCGCGTCATGCGAGAGCCTGCGCCTGTTGCTGCGCCGGCCGGATCTGGATGACGCGACCCTGCGCGAGGCGGTCGCCGAGGCGGTGGAGAATTCGCCGCGGCTCAGCGCGCTCGGCGACAGCGGCAGCCTGGTGGAGCGGGTGTTGAGCGGCGAGGTTCCCGACGAGGTGCGCCGCGCCGTCGTCGCCTCCCTGTGCCTGCCCGCGCCGCGCGCGCCGCTTGCCATGCCGCTCCAGGTGCTGGAGCGCGAAGACGCCCGGGCGCCGTTTCTTGCGCGGCTCTTCGGCCGCAGCCGCGCCCGACAGGGCTAAGCGGTCCCGCAAGGGTTGAACGCGCCCACAGGGCTTTTGCGAAAGCGTCACGGAGTGTCATTCCATGGAGCCCGGTTCGATGCAGTCCGGTTCAGTGCCGCCCGGTAGCGACCGGACGGATCCCAAGCAGCCGGGACCCAGCAAGTCCGGCAGGCTGGAGACGCTGTTCGTCGGCGTGCGCCGGGCCGGCGCGATCATCCTGACCCTCGGGCTTACGGTGGCAGCGGCCGCCATGTTCGGTTCGATCGCCGTTGCCGACGGCTTCGACTGGGTGGACGTGGTGCGCATCACGCTCGTCGCTTTGTGCGCGCTGTGGCTTTCCTGGGGCGCGTGCACGGCAGTGCTCGGGCTCATTTTCGGCGCCGAGAAGGTTCCCTCCTTCGACGGTGCGCCGAGCGGACGCACGGCCATCGTCATTCCGGTCTACAACGAGGCGGCGGACGCGGTTTTTGCCCGCATGGACGCCATGTACCGGGCGCTCGACGATCTGGGGGTTCTGGCGACCTTCGACTTCCACATCCTGTCCGATTCCACCAGGGAAGAAGCCGTTGCCGACGAAAAGCGGCTCCACCGGCGCGCCGTGGCGGCCCTTGGCGCCGGCGGCCGGCTGTTCTACCGCCACCGCTCGCCCAACATCGGCCGCAAGGCCGGCAATATCGGGGAATTCATCCGCTCCAGCGGCGGCGGCTACGATTACATGCTGGTGCTGGATGCCGACAGCCTGATGCGGGCGGACACCATCGTGGAGATGGTGCGCCGCATGGAGGCGGCCCCCGATCTCGGCCTGCTGCAGACCGTGCCGCTGATCATCGGCCGCAAGACGCTGTTCGGCCGGATGATCCAGTTTTCCGCAAGCTTCTATTCGCCGCTCTTCTCGCGCGGCGTTGCAGCGCTGCAGGGGCGCGAGGGACCGTTCTGGGGCCATAATGCGCTGATCCGCATGCGGGCCTTTGCCGAGAGCTGCGGCTTGCCCGCGCTTGCCGGCAAGCCGCCGTTTGGCGGCGACATCCTCTCCCACGACACGGTAGAAGCGGCCATGCTGGCGCGCGCAGGCTGGCGGGTGCGGCTCGACGCCGATCTCGGCGGCTCCTACGAGGAGGCGCCGGCCAATCTCATCGAATACGCCAAGCGCGACCGCCGCTGGTGCCAGGGCAACCTGCAGCATTCGCGCGTGCTGCGCGCGCCGAGGCTGAAGTTCTGGAGCCGGCTCAGCATCATCCAGGGCATTTTCGGCTACGTCGCCTCGCCGATCTGGCTTCTGTTCCTCGTCGCCAGCGTCGCCGCGCCGCTGTTTGCGCCGCCGCCGGTCTATTTCATGTCGGATTCTCTGTTTCCCCGTTTCCCGCACCCGGAGACGGAAAAGGGACTGGCGCTGCTGTTCGGCGTGGTCGCGCTTCTGATCCTGCCCAAGGCGCTGCTGCTGCTGCGTGCGGTGGCGACGGGCGACGACGGTCCCTATGGCGGCAGCGCGCGGGCCTCGCTTTCGGCCCTGCTGGAACTGCTGCTCGCCTCGCTGCTGGCGCCCATCCACATGATGTTCCAGAGCCGTTCGGTCTATCAGGTGATGACGGGGGCCGATTTCGGCTGGCCGTCGAGCGACCGCGAGGACGGCTCGCTGGACATGCTTACCGCCTGGAAGGCGAGCTGGTGGATGACCGTCTTCGGCGCCGGCACGTTGGCGTTTGCCTACTATTTCGCGCCGAGCCTCGTCGTCTGGCTGTGGCCGGTGACGCTGCCGCTGGTGTTCGCGCCGCCCATCATCTGGTGGACGGCCTCGCCCAGGGCGGGCCTGCGGGCGCGCAATCGCGGCATCTTCCTGACGCCGCAGGAATGGAACGAGGTGCCGGTAATCTCGGCTGCCGCCCGCGCGCTCGACTTCTACAAGGCCGAACAGACGGAACCGACGCTGGAGGCGGCCTGATCGCGGCGGCCTTCCCAGCGCTGTCGCGCGCAGGGTGAGGCCGCTCGCGCGTAAAACGTCTCGCCCCCTCGCTTTGCGACCGGATCGGTGCGACCCGGTCGCGATGTGGCGCGCACGCGGTTTAACGGCCTTGCTTCAAAAGGCGAGGGGGCTCGCTCCTATTTCACCCGGCGCCAGGTTTCGCCCTTGCAGATCAGCCCGCCCAGCACGCAGCCGGAGAGCTTGAGTTTCGTCGGCGTCACCAGTTCCATCTTGCCGGTATAGGTCTTGCCGTCCTCGGCATTGTAGACCTTGCCGCGCCATTGGTTCTCGCCGGACGGCGTCATGCCGTAGACGGTGAGAACGCCGAGAAGCGGCCGGTCGCGCTTCGAGGCGTCGGGGTTCTTCTCGTCCTTCTTGTCCTTGTCGCGCAGCCACACCAGCTTGCCGCACAACGCCTGGCCGCAGGGGGCGATGCGGATCTGCGAGCTGCCGGAGGGCCGGGCCCACGTGCCTTCCGCATCGGCCGCGGCTGCGGCTCCCATCGTCAATACGCCCGCCAGCGCGATGCCGGCGCCAAGATGCAGGGCTCTCGTCAGTCTTCCCATGGTCTTCTCCTCCACTCGATCTTGTTGTCTTGTCTCGCGGTGCGCCTCCGCGTTCCCGCCCGCTGGCTCGCAGCCCCTGGCATCGGCGCGTTGCGGCTGTCCTGTCCGTTCCCTCCTCCCGATGGGCAACGAAGGCAGTCGCGGCATGCAAAAAGCGCCTTTGAAGGAAAGCCTATCGCCTTTCCATGCAAGCGCAAGACGTGCCGTAGCGGCATGTGTGCGACAATATTCGGATCTTCTTGCGTCCGGTCCCCGCGTTGCCCGGCAACCTGCCTGCGGCATGGAGGGCGCGTTGTCCCCGGCGTGGCCGTGGTTCGGTTCCAGCGGGCAAGCTGTCGCCATGGTTATTGAAAGGTGATCGTTAACCGTCCGTATTCGCGCCGGACATGTTGATTTTGAAGGCGAAATCAAACGAAATTGGTTAGCGGAGCGTTTCGTTTACAGTTCGTTTTTGATTTGTATTCTTTGCGTTAACCGCGAAAATTTACGCTCGCTTGAAGCCGTTGGATGAGAATTGGCCCTGTCAGAACACGGAACGCGACGAAGACGATCCGGATGACAGGGAACGGTTTGGAGCAGAGGGTGAAAGACAATGGCTCGATTTGAGGTTCTGAGCGAAGACATGGCTGCGATGGGATCGCAGCAGATGAACGCCGAGATGCTGTTTGAGCTGGGCATGAGCTACGCCTCGGGGCGGGACGTGCCGGAAGATCTGGTTGCCGCGCACAAGTGGTTCAACCTGGCGGCGATGAGGGGCTACCGCGAGGCGGCGCACTACCGCCGGGAGATTTCGGAAGTGATGAGCACTTCCGACATCGCCGAGGCCCAGCGCGCCGCGCGCGAATGGCTTGGGATGCACTGAGCGGCGAACCGGCATGATCGGCCGTGACGATCGGGCCGGCATGATCGGGGCGCTCTTGCGTCCGTCGCGCCCATGCCTTCGCGAAGAGCGTTCGTGCGCGGAGGCGGAACGCTTTGGCGGGCGCCTCGGCCGCGCTATGCGCTTCGGTGCGGCACAAAGGCCAGCGCGATGTGGAGAAGGGGGAGGGGACCGAGAAATCCCTTGAATTGAGGTCTCTTTGCCGATACCAACGCGGGACCGGAGAGGTGGCCGAGTGGTCGAAGGCGCTCCCCTGCTAAGGGAGTATACCAGCGATGGTATCGAGGGTTCGAATCCCTTCCTCTCCGCCATTATTTCGCTCACCACAGTCTCGTTTTGCTCGGCGTCTCCGCGGGGCGCCCTTATGGGCGGTCGGCCGTCGCGCTCTCGGCCTTGGGTTCCAACTTCGTCCTCTGCTCTCCGCCACGAAGCCTCATAAAAATATTTTTCAATTTCTTGTCGGCGTTCAGCCTAAAGCCATGCCTATCGTTAAATCCTGGCTTGAGAGACGCTGGGGATATGCTCGGCGATGTCTGGATCGGCGTTTTAGCGTGGTGCGTCGATCGGTTTGGCGGCATCTGCCGCCTCTGAGAATATTTCATTCGATGTGAACCGATCGTCCGGCCCGGGGCATGTGGGGCGTAACGCGAAGCCGTCCGTCTTATCGAGACCTCCTTCGGGAAGAGAGACCGCGTGGCGGGAAGAGCGACCGCGTGGCGGGAAAGTGAGGCGCAGCTTGGCAACGGAGGTGCACTCAGTGTCGCCGTTCCGTTCCCGGGGGAAGAATGTTTCTTCGCAAGGCAAAAAAGCCCCGCCGGATGGCCGTCCGGCGGGGCTTTCGCGTTTTGCGATGTCAGCAGGATCAGAAGGCGTGGCTGAACTTGAAGCTGATCGGCTGGTTGCGGACGCCGTCCGCATCGAAGCTGATCGAGTAGTCGAGCGCGATCCGCGTCGCCTCATCAAGCGTCAGCAGATCGAGGCCGATGCCCACAGTGCCGTAGTCCTTGCGCTCGTCGTCGGTGCTGAGCGAGTAGACCGTCGGCGAGGCGAGATAGGTGAGCGTCATGTCGCTGGCATCGGCGAATTCGTGGCCGTACTCCAGCTTCAGCCGTGGGGCGAACGATCCTTCGCTCGTCACGAACGTTCTGGCGATCGACATGCCGAAGGCGCCGGTGAGCGAGTCGACCGTCTGGTCGCCATAGTGGAGGTTGAAGGCCCCCGCGCCGCGCTCGGTGTAGTCCTCGAGCCAGGAGCGGGACGCCTGCAACCGGGCGTAGGGGGCGAGGTCGAAACTGCCGAGCTGGCCGTCATAGGTCGCGGTGAGGGAGGCGAAGGCCTGCTGGCCGTCGCGGTCGCCGGTCGCATAGTCGCCGGTGGTGGTGACATAGCGGGTGTTGTCGAAGGAGAGCACACCATAGCCGACGAGGCCGTCGATATAGACGTCGGGAAGGGCGTTCCAGCTCGCATAGCCGGTCAGGCTGGCGCCCTCTGCATCCGTCTTGGTGCCGTTGTCGGTGACCGTGGTGTGGGCCTTGTTGATGCCGACCGCGAAGCCGGCGACGAGCGACTTGGAGACCGCGTAGTCGAAACCTGCCGAAAGCGCCAGCGAGACATGGGAATCCTCGCTGTCGTTGCCGCCAAGCGCACGCGAACCGAAGTCGACCGAGCCCGCCGTCCACACGGCCGCGCGGCCCTGGGTGAACTGATTGAAGGCATCGGCGAACCCCTGGTCGTCGGCCGCGTTGCCGTGGGTGGCGATGAAGCCGCCCGCACCCGGTGCCGCCTGTTCGCCCGGAGCCCGCGACGAGGCGGTCTCGCGCGTGTCGGTGTTGTAGGAGACGCCCGCGCCGAACCGGCTCCGGAGACCGCGGGAGCGATCGTGCAGCTGGCTCAGGTGATCGTTGACGTTCGACATCTGCTGCCGGGCGAAGCGGCGCGCCGTCTTGATCTGCGCCGTCACGAGCCCGGTCACTTCCGCATCCTTTGTCGGGTCCGGCAGGTCGGAGATGGCGAGGTCGACATTGACCGTCGCCTTCGAGCCGGTCGCGTCGGCGAGCGCGAAGGTGAGCGCATAGGTGCCGAAAACGGTGGACGTGCCGGCCAGCATCTTCGTGCCGGCATCATAGGTGACGCCATCGGGAAGATCGCCGCCGGTATGCGTGATCGTGTAGGGCCCCATGCCGCCCGAGACGCCGAGCTCCTGGCTGTAGGCGATTGCTATCATGCCTTCCGGCAGCGGATCGGGGGTCATCGTCAGCGTGGCCCCGGTCACTTCGACGGAATAGGCCTGGCTGCCGGTGGACCCGTAGGAATCGGTCGCCGTGACGGTGAAGTTATAGGTGCCGACATAGGTCAGCGTGCCCGAGAGCTTGCCGCCCGTCGAAAGGCTCAGGCCCGTCGGCAGGCTGCCGCTCGTCACGGCATAGGTGTAGGACGCCACGCCGCCGGATGCGGTGAAGGTCTGGGAATATTCATCGGCCGCGACGCCATCATCGAGCGTGGTCGGCGAAAGGGTGATCGTCGGCCGGCCGACGACCAGCGTGTAGGACTGCTCGCCGGTCGCGCCGTAGACGTCCGTCGCCTTCACCGTGAAGGGGAAGCTGCCGTCCTCCGTCGGGGTGCCGGACAGAACGCCGTTGGAAAACGACATGCCGTCGGGCAGGGAATATCCGGTTTCCAGCTCGTAGGTGTAGTCGGCCGTGCCCAGCGAGGCCGTGAAGGTGACGTTCGTGTAGGCGAAGCCGACCGTCGCGTCATCCAGGCTGGTGGGCGAAATCGCCAGCGTCGGCTTGTTCACCGTGATGGAAACGGTGGCGGAGCTTTCGGAGTCACCGGCGGCGGCGGTGGCGTAGTAGGTGATGCTGTCGGAGCCGGAATAGCCGGCCGTCGGTGTGTAGGTGATGCCGCTGGAAGAGGTCTTCGCGGTACCGTGGCTTGGGCCGCTCGTAATCGTGTAGCTCGTCGGAGTGGCACCCGACACGTCGAGGGTGAGATCTTGGTCCTCGGTATTCGGGTCGACCGTTGTCGACGAGTTGGAGAGGACGGGAACCGCCGGGTTGATCGTAATCTTGTATGTAGCCGTTGCGGTGGGGTTTCCGGACGTTTTCGTGTCGGTCGCGGTAACGGTGAAAGACGTCTCGTCCGTCACCGTCGTCGGTGTGCCGGAGACCTTGCCGGTGCTGCTATTCAGGCTCAAGCCGTCCGGAAGGGAACCTGAGGTCACCGCGTAGGAAAAACTTCCCGAGCCTTTACTCGCGCTATTGATGTAGTCCGAGTATTCGCTGTTGACCATGCCGTCGTCAAGCGTTCCGCCTTTGAACTTAATGGCGTCATTGACGTAGACGTAGATATAGGCCCTTAACTGCGCGGCCGAGCCTTCATACGTATTGTATGCAAAGTCCTGAACAAAATATGAATCAGCTTCGTCTGTCACTGTTCCTGTGACGTTTAGATAGCATTTTTCGCCACTGTAGGTGGCGGTTATGTAAAGGTCACTATATACATTGAGGTACCCAGAGCCAAGATACTCGGTACAGTTGTCAATTGAGAAGGTTATATCTAAATCCTGGCCGTAGAGTAAGTATAGAGTTTTTTCAAATCCAGTACTTGCAGCGAATGCTGGTGAGCCGAATACGACTGAAAGCAGGATGGCGAGCAACACGAGCTGCAGTTTGCGCAGGCAGCCTAACAAACCGCCATTTTTTCGCCGGAACCTGTCTTGTGGTTTGAAGCGTGAAGCAATTCTGCGGAGATTCATGGAACGCTGGTCCTTGAGGCGAACAGAAGCGGACGGCGCGGCGTGCGCCCGCTTTCGGATGGCGTGGTTGGCGACATCCAGTTTTCCGACATCCGGTGAAATCACGAAGGCATATCCGGGGAGGCAGAACTGGACGATTTGAACCGTTCTTGTTTGTCGTTCTACGCAATGGACGCAAAATTGCCAATAAGACGAAGAATAATCGACTGAATATTAGTTGGCGCTCATGTGAGTAAACTTACAATCCAGATTTTCTCTGGGTTCGTATTTTTGGTCTAATTGCTTATCTGTGGTATCGGCGGATGTAAGAAACTTACATTCTCGGTCTCAGGCCGTGAGCGGCGCGATGAAATCGTGTCAAAATATAGCAATGGCACCCCATGCAGGAGCATCGTGCGTTGCGCGGGAGCAACACTCCTGGTGGTCGTTGAGGCGGTGTTTGCCGGCTTTGACGCACTGCCAATGCGGTGGCCTTCGCGCTTGCAGCTCTTGTTTTCACAATCGAGCAGATCGCCGCAGGGCGCCATTAAGGCGCCATGTCCGGGGCTTGTTTCCCGTTCAGGAGATGCGGGCGGATATGAGTGAGAGCGAAAACCGAGGGAGACGCGGACCTGATGGCGAATGGATCTGGCAAGGCTCGATCTGGCGCGACCCTGTCCGATCGGGCCAATCGGGAAATGCCTATGTGCCGGCCTTCAAGCGATCCGGCGGCGTTCAGACGATGCCTGCGCCTGAGCGGGGCCTATGAATTCGCCTCATCGATGCGTGCCGTGAGGCTGAAGCCCACGTTGTGCGCGGTAATCAGCGGCAACTCCATGTCCGCCTTGCTGCGGACCTTCTGCCTGAGCCGGCTCAGCATCGTATCGAGCCGCCCGCGCCCGGACAGCCCCGGTTCGCCAAGCACAGCCTGCAGATCCTCGCGTGACACCGAGTTGCCTTCCGCGGTTTGCGACAGGGCTTCCATCAGCAGCGTTTCACGACCGGTGAGCTGAACAAGTTTGCCATTCGGCGCCCAAAGGCATTTGCGGACCGTATCGATCAGCCACGCGGAAGGTGCGCTCGCCCGTTCAGCGACGGTCGCGGCATGCTGTCTGTTGCCAAGCCGCGCGATCGCGGCCGCCAGTTCTTCCGGCTCGACCGGTTTCACCATGTAGATGTCGGCGCCGCACTCATACCCCTTCACCCGATCCTCGATCGACGAGCGAACCGAGGTGATGATCGTTGCGCAGAGTTGTTCTTTCGCCAGATAACGCGTAATCGAGAACCCGTCGTGATGCGGCAGGTTGATGTCGACCACGGCCACGTCGAACTTGTGCCCCGCCATCTTCTGGTAAAGCTCCACCGCATCACCCGCTTCCTGCACAGTGTGACCATTCACGGACAGATAGTCAGCCAGACTGCCGCGTAGCGCGACATTGTCTTCCACCAGGATAACGTTCACTTGTTAAAACCCTATGCGCATGGTGCAACAGCGGACCTTGGGGACATTGGCCGCTTGTGTCTGTTATTGCTTCGTCTTCTTCGATCGGGAATCAGGCCGGCTTTGGCCTCGGTTTGGTGTGTGTGGCTATTGTTAGCGGCGATACCGGTTCTGGCCAAGCCCGTCGATGCACGCGCCGTCAGTTCCCCGCCGATCGACCTGTCCGTTCTCGAGGACGGCAGGGACGGGGTCCCGCTGGTGGGGCACTTGTCGGTGCTGCGCGATCCAAAGGGAGAATTGTCGGCCGACGAGGTGGTTTCCGGCGCGAAGGCGCTCCGGTTCGAACCGGTGCGCGGAGAGCTGGCACTGGGATATCTCGGTGAGATCGTATGGGTGAAAGCGGTCCTGCGGCGCGGGGAAACGAGCGGACACGATCGGCTCCCCAGCGGGCTGACCTTGGCACTGCTGCCGACCTTTCTTGACAACATCACCATTTACGTTCCCAGGGTCGCCAATCCCGGTCGCGTCTCCGACTTCGAGGTGTTCCTCAGGGGCGATCATCATGTCGAGCGCAAGCCTGGGCTGGGAAACCTGTTTTTTTCGGTGCCGCTCGACCTGCCCGATGCGGCCGAGGTGCCGATTTACATCAAGATCGACAGTTCCAGCTCGATAGCGCTTCGGGGAAGCGTTCTCACGCGTGACGGGTTGCGGGACTATGCGATCAGCCAGGCCGGTTTCACCGTTGCGCTTCTCGTCCTGTCCCTTATGGCAATGCTCCTCAGCGCGGTGTTGTGGTTGCTGTCCAGGGCACGACCCTTCCTCACCTTTGGCCTGCTGATGTTCGCCAACGCCATGCTGATCCTGAGCGACAGCGGTTTTCTCATGCTGGGGGGCGGCGAGAGCGCGCACTACTGGACGGACACCATCCTCGGGTTGATCATCCAGTTCACGATACTGGCAGTGCTGCTCTTCGTTCATGACCAGGTTGGCGCCAGGCGTCCTTTCTCGCGGCTGGCGTGGTTCTTCAAAGGAGCGATCGGCTTCAATCTGGTCGCCCTGGCGGTCACGCTCGTCGATGGCGATTGGTATGTGGTCTTTGCAAAGCCGATCTACCTGTTTGCAACCATCTCGGTCATTGTCCTGTTCGCCCACAATATCGATACGTTCGTGCGGCTGCGCCGGCCCGGCAGTCTTCCAGCCGCGTTTGCCACGGGCTCGCTGCTGACACTCGGGCTTGTCGACATCATCGCGATCGTCGGCGGGCCGGATCTGTTCGGTCTGGGGGAGGCGGCCTATTGGGCCGCGACCGCACCGTTCACGTTGCTGATGTCGCTGTCGATGCTCATCCGCGCCCAGCATCTCGATGCGCGGCGCAAGGTGGCTTCGGGCCTGCGGGTCCTGCGCCGTTCGGAAAAGAGGGCACGCGCGCTCGTGGAGGAGCGAACGCGGGAGCTGAAGCTTGCCAAGGAAGCCGCCGAGGCCGCCCTTGCCGCCGAACGTCAGATGCAGTCGGAACAGCTTCGGTTCGTCGATATCCTTCGCCACCAGTACCAGACGCCGCTGGCGGTGATCCGTTCGAGCGCCGCGACGCTGATGAAGATGCTGGGCGCCGACGACGAGGCAAATCGCCAGAGAGTGCAGCGCATCCAGGTCGCGACTTCGGATCTTGTCGACGTCCTTCAGGTGTCGCTGGAGCGAAGCCGAATGGGCGACGGCCTCCCGATCGCGAACTTTCGCCCCGTCGATGTGCACGCGTTTCTTGCGGCCGTCGTGCGGCGCTTCGCGTCGGCGCATGCCGATCACGTGCTGGCAATAGACTTCGACGGCATCGATGCGGGGGACGAGGTGGTTTTCGATCCCGGACTGATCGCGATCGCGCTCACGAACCTTCTGGAAAATTCCGCGAAATTCTCACCCTCGGGGACGGAGATCCGTGTGTCTGCCGAACGTGAGCCGCGCGCGCTTCGCATATGCGTCGCCGATGAGGGGATGGGCGTTCCGGAAGCGGAAAAAGCGAAGGTCGTCCAGCGGTACTTCAGGGCCTCGAATGCAGGCAATGTTCGCGGGACGGGGCTCGGCCTTCATATCGTATCCCACGTGATGCAGGCTCACGAAGGATGCTTCCGGCTTGAAAACCGCCAGCCTCGCGGCACCGTTGCATGTCTGGAGTTGCGGCTTGCCCCGGGGGCGCCAGGCGACCTGCAACGGGCGGGCGCGTGCGCGAACGCAACGCGGAAATAACGAGGGATGCGGCCGCTTCCGTAATCGTCGTGGGCGGTGTCACGGGGCCGGATTTATCCGGCCCCGTTTATGCCGGT